>NZ_PNJW01000046.1 GCF_013822155.1 Flavobacterium sp.
TAAGCTTCTTCTAATACGGTTCTTCCCAGTTCAAAATCGATATCCTGACGAAGAAAACCCATCTTTACTTCTTTCTCCGTGGCAATACTTCCGGAATCAGGTTTAAAATCACCTGCTAAAATTTTAAGCATGGTTGATTTACCGGCACCATTTTTTCCCACTAATCCAACTCTGTCTCCTGAACCCAAACGAAAGGTTACTTCTTCAAATAAAAATGTTCCTCCAAAGGAAACCGATAAATTGTGTATGTTTAGCATAATTTTGTTACAAATGTTACATTGGTTAACTTATGAAAAAGATACCTTTGTATAAAATTTTTGCAAATGTTAAAAAAAGGATCCAAATTGAATAGCATTTTAACAGGAAGTTGTCCTAAATGCCAAGAAGAAAGTATGTATTTAGAAAAAAATCCATATATCGTGAGTAAAATATTTAAAATGCATGATACTTGTAGTCATTGTGGCACTCGTTATAAAATGGAACCTTCTTTTTTTTATGGAGCCATGTATGTGAGTTATGGATTGAGTATTGCCTTTGGCGTTGCTGCGTTTATTATTTCCAATGTTTTTATCGGATTAGGTCTAATTGATTCTTTTATTGCTATTGTAATTACTTTAATTCTAACTTATCCGGTTATCTTGCGATTGTCCAGAAATATTTGGATCAACATGTTTGTCCATTTTGATAAAGATTGGAAAAACAAACAACGTTAATCCCAACTCATTTTTTTAAACCTTTTGATGTCAATTTCTTTTTCCAAAGGAATTTGATTTTCAATATTTTCAAATAACGCTTTAGCCATTGCTGGTGCCAGCATTACACCTCGAGTTCCTAATCCATTTAATACATGTAGATTTGGATGTTTTGGATGAGTTCCTACCATTGGTCTTCTGTCTTTCACCGTTGGTCTAACACCAGCTAAATGGTCAACAACTTCAAAATCGCAATGAACCAATGCCTTCAAATTAGTTAATAATTCATTTCTTCCTGCTGCAGTAGGTGTTGGTGTTTTATCTTCCCAATTGTAAGTTGCCCCTACTTTATACAAATCGTTTCCAATGGGCAAAATAAATACGGATGATTTAATGATTACATCCAGTTTCAATTCAGGAGCTCTAATGACTAATAATTCCCCTTTAGTTCCATCCAGTGGTAAATTAGAAAAAAATGGATTAGCGTGCATTCCAAAGCCTTCCGCAAAGACAACCTGCTTGTATCTTTCCTGTTTATAAACGACATATTCATTTTGCACATCTAAATCGCCGTAATGAAATGCTTCATTCCATAATAATCCCTGATTGGTTAAATAACTTTGGTATTTGCTTAGTAGTAAAGCAATATCAACATATCCGGACTGTAAAACTTCGCCAAAACCAAATGGAGAATCAATTCCGTTGTATTTGTTGTACTTTAATTCCGTAGCTAAAAAAGGAGCAAGACTTGGTTTATCGGTAGCAACAAACCAATTATTTTGTTCTTCGATGGAAAACAACTTTCTATAAATTGGCACTTTAAAATCAAGGTGCGTGTTTAATTTACCTTCCAAAACACTATAAAAATCTTGGGCTAATGATATTTGCTCTTGTGCTTTCCATACTTCACTAAACCGTTTAAGAATAACAGGATTATATAAGCCACCCGCAACAAGAGAGGAATTTTGAGAATAATTTTCAAAAACAGTAATCGTTTTATTGTTTTGAAGAGCCAATTCTGCAAAAGCAATTCCGGCTAAACCGGAGCCTACTATTAAATAATCTTTCATTGTACAAAAATAAAAAACTCTTACTGTGAAGTAAGAGTTTTTATAGTATTTAATTATATGAATTAATAATTCCACATATCTTGCTCAAAGTCTCTGATTTTTTCTTTCACTCTTTCAGATTCTAAAAGTTGATTCAAGGCATTATCTTTCATGTATTCCATAATTTGTCTGTCCCCGTAAACATTTTCCTCTTTATAAATCACACCACTAAATCGGCGTGAATTTAACAAATGGTCAAACGTCATTGGCATTGCAGAATTTTCGTTGTTGAAGGCTTTCCATTCATGTAAAACATCACGTGTAGCAGGGAAATAAACCCAGAATAATTCAATTACATCCGGATTGTCAACACCTATTTCACGAGCTTCAGGAGATACCGGACAAATACCTAATAAACGGTATTTCATTTCACCTTGACGTTTGTCAAAATACCAATATCCTTTTACTTTATATCCTGAAACATCAATAGAACTTAATTCTCTTTTGTCAATATATTGAGGATCCAAAACTTTTGCACCAGATTTATAATCATCAAAATAGGTGTTTATTTCTTCTCTACCGGCATTGGTTGTATCAATGTAAGTAAAAGAAGATGCCATATCTTTTAATGATTTTTTGGTATTAAAGTAATCATCATAATATACTTCAGTAATTTTTCCGCTTTTGATTTCTTTAATCAACACATCAAATAAAGAACGTCTGTCTTTTCCGATATTAGCAGTATCAATAGGGAAATATAATGGGAAATTAATACGCTCATCTAAATCGATGATTTCCCAAACCATTTTACCCATTAATACATCTCTATCATGCACGTAACCGTATTGAAGCGGTTTGTCGTTATCACTCTCTTCTTGAGCAGCCGTTTTTTTGCCAATTTCACTTGGTGATTTAGCATTCAATAAATTGGATTGTGCGATACTCATTTGAGCTATCAACAAAACCGACATGCACGCTATAACTTTATTCATTTTCATTGTGTATAATTTGTAGGTTAATTAAGAAAATAACGAAAATCTTACCTAATTATTGTATTTCATAAATTACTGGGGCTGTTCTTGGCAACATAATAGAAGAACCCACCAATTGTGTTTTGATATCAGAAATCGTAACAACGTCTCCTCTACCTGCTCTTGCTAAAGCTGCTTTACACTGTGCATTTACTCTGTCTCCGGAAACAATAACTGCTGCTTGACCGGGAACTTTGAATGTAAAGGCAGTAACGTTTAGTTTAACATCAAAATCAAAATCAGGTAATTTTGCAGTTATCTGAGAAACTTCCAATCTTGACTTAGCACCTTTCACTGTATACATCTCCCCACCGATAGCTCCTACTGGTGCAGGAATACCTTTGATACGGAAAACTCTCTTAGAACTTGCAGATTTTCCACCTGGTAATTTTGCGGTAACATTAATAATTGCTTCAGTACCTTGACCAGGACTCATATTATATTTTCCAGAACCTGTTCCTCTAGTTAAACCAGGAGCAGAAGCAGTCACATCTACATCAGAAACACCCGCAAAAGAAATAGTCATTGGGTTAACAACACCTCTATAAACGACATTCATTTTATCAGCAGAAATTGTAGCTTCTTTAGGCTGTGGAACAACTACATATTTTCCTTCAAATTTTAATGGTATTTCTTTACCATCTTCTAGGAAACTAAATTGTCCATTAATATTTTGCTCTCCAACAGACCCTGCTGTTAATGAAATAACTGCTTGACCATTTTCGATTTTACCAGGACCGGCAAATTTAGTTGGTTTTGTATTATCATCATAACGACCTAATACAACTTTACCTTTAACCGTTTCACCTTGGAAATATACACTTTTTTCTAAAACTACCATTGCTTGATAATTACTATAAGAAGCCGCAGCAACAGCTGCTTTACCTAACAATGTATTATAAACATCAGTTTCAGCCTTTTTTATATCTCCTTGCCAAACTGACAACTTTGATAATGAAGCAATACCGGGAAAGCCTTTAAAATGATAATCTAAATATTCAATTTCGATTCCATCTTTATTCTTTACTTTTGCTACATTAAATTTGTTTTCAATTTCAGCGACAATTGGTGCTAATTTTTTATTATTACCCAAAGCAGCTTTCATATCTGCTTTGTATTTTTCAATGGTTTTGATGATTTCCTCTCCTTTTGGAGAATATCCACCAGGACTAAACCATGATTGGTCAACGTTATCACCTTTATCCATTGATTCATATGGAAGTTTTCCTGTTTCAGCATCCACTTCAGTTCCAACCAATACGTCAGTTTTTAATGAAGCTATGTAATCATAGAAAACTTTAGTAATTTTCTCAACTTTGTGTGCTGTAGTTGCCGCAACTGCAAATTCTCCTCCAGCCTCAGAAGCTTTTTGATCTAAGCTAGTTAACATTTGAGCATTTGAAGCAACAGCTGCATTATTTGAACCTTCAAATTTTTCATTCATTAATCCAAAAGCAGATAAAACTTCTTTGGACATATTCAGTGCAAGCATAGCGATGAAAACCAGGTACATCAGGTTAATCATCTTTTGTCTAGGGGTTAATTTTCCTCCTGCCATTGTAATTAGTTTTTAAGTGTTTTTTAAATTGATAAAACTAATTATCCTCTATTTCCCATTGCAGACAACATACCACCGTAAACATTGTTTAACGAAGCAATATTAGCTGTCATAGCTTGCATTTGATCTTTTAATTTTGCTGCATTATCAGCGATTTCTTTATTAGCCTCAGCGTTTCTTGTAGCACTTTCTAATTGTACTTTATATAAACTGTTCAATGATTCCATTTGAGCGGCAGCCATTGACAATTCTTCGCTGTATTTTTTCTGACCTACCATTGAATCAACTGTAGGAGCAATTCCTTTTGCAGCAGATTCGAAATTTCTGATACTGTTTCCTAAACTTGACATTAATTCACCGTCAACTTTAGCTTCTTTAAGCATAGCATCTAATTTTTGAGATAATAAACCTTGTGCATCTTCTTTTACAGATTTATTAGATTTAGCCTCGCCACCAGCTAATTCAGGGTATACTAAAGACCAATCCAATTCATGGTCAACCGGTTCAAATGCAGATAATGCGAAAATAATAGCCTCAGTCACAAGACCGATTGTTAACATTACGTTCCCTGTTAAAGGCCCGATTTCAAAGTGAATAATTTTGAATAAAGCACCTACGATTACAACCGCAGCTCCCATTCCATAAGCAAAATTCATTGTTTTTTTACTTAAAATTGCCATAATAATAAATTTTAGTTAGTTAAGTTAATTATATAAAGTTGGTTAATAATTCTAATTATTTAGCTCTACCGGATTTTTTCGCATTTCCGGTGGCTTGAGTTCCCATGTAATCTTGAACTGTTCTGAATCCGATATAACTTCTTGCAGAATCAGCATATTCATAATCTCTGGTACTCACTTGAAGGAAGTAAGCCACATCTTTCCATGAACCACCACGGATAACTTTACGTTTGTTTTTTAAATCTCCTACCGTTGGGTTCATTGTTGATATATATTCATAAGAAGCCGCATCATAAGACGAATCTGTCCATTCTGAAACATTACCGGCCATATTATATAAGTTATAATTATTTGGCTCATACGATTTCGCTTCTACAGTATATAACGCTTCATCAGCAGCATAGTCACCTCTGTTTGGTTTGAAGTTAGCTAAATAACAACCTCTGTCATTTTTAGCATAGTTACTTCCCCAAGGATAAGTTGCTGATTGAAGACCACCTCTAGCAGCATATTCCCATTCAGCTTCAGTTGGTAAACGAAACGTATTAATTAAATCTTGTTTCTTTTTCTTAGATTTAATGTAAATATTTTTATTTAATGTTCTCCAAGCACAAAATGCTTTTGCTTGTTTCCAAGAAACACCTACTACAGGATAATCACTGTAAGCCTGATGCCAGAAATAATCATTGTGCATTGGTTCATTATAAGAATAAGCAAAATCTTTAATCCAAGAAGTTGTATCAGGATAGATTTTTACTTTTTCTTTTCTGATAAATTCAGATCTTTTACCAGTTTTTGCTTTAGCCGCTGCTTGAATATCCATCCATGAATAACTGAATTCTAATTTATTCACATCAACAGTACGCAAGCCATTGAATGATTCAGCTACCGGCAAATACATTGAATCCATTACTTCAACATAATATTCATCAGGATATTTTGAAGTTTCAGTAATTAATTTCACTTTTCTGTTCAATCTTCTTCCTGCATAAGGATCATCATCAGTTCCAATGCTGTAATAATTCTCATACATGTATTTGTCATAAGGAGTCATTTTTTCAGGGTCTGCATCTGAAAACGCATAATCCCCAATGCTTCCTCCACCTTTTTTACCACCACCCTTTTCGCCGGCAGTAGCAGATGTTTGACCTAATTCATCAGCTAAAACAGCTAATTTCATTCTGGTAACAGAATCTTTTACCCATTCCACATATTGTCTGTATTCACTATTCGTGATTTCTGTTTCATCCATATAGAATGAACGAACAGTTACAGTTTTAGTTGGTGCATCTTGCACATTGGCGGGATCATCATCCGATTTTCCCATAATGTAAGCACCACCAGGAATTAATGACATTCCGTAAGGTTTCTCCGGATTCCACTTTTTACCTCGAACTCCTACAAGCTCTCCTTTGTCGCTGGAACCACAACTAACCAATACAACTAAAATAGTTGATAATGCGATAAACTTCTTCATATAAATTTGGGTTATCATGTACTCGAATTTTTAAGGCCGTAAACCTATTTATAATTTTTTTAAAATGCAATTATTTCTTCTACTTTTTATTTTCTAGTCAAAACTAATAAGAAACTTACTATACGAAAAGAAAAAAATCGATAAAATACACAAATTATCGACGAAAAGCACTTTTTTGTTAAATATGTAATACTTATCTTTCAATCAAATAAGATTCTTTCTTTGAACTTTCCACCATCTATCAGGGATTTCTTGGTCGCAAGCTCGCAAATAATCTTCATGTGTACATGGCAATAACGTATTTTTTTTTAATTTATTATTAACATTTGTAAAAAATGGTATTTCAATCCACCATCTTTCCGTTTTTGGGCTTTTAAAAAAAATAAGTTCTAAATCATCGATAGGAACAATATATTTTAAAAAAGTATTTTGATTTGGAGTTTCTAAAGACCTATAATTGTATCCTTCTATAAAATACCAAATAATTTGTGCTATTAATACACTTTCATTTTTTGAATTATGCTGATTAAAAATTCCAAATGATGTTACTTTATCGCTTAATCCGGCATACCGAGATAAAGCACAAATTTCTTTCCCATTAAAACCATTCGGTGTAAATATATTGAAATTTCCTGAATCTGATGACTTTACAGCTGTTAAATCTAAAGAAACTAAATCACAATCGCGAAAGACCGGCTCTGCAATAGCTGGACTTGCTGAAACTTCTCCTAAACGAAAACAATCAAAATATAATTTTTCAATTAAATCTATTTCTTCTTGCGAATTAAAATAGGTTTGAAATCCTACATTACTATAATTAAATAAATTTGTTGGTTCGTTAATTATAATTTTTGAGAGGAAAGATTCGGATGTGTTTAATACCTCCTCTTTTCCAAAATCAAATTTACTATCAATTGCTACTAAATTTACCATTTGATCTAACTGATCATAACCTCTATACATGGCATAAGTCAAATCCTGAGAACCACCTAATATTATTGGTAAAATTTGTTTCTTAATTAATTCCGAAACTATTTTGGCAACTGCATAATAGGTATCCTCTTGGGTGTTCCCTTCCGGTATATCGCCTAAATCTATGATTGAAGATTCCCAATTACCGGGAAATAAAGCATAAAATTCTTTCCTAATAAAATCTAAATCAACAGTTAACGCATTACTATTACCACGGTTATCCAAAACACCAATTATTGCAATTTTGGCAGTATTCAAATCCGGAAAATCTTCTTTCGTATGAAAAACCACTTTTTTACCAAGTGATTGCATGTTCAGCTTTTTTACAAAATCTAAAACGACAGCAGAAACCGGTTCTAAAAAATCAAATGCCATGAATTATTTCTTTTTAATTGTTGTCTTTTTGGTTACAGCCTTTTTTGTCGCAGTCTTTTTGGCTGTTGTTTTTTTGGCGGGAGATTTTTTCTCAATTAATTCCTGAACTTGCGTCAGCGTCAATTTTTCAGCATCAATGTCTTTACTCAATTCTATTTTTATTTTTCCTTTCGTAATAATTGATCGACCCCAACGTGCTTTCTCAACTTTAATTCCTTCAGCTTTCCAATCATGGATTACTTTATCAATTTCTTTTTGTTGTTTATCCTCAATCAACTCATTTAAATCAGCTTGTGCTAATTTGTCAAAATTGTATTTTTTACTTACGTTGATAAACATCCCGTTCCATTTAATAAAAGGTCCAAAACGCCCTACTCCTTTTTGAATAGGTAATCCTTCATACGTTCCAATAGGAGCATCAGCTTCGTTTTTTTCTTCAATTAACTCTTGAGCTCTTTCCAAAGAGACGTCTAATGGATCTTCTCCTTTTGGCAAGGAAATAAATGTTTTTCCGAAACGAACATAGGGTCCGAAACGACCATTATTCACTTCAACTTCTTCACCTTTATATATACCCAAATTTTTAGGCAACAAAAACAAGTTCAATGCATCTTCTAGAGTAATCGTTCCGATGTTCTGCTCTGTTCCTAAACTGGCAAATTGTTTATTTTCATCATCGATATCACCAATCTGTGCCATTGGACCAAACTTCCCTAAACGAACAGAAACGGGTTTACCTGTTTTTGGATCAATCCCTAAAATTCTCTCTCCGCTTTCTCTATCGGCATTTTCCTCTACATCTAATACATTCGGATGAAAATGATTGTAAAAATCACGCATCATTTTTGTCCAATCTTCATTTCCTTCGGCAATTTCGTCAAAATCCTGTTCCACTTTAGCAGTGAAATTATAATCTAAAATGGTAGCAAAATTTTTAACCAAAAAGTCATTTACAATTATTCCAATATCTGTTGGCACTAATTTTCCTTTATCTGAACCACTATTTTCAGAAAGAATTACTGATTTAATATCGTTTCCTTTTAATGTTATTTGGTTGTATTTTCGTTCTTGCCCTTCAAAACTACCTTTTTCAACATAATTTCTGTTGATAATGGTAGAAATAGTTGGAGCATACGTTGACGGACGACCAATACCAAGTTCTTCTAATTTCTTCACTAAGGAAGCTTCTGTATATCGACTGGCCGGTCTTGAAAAACGCTCTGTTGCCGTGATTGAATTATTAATTAATTTTTCATTCACTTTCATGGCCGGCAACATTCCTTCTTGCTCTTCTTCGTCTTCGTCGCTACCTTCTAAATAAACTTTTAAGAAACCTTCAAACTTGATTACTTCTCCGGTTGCAGAAAAATGTTCGGAATGATTATTCGCTTCAATTTTAACATTCGTACGTTCCAATTCAGCATCACTCATTTGAGAGGCCAAAGTTCTTTTCCAAATTAAATCATATAATCTTGCTTGATCTCTGTCAATGTTTAAGGTATGTTTTGACATATCCGTAGGTCGAATTGCTTCGTGTGCCTCTTGAGCACCTTTGGATTTGTTTGTAAAGTTTCTAGGCTTGCTAAATTCTTTTCCATAGGAACGGGTTATCTCAGCTTGAGCCGCACCCATCGCCTCTTGAGAAAGGTTCACACTATCCGTTCTCATATAAGTAATATGTCCGGCCTCATATAAACGTTGGGCTATTTGCATTGTAATTCCAACCGGTAAGTACAATTTTCGAGCGGCTTCCTGTTGCAAAGTTGATGTTGTAAAAGGAGCTGCCGGTGTTTTTTTAGTTGGTTTAGTTTCTAAATCCGATACTTTATAATTGTAACCTATATTTTTTTGAAGAAAATCCTCTGCTTCTTTTTTAGTCGAGAAGTTTTTTGACAACTTTGCTTTTACTATTTTCCCTGCTTCGGTTGAAAATTCAGCAGAAACGCTGTATGATGCAACTGCTTTAAAATCCTGAATTTCACGTTCCCGTTCCACAATAAGTCTAACTGAAACAGATTGCACTCTTCCCGCAGAAAGTCCGCCTTTAACTTTTTTCCAAAGCACAGGCGACAATTCGTAACCTACTAATCGATCTAAAACTCTTCGTGCCTGTTGAGCATTAACTAAATTATAATCTATTCCTCGTGGATTTTCAATTGCTTTTTGAATGGCAGATTTAGTAATTTCATGAAAAACAATACGTTTGGTTTTTTTTGGATCTAGTTTTAATTCTTCGGCTAAATGCCAAGAAATAGCTTCCCCCTCACGGTCTTCATCACTTGCTAACCATACCATTTCAGCACTTTTAGATAACGTTCTCAGTTTGCTTACCAACGCTTTTTTATCGGGAGAAACTTCATATTTAGGTTTAAAATCATTCTCGACATCAACTCCAATTTCTTTCGAAGGAAGGTCGGCAATGTGGCCATAACTGGACTCAACCTGAAAATCGCTTCCCAAAAATTTCTCGATAGTTTTTGCTTTTGCAGGTGACTCAACGATTACTAAATTCTTTGCCATGTACGTTTTTGTTTGGTGACAAAAGTATGGTTTTTTTTTAATTATTGATTTTTGAAAAATAAAAACCAAATTTTAACTCGTCAATACAATCAAATTTTTGTTAAACTACAACTGCCATCTTGTCAGATTTTGATTTTTAGTATTATCTTTGCTAACAGATTTCAGACAAATTTGATTATGGAGAAGACAATTGAAGAAAACAAGCAAGGTACAAGCTTAGTTTTAGAACAAAAAGAAAGCAATAAGAAAAAACTATTTATAGAAAGTTACGGTTGTGCGATGAATTTTTCGGACAGTGAAATTGTAGCTTCTATATTGAATGAGCAAGGATATAATACTACCCAAAATCTTGAAGAAGCCGATTTGGTTTTAGTTAACACCTGTTCTATCCGGGATAAAGCAGAACAAACCATTCGCAAACGATTAGAAAAATACAATGCCGTTAAAAAAATAAACCCAAGCATGAAAGTGGGCGTGTTGGGCTGCATGGCGGAACGATTAAAAAGTCAGTTTTTAGAAGAAGAAAAGATTGTAGACATGGTTGTTGGACCAGATGCCTACAAAGATATTCCTAATTTATTGAAGGAAGTAGAAGAAGGCCGAGATGCTATCAATGTAATTCTATCGAAAGATGAAACTTATGGTGATATTTCTCCTGTTCGACTCAATAGTAATGGCGTAAACGCTTTTGTTTCTATTACACGAGGTTGTGATAATATGTGTACGTTTTGTGTAGTTCCGTTCACTCGCGGTCGTGAACGTAGTCGAGAACCTCAAAGTATTTTACAAGAAATAAATGATTTATGGAGTAAAGGATTTAAGGAAGTTTGCCTTTTAGGTCAAAATGTTGACAGTTACCTTTGGTATGGTGGCGGACTGAAAAAAGATTATGAAAAGGCATCCGCAATGGAAAAAGCCACCGCAGTTGATTTTGCTCAATTACTGGAAATGTGTGCTATACAATTTCCTAAAATGCGTTTTCGTTTTTCTACTTCAAATCCTCAGGATATGCATGAAGAAGTTTTGCATGTGATTGCAAAATACTACAATGTTTGCAACTACATTCATTTACCGGTTCAAAGCGGAAGCACACGTATTTTAAAAGAAATGAATCGTCAGCACACCCGTGAGGAATACATGACTTTAATTGACAAGATTAAAACGATAATCCCAAATTGTTCCATTTCTCAAGATATGATAACTGGTTTTCCAACGGAAACAGAAGAAGATCATCAAGACACTTTATCATTAATGAAATATGTAAAGTATGATTTCGGTTATATGTTCGCTTATTCTGAAAGACCGGGAACATTAGCCGCCAGAAAACTTGAAGATGATGTGCCGGAAGAAGTAAAAAAACGGCGATTACAAGAAATTGTTGATTTACAACAAGAATTATCTTTGGAGAGAACAAAGCGATTTGTAGGTCAAACAGTTGAAATTTTAATTGAAAAAGAGTCTAAAAAATCATCGGCTCATTGGAGTGGAAGAAATTCTGAAAATACAGTGGCAGTTTTTCCGAAAGAAAATTACAAAGTAGGTGATTTTGTTTTGGTAAAAATAAACGATTGTACAACAGCAACTTTGATTGGTGAAGCAGTTGGATTAAGTGAAATGCAATCAAATTAAATTTTACGATATAAATAAAAGCCGCGAATTAACGGCTAAATAATGAGATTCAAACCTCATAATTATCATGGAAAGCGTTCAAAACATAAAACAACGGTTTGAAATTATCGGAAATGATCCGAAACTAAATCGTGCCATTGAAAAAGCCATTCAAGTGGCTCCAACCGACATTTCAGTATTAGTTACCGGAGAAAGTGGTGTGGGAAAAGAAAGTATTCCTAAAATCATACATTCCCTCTCGCACAGAAAGCATGGCAAATATATTGCCGTAAACTGCGGGGCTATACCGGAAGGAACTATTGACAGTGAGTTATTCGGACATGAAAAAGGCTCGTTTACCGGTGCTACAGGAGCCCGCGATGGCTATTTTGAAGTAGCCGATGGTGGAACTATCTTTTTAGATGAAGTAGGCGAATTACCTTTAACCACTCAAGTACGATTACTTCGCGTTTTAGAAAATGGTGAATTTATTAAAGTCGGTTCCTCTCAAGTACAAAAAACAAATGTTCGCATAGTAGCTGCTACAAACGTAAATATGTTTGATGCCATCGAAAAAGGAAAATTCCGTGAAGATTTATTTTACCGATTGAGCACGGTTGACATTCATTTGCCTCCTTTACGGGAACGAAAAGAAGATATTCATTTATTATTTCGAAAATTTGCTGCTGATTTTGCTCAGAAATACAAAATGCCCGCCATTAAATTAGAAGACAATGCCGTTGATTTGTTGCTTAAATACCGATGGAGCGGAAACATTCGTCAGTTAAGAAATATTGCCGAACAAATCTCTGTCTTAGAAACCAATAGAAACATTTCATATCAAACATTATATTCCTATTTGCCGCAGGAAGGCTCTAATTTACCGGCATTAGTAAAGGATAAAAAATCCGAAAGTGATTTTAGTAATGAACGTGAAATTTTATACAAAGTACTTTTCGACATGAAAAGTGATTTAAACGATTTGAAAAAACTCACGTTAGAACTGATGCAAAATGGCAGTTCTAAAGTACAGGAAGCAAATAAAAATTTAATTCAAAAAATTTACGGTCAAAAAGAAGATACCGAAATCGACTTTGAAGAACCCAGAACTGATGTTATTTCGTCAAAAAATCTTTCACAACAAGTTGAATTTGAAGAAGATGATGACGGCCAAAACTATTTATTTGCAGAAACAGTTGAAGAAGAAGAAACATTGCGATTAGATGCAAAAGAAATTGAACTCATCAAAAAAGCCTTAGACAGAAACAAAGGGAAACGTAAAGCGGCAGCCGATGAATTAGGAATTTCTGAGCGAACATTATACCGAAAAATTAAACAGTTTGATTTGTAAAAAATATGAAAAAATCCATTCAATTTAGTTTAATGATAATTATTTTGTTTTCCATAAACGGCTGTAAATATTATAATTTTACCGGCACAGGAAAAATTGATGCTAAAACATTTCAGGTTAATTATTTTCAGAATAATGCCGAATTAATTGAACCGGGAATTGAACGGGATTTTACCTTAGCATTACAAGATTTGATTCAAAATCAAACCAATTTAAGTCTAACAAATTCAGGAGGAGATTTAATTTATGAAGGTGAAATTACCGGTTATAGAATTTCTCCTATGACAGCCACTGCTGATCAAAAAACAGCTCAAAACCGTTTAACCATGACCGTCAACGTGCGATTTACCAATACAAAAAAAGAAGAAGATAATTTTGAAAAACCTTTTACTTTTTTCCATGATTATCCTGCAAGTAGTCAACTGGTTGGAAGTACTTTACAAGCTGCCAAAGATGATATTTTTGAACGCATTACACAAGATATTTTTAATGCCTCTTTAGCAAAATGGTAGTTTTTAGTTTTATATTGCCAGGTATTGTTAATTTTTTCTAACTTTGAATAGGAATCTAAAAGTTAACCGATAACATAATTTGAATTTATCCGAATACACATATCTGCTCAATAACCCGAATGCGGTAAATGAAAAACAAGCCAAGGCATTAGAAACAGTGGTTGACAGTTTTCCTTTCTTTCAAAGTGCTCGTGCCTTATACTTAAAAGGCTTATACAACCAAGACAGTTATAAATACAACTTTGCATTAAAGCAAACTGCTGCTCATACAACTGATCGAAGTGTTTTATTTGACTTCATTACATCAGATGAATTTACTATCATTGAAAAAGATATTTATGAGCAAAAATTGGCTCAACTCATGGATATTGAAGTTGTTGAAAGCAATATTGATTATGCCATTTTCACTGAAACCAATAATGTCATTGAAATTCAGGACGTTGAAGAATCCACTTTACCGACTGTAGAATTTGAACCAATTGCAGATATTGAATTTGTAAAAGTGGAAGAGCTAGAAACTACTGTAAATTATAGCGAGCCTGAAGAAAAAATAATACCTGTAGAATCAATAAATGAGGTAATTTCTATTGACATAATAAATGACAAGCAAATTGCTGAAGAGAATACGATAGCTGAGGAAAAATTACAACTTGGCAAACCCATTTCGTTTACTCAAAATGAGCAACATTCTTTTCAGGAATGGTTACAATTAGCAAGTATTAGTCCAATTGAGAGAAAAACTGAGGTTTCAAAACCGTTATTTTCAGCAAAACCAATAGAAAAAGAAGATCAAAAAGTAGGAAATGTTTCAGATAAACAAAAGAAATTAGAAATTATTGACAAGTTTATTGAAACAAATCCCAAAATAACTCCGGCACGAGAAGTTGTTGAAACCCCTGTGAAATCTATCGAAATTAGTGATACAACGCACTTAATGACTGAAACATTAGCTCGAGTTTATTTAGAACAAAAAAAATTTTCAAAAGCAATTCAAGCTTATGAAATATTAATTTTGAAATATCCGGAAAAAAGTATTTTCTTTGCAGACCGAATTAAAGACATTAAAATTTTACAACAAAATAATCAATAGCAATGGGATTTTCAGTTTTTTTAGTATTAATAACAGTAGTGTGTTTTTTACTTATCGTAGTAATTATGGTTCAAAACCCTAAAGGTGGCGGTTTATCATCCACTTTTGGCAGTTCACAACAAATAGGTGGCGTTCAAAAAACAACCGATTTTTTAGATAAAAGCACTTGGACATTAGGCATCATCTTGATTGCATTGATTATGCTTTCCAGTTTAGCTTTTAATGATGGTGATGGAACAGTTAAAATTGACAAAAGTTCTGCACCAGCTACTACAGAAACAGCAAAACCTGCTACTACTCCGGCACCCGTAGAATCAACACCGGCTGAAACAGCACCAAAACCAGAATAATATTATTTATTTATATAGAAAAAATCCCGATAACTCGGGATTTTTTTTTGAATATCAATTATTTGAATTCACTGAAAAAATGTCAGTTACTAGCAATTGGCATAATTTCTGACTAATAGTAAAGCATTAAATTTAATTAAATAAAAAATAAATATTTATGTCAGTAAACATTAAACCCCTTTCAGATCGCGTTTTAGTGGAACCGGCAGCAGCCGAAACAACCACTGCATCAGGAATTATTATTCCGGACACTGCTAAAGAGAAACCTCAACGAGGAACAGTTGTCGCTGTTGGAAACGGCAAAAAAGATTTTACCATGACCGTAAAAGTTGGTGACACCGTTCTATATGGCAAATATGCCGGAACAGATTTAAAATTAGAAGGTAAAGATTACTTAATCATGCGTGAGGATGACATACTTGCAATTATATAAATTCAACTAAGTATTGAGTATTTAGAAAAAATTTAAAAGCTTAAACTTTAAAAAATATAAACAATTTCAAAATGGCAAAAGACATAAAATTCGATATAGAAGCACGTGACGGTTTAAAACGTGGTGTAGATGCATTAGCTAATGCAGTAAAAGTAACTTTAGGTCCAAAAGGACGTAATGTAACAATCAGTAAATCATTCGGAGGTCCAACAGTGACTAAAGATGGTGTAACGGTTGCTAAAGAGGTAGAATTAAAAGATCCTTTAGAAAATATGGGAGCTCAAATGGTGAAAGAAGTTGCTTCTAAAACCAATGATTTAGCCGGTGACGGGACAACTACTGCGACAGTTTTAGCTCAAGCTATCGTAAAAGAAGGTTTGAAAAACGTAGCTGCGGGTGCAAATCCAATGGATTTAAAAAGAGGAATTGACAAAGCAGTAGAAGCCATTGTCGCTGATTTAGGCAAACAAGCCAAAGAAGTGGGTAGTTCTACAGAAAAAATCAAACAAATTGCCTCTATTTCAGCAAATAATGACGAAGTAATTGGTGAATTAATCGCTACGGCATTTGGAAAAGTAGGTAAAGAAGGAGTTATAACAGTTGAAGAAGCAAAAGGAACTGATACTTATGTGGATGTTGTGGAAGGAATGCAGTTTGACAGAGGTTATTTATCCCCGTACTTTGTTACGAATCCTGAAAAAATGAATGTAGAATTAGATAATCCATACATTTTATTATATGATAAGAAAGTTTCTTCCTTAAAAGAATTATTACCTGTTTTAGAGCCAGTAGCACAATCAGGAAAACCACTTTTAATTATTGCTGAAGATGTTGATGGGGAAGCACTTTCAACCTTGGTTGTAAATAAATTACGTGGAGCCTTAAAAATTGCAGCAGTAAAAGCTCCGGGATTTGGTGACAGAAGAAAAGCTATGTTAGAAGACATCGCTATTTTAACGGGAGGAACCGTTATTGCGGAAGAAAGTGGGTACACATTGGAAAATGCAACGTTGGAAATGTTGGGAACTGCTGAAAAAGTGACTATTGACAAAGACAATACTACCCTAGTGAACGGAGCAGGAAATGGTGACATGATTAAAAATCGTGTAAACCAAATCAAATCGCAAATGGAAACAACCACGTCTGATTATGACCGTGAGAAATTACAAGAGCGTTTGGCTAAATTAGCCGGTGGTGTAGCGGTTCTTTATGTAGGAGCTGCTTCGGAAGTAGAAATGAAAGAGAAAAAAGACCGTGTTGATGACGCCTTACATGCCACAAGAGCGGCTGTAGAAGAAGGAATTGTTGCCGGTGGTGGTGTTGCTTTATTAAGAGCTAAAAACGTTTTAGCAACTTTAAAAGCAGATAATGCAGATGAAGCTACAGGTATTCAAATTGTTTCCCGTGCAGTAGAATCTCCATTAAGAACAATAGTTGAAAATGCCGGTTTAGAAGGTTCTGTTGTTGTCGCTAAAGTTGCCGAAGGAAAAGGTGATTTTGGATATAACGCAAAAACTGACGAATATGTTGACATGTTAAAAGCAGGAATCATCGACCCTAAAAAAGTAACCCGTGTAGCATTAGAAAATGCAGCTTCGGTTGCCGGAATGATATTGACTACAGAATGTGCTTTAATTGAAATTAAAGAAGAAAACGCTGGTGGTGGTATGCCAATGGGTGGTGGTATGCCGGGAATGATGTAATTTTGAGTAGTAAGATTGGAGTATTAAGTATTAAGATTCTTAACTTTAATAAAAAATCCGTCTTGAAGCAATTCTCGACGGATTTTTTGATTTTCTAACCTTCCATTTCATCTGCATATTCTGATTCAACATCGAATATGTTTTTACTTTTCATAAAATATTTAGTCAAGTAAAAAATAGCCGTTCCCGAAAAAACAGCAACATTTAAATCTAATAGAACAGTGACAAGTGTTGTATAAATAACTAATCCCATTTGGAAATTTCTAACAAAATTTGCTTTCCAATTCTTTGTAATATAAACTTCAATATATTCTCTATCCAAAACATCCCAACCGGCTTTAAACAAAACACCAGTAAATACAGCCGTTGGTATCAATGATATCATGTTTTTGAAAAACAAAATCCAAATTAACACAAAAACACCTATCAATACTCCAGCCAATCGAGTTTGTGCCTGTTCTTTAATTAATAAAACCGACCTGATTGTTGCTTGTGCTCCGGGAATACCTTGCAGTAATCCTGAAATTCCATTTGCTATACCTTGAGCAACAAGTTCCTTATTTTCTTTTGTTTGTTCTCCTACAATTCGGTCAATAACTAAAGACGTTAACAAACTATCCAGATATCCTAATAACATGAGTTGTAAAGCTAGTGGCAATGCAATTAAAATATATTCTTTTTGTAATATTTCGAGACCGGGAAAAAACCTGGATAACATTTCACCATATTCATTTAAAGAATTAAAGGTTGCTCCTAATTTCACTTTTTCTACTTCCAGACCAATAAGATTGGATATAAATGTTCCAATAACAATAGAAATTAATACCGCAGAAAAATACGACCTAATATTATCCGGAACTCTTAATTTTCTTATTATGATTGGTATTAAAAAAATTAAAACCAAAGTAAATATTCCTAAAATTACATTAACAAGAGGAACACCTTCCATTATCTTTTTTCCTCCAAGTCCTCCTATTTTTAAAATTTGATCCCACCAAATCAAAACTGCAATTCCATTCATAAAGCCAATTACAATTACATTGGGAACATATTTTATTAATTTTCCTAGTCGGAAAGCACCTCCTAAGATCATAAAAAAACCACTCATAATAATTGTTAATGTGATAAATTGTTCTGCTAATAATTTATCCGGAAACATATCATACGCTTTTGCTACTAAAAGTGCCGTAACAGCTGTCATAGGTCCGGTTGGACCAGAAGCTTGAAGTCTGGTTCCTCCAATTAAAGATGTAATTATAGGAATTACGGCAGCTCCTACCATTCCGGCAAAAGCACCTCTTCCTGACATTGTTCCAAAAGCAGCCCCTAAAGCTAGGGCTGCAAAACTTACCGTTAATCCGGCTAATAAATCTTTTATAAATGTGTTCTTTATAGATGTCATAAATTAATTTGTGTTAAGATGATTTGTAAGGCAACTCATGATATGTTTTCACATGAGGACCTAAAAATAAACGGGCATAAATTCGTATTCCGGCGATTCCGGATACAACAAAGCTGGATGAAATGAAAAAAGCTAAAAAGAGTTGACTACTTTCGATATGGCTAAAAATCAAATCTTCTCCTATAAAAGTTGTTGTGATCGGAAATCCAGTAATTCCCAGAGTTGCAAGCAAGAAGAAAAAAGCAAATTTCGGATGTTCATAAACATGTCCTAAATATTGATTTATTAAAATTCTCATTTCAATTTGCTTCAATTTTAATAGAGCTAAATAACCTATTGTTCCGGCTATTATGATTCCTGATAAATAAAATACAATTTCATAAATACTAACTTTATCATTGAAAACTATAGCTAATGCAATCCAAAAATGATTTAACACAATGAGAATCCATGCTAAAAATGGACTTTTACGTTCAGAAAATGATTTAAAAACAAAAACCAATCCTATAAAAGCAAATATTTCAGGCAACACATTGACCAATTGTTCGGGTAAATCCAACTTAAACTTATAAGCTAAAAACCCAAGCACGAACAAAGGCACAAAAAAGTAATATACTCTCTTGATATTTAAAAAATCTAATGTTTTGCCTATTGCTTTTAATGGTTTCCAAAGAACAAAATTCAAGAAACCCTCCAGATTAAATTCTTTCAATGCCAAAATATAAATAGTATTTTCTAACTTTTTTGGAAACAGGAAAAAATTCTTGTTCGTTTTGGGTTGAAAATTATAAAACTGCTCTCTAATCAAATAACTCACAACGGAAGGAGAAACTAATAATTGATAAGTTCTTAAAAAAGCATTTCCGGCAAAGTGAATCAGTGCTAAAGTTTCCAAACCAAGAGCAATTTCAATGAAAATAATTCCGATTTGAGAAATGGAACTATAAGCAATCTGACTTTTTACGGAAGATTGCACCTTTGCCATTAATGACGCCGTAATACTTGTTGTCAAACCCATTAAGCCAATTGCTATTCGCATGAATGTTTGATGTTCCCAAAAAGGATAGGTACGCAACATGAGAAAAACGCCCAAATGAACCGAAAGTGAGCCGTAAAAAATGGCACTCGAAGGTGTAGGCCCCTCCATCGCTCTTGGCAACCAGGAAGAAAACGGAATATGTGCCGATTTTGCAGCTGCAGCACAAGCCAAACACAAGGCTATAAAAAAGCCAATTGAGGAATGATTTTGTAAATGTTCACTCACCAATTCAAAATTATTTAGCTTCATAAAAGTAATATTTTCATGAAATAAATGGTGGCTCGCCCACATGGCTAGTATGAAACCGACATCGCCAATTCTGTAAATAGAAAATACTTTAAAAGCATTTTTTACAGGCAAATAGCGTTCCCTATAAAAAGCTATCAGAAGGAATGAAGAAATTCCAATGATTTCCCACCCAATGAAAAGGGTTTCGAAATTTCCGGAAAGTATAGCCAAATTATAACCGAAAAAGAAAAAAAGTACGGTATTAAAAAATCGTTTATACCCTTTTTCTCGATGTAAATAATATCGGCTATATGTAGTAATCATAGAAGTTAATACTGCACCGACAAACAAATAAACTGCTGCTATTTTATCAAAATAAAAATCAATGAAGAATTCGTAATTTGATGTTTTTATAAGTGTCAGTTCTTTAAAATTCAAATCATCGGCCCCTTGAAAAATCCAAACGACGATAAAAACCACTATTCCTATAAGTTGTAAAAAAACGGTGCCAAATGCCATTGAAGAAATTAATTTTTCTTTAGACTCAGGCAATAGCAAGCTTACAACAAAACCAAAAAGTGGTAGTAATAAAAAATATTGAAGTATCTCGTTCATATTAGTAAGCTTTAGTTAAAATTCCAATAGGAAGGTTTTCTTTTGTTGTTAACGTCAAATCCAGTTCGTTATCAATTAAATTCACATGCTCTTGAACTGTTTTGTAGCTAACGAACGCTTCATTTTTAAATTCAAAAACTTCCTTTGTTTGTGGATGAATAGCGATGAGTTTTACCCAATCATTTTTGAACCACTCATAGGTTGATGGGTTTTTAGTAATTGCATAGTTTACTTTTTCCGGAAAATGCTCAGCAATAACCAAAATTCGCAACGGATCATGTACTTCAATCATTTGACTGGGCAATCCAGGACGCAAATCACCGTCGATTCCGTTAGCAACTCCAATTAATCCCATTACGTTGTGAGGCAATTTTGAACCTGCTCCTAATTTTTGGTTATCCACTCTTGAAAAATAATATTCCAAGTTGATTCCTCCAGCCACCGGAGCAACAGCACCAAGTATAATAGACAAATAATCACCGGATGGGTCGACCTCATAATCATACGAATTCAAAAAAGAACGTCGATCCAAAAAGAGTTGTTTCGACAAGCCTCTTCTTCCCACGATACACATGGCATTGGTTGCATGATTTAGTTCCGGACGAGGTTCAAACAAGGACAACGAGCGTCTTTTCACTTTCTCATGAACTTTACTCAAGGATAGTGTTGAATCAATCGTATCAAAACGACGTGAACGTTCTTTGGCATTGTTGACTAAAGCTTTTGCAAAAACAATTTCATTTTGAAGATGTGATTTTTTATTTTCAGGTGTGAGTATGTCTTGATCATAAAACACAATCTCATCTCGTGTGGTATCATGCAAAGCCGGAATAAACTGTGTCGTTTCTGGAATTATTATACCTCTCAACTTTAATAGCTCTCGAACTTTTGGATGATTTGCTGCCATTTTAGCAACTTTAGCATTGACCGAACTAGGTCTGCCACAGCAAGCCCCACAATCATAACCCGCATAGTGTGTATTGTTTACACTTGTTGCTCCGTGACCGACGATATATACAATTGGAGAAAAGTTTTTGACTAAACCTATACTTTTAAGTAATCCTTCCAATCTATCGGTCATTTCTCCAACTGTAAAACCAATTTGAAGATTATCTTCACGCTGATTTACATTCGTATTCTCTACAATCAACTTCGCATTCTTATGTAAATGCTTAAATGAAGCTGTTGTAGCCGGCGACATTGAAGGTTTAAAGATGTTTAAGAACAACTTAAAGGCAGAAGAGAATCCTAACGTTTGACTAATAATCCAACCAAACAATAACGAATGTGTTTGTTTGTGATAGAGTAAGTCTTTTGCTTGCTTTTTCTTTCGTTGAACTTCTTTGATTAGGAATTTTGGAGTAACCGGAGCCGGACATAGTTTTGTATAAAACTTTCCATTTACTGGTTGAAAATAGAATTCAAAGTTGAAAAATGCCGCTGTTCCAAATGTTTCCGCTTTTGAATCTAAATGTTCAATATGTCTTCGGAATGAGCACTCTCGATCATCCATGCAAAATAATCCCTGAAAACTTGGTGTTTCAGTTGAGATGGTTTCGTGGGTATGTTTTAAGTTTATTAATACCTCATCATAAAAACTCCATTCAAAAGCCTGTTGCCAAAGTGACAACACTTCAAATAATTCGCTGTGTTTTACATTTTCAAACAGATTGTATTCATTTTCTCTTACTTTTAAACCTAATGGTGACCAATTACCATTGAATTTTCGATCCAAAGTGTCAATTTCTAAAAGCAATTCAAATTTTATGAGTTCCTCAAAAGTAATTACTCGGGCATCCAATAACGAACTCGGATTGGATTCAATTGTTGCAATCATGCCGCTCCAACCTGGATGTGAAAATTGTTGATCAAACAGATACTGTTCAAACAAGACTTCTTTTCCAACAACAATTTCTAATAATTGTGTGATTGAAGCATCTTTTTGAAGTAATTCAATGGCTCGTTTTGAAGTAAAAATACCTTTATAGGAATTATTTTCAAGTGTTCGTATAGAAGCTAAAAAGCCATTTTCATGAACCGGAAAATTCCACATCGCAATTCCTTGATCTAAATAGCTACACAAAACCCGAAACAACAAACTGTGTGTTGATTTTTCGAGATTTATGGCATATTCTTTTTTCCAATTGGCCCGTAAACTTCCTATTCTTGGGTTTACAGACTCGTCATAATAATTTTGAAGTAATTTATTCTTCCAAAGCTGCAACTGTTCTTCTCCTTTTGATTGAATCAGTATGCTATCTAAAACTGTTTCTTTAATTTCTAAATTAGCAAATCGCTTTCTAAAATCAGTTAATGAAAGATAGGTCTTGTAACCAAAAATAGTGGTTGCTTCCTCTAAAGCCTCATGAAAATTTTTATGCTGAAAGGCATGAAGTGTATTGTGATGCACAAAATCTTTCAACGGATTTTGGGCAGGCAAATAATGCGTTAAGTGATGAAGAACTTTATGTTCATCAAAACCATGTTTTGTTGATTTCATAATGAAAATTAACAGTTGAAGATTCAATTGTAGTATTTTTAAAGCTATCCTAAATTCTCTTGGAACGTATAGAAATAGACTCTAAAAAATAAAAATGACTAACTGTTAAATCAAGTGAAACTTCCAATTACAAAATAAATCGTAAAGTGGTTTTTTAAGAAAATTAAGCCTTTTTAGTTCATTAGAACTAATAAATTTTTGATAGGGTAAAAATGTAAATGGAGAATGAGATGTAAAGGTAACTTCAAAATCTACATGAGCCTCATCAATTTCAGACTCGCCTTTGTCCTTGTATTGGTTAGTAATACTAAACCCGTTAAAATGATTTTGCTGAGTTGATAAATTTGATTTAGTATCTGAATCATGACTTGCATAATTTGGCACAATGTCTTCTATATCAGAAGTAAATACACTTCTGAAGAGTCCCGCATATAGAAAAACAAAAACCAACAAAAAAGATGTAATTTCTTTTTGTTTTCTTACTACTCTGTTATAAAAGGCCATTTTTTCAACTAAAAATCGGGTCAAAATTAGTTTATTTATATCTTAAAAATAAAAATAAAAATAAAAATCCGATATCGATATCGGATTTTTATAATTATTGTTTTCTTTCATACGTACAACAAGTATGGAGATTTTCATAATCTTCATCTTTAGCTCTAATTTCATCCGTATCATGACCTACTTTTGCGACTGCTTCGTGAACTTGTTGAACAGTACATTTCGTTTCATCTAGAATCAAATGCAAATCTTGATGATCAGCATGCCAAGTAGCTGATTTTACTCCCTTCACTGAAAGAGCTGCCTTTTCTATTCTTTTTTTACACATATCACAATTGCCACTAACAGCAATATCATACTTGGCATTTTTGTTTTTTTTCTCTTGTGCCTGAACATTGATTCCCATTAAAGTAACCAAGAATATTAAAATTATTTTTTTCATAATAGAATTGAATTTTGAATTTGTTATTGAATTTTAAATCGTAAACCGGCATAATACATGGCTCCAAAAACCGGTCCATAAACCATTGAACTATCAAAATAGGGACCAAAAGGATCATTACTTCCCACAATTGGATTCGGTTGTTGATAATTACTAATATTCTCACCGCCTATGTATATTTCAAAAGTCTTTGAAAAAGTTTTTGTTACTTGTGCATTTATCGTTGAAAACGGATTGGCAAAAGCATCTAAACGGTATTCTTCAGGATTTGATTGTGTTTGCGGTAATCTTTGTTCGCCTAACCAATTGTAAGTAAAATCAAACTTCCATTGTTGTCCCTTTTCTTTCACATGTGTTTCGTAGGCTAAATTAGCAAAAAAACGATGTTTAGCCTGCAATGGTCTTTCTACTAAACCAATTGTATATTCCGTTTGAACATCATAATATTTATATGCAGTTCGAATTGAAAAATGAGTCATCAATTGATAGTTTAAATCAACTTGCAAACTGTTGGCAAATGATTGTCCTTTGAGATTGTAAAACAAAACCTGTTGCGGACTGTTATCTACATCAACCACTGCTTGATTTTGAAAATCTGTTCGGTAAAAATCAAAAGTAAATTCTGCTTCTTTACCAAAAACCTTAAAGCCTTGCATAAAACTAAACCCATAATTCCAAGCAATTTCAGCATCTAAACCGTAAATTTTTCCTTCAGTATCCAAAATTTGAAATTGTCGGGACGAAGCAAATAATTG
>NZ_PNJW01000047.1 GCF_013822155.1 Flavobacterium sp.
TTCGATAAAATCATTGTTTTTATCTTTCTCTTGAGATTTTAAAAATCTAACCTCTTTTTTACTTTTTTCTATTAATGCTATATCTGATGAACTTATAACATTGGATTTTATAAAATTTGTAAATTCTTCTGGAGATTTATATCCCATTTTTTTATTAAAACTGACAAGCGTCTTTTCCCATTTATTTTCCCACTTATATTTTACGCTATCAGCCTTAACAATTCTGTTTAAAGTAATCCATAGTTCTGTATTTACTTCGCTATAAATATCGATATCAAATTCTTTTTTATACTTGTCAGTAAAATAATTTTGTGCATCAATTTTTTTATTGTTTATGCTTTTTATGCTATCAATAAATACATTTTTTTCTTTAACTTCTTTAGCGAAATTAGCTGCTTGATTTTGGGTAAAATAATTGTAAGGAAAAATAAATAAAAAAATTAATGAGGAAATTAATAAGCAAAGAATAAAGTAAACAAATTCTCTTGCTAGTATTTTTTTGTTATTTATGATTATTTTCATTTGTGTCATTTTTTTCGACGGTTTCCGCTAACTTGTTTATTCTCGCTTTAAACTAGCGACTATACACCAAAATTTAGGTGGATAGTCGCTACTCAGTAGCGTATTTTTATCAAATATACTGTTTATTTATATTCTTACAAATCAACTAAAAGGGTTTTAATTTATTGTTTTTCAAATAGCCTTCTCTTTGCTCTTCGAAGCTATCTTTCTAGTCCCGGAAAGCTTCTCTTTGCTTCCAGAAAGCATCTCTTTGCTTCCAGAAAGCATCTCTTTGCTTCCGGAAAGCATCTCTTTGTTACCGGAAAGCAACTCTTTGGTCTTTGAAGGCATCTCTTTGTTGTTTGAAGGCATCTCTTTACTCTTTGAAGGCATCTCTTTACTCTTTGAAGGCATCTCTTGCTAGTTAGAAACCATCTCTTTGGTTTCGGAAAGCATCATGTCTTATCCTAAAATAGGTTTAAACAAAAGAAAAACTTATGAAATCAAAAACTAAAAGAATTAAAAAATCCTTTTAATCCATTTAATCCATCTAATCCGTGTTCAATCCTTCAAACCAAAAAAATTAAAAAACCAAAAAAATCAAAAGAACAAATGAATTAAAGAACTAAAAAATCCTACCAAGCTTAACAAAATAACCAAAAAACAAAGCACCATATTAGTGAGTAAATATCAATTTCGCTACATCAAATGTCAATTTCGCTACACCAAATGTCAATTTCGCTCGTGCAAAACCCCCTTTCGCTCCACCAACATTCAATTTCGCTCCCCAAAGAAGCACTTTCGCTCCACCAACATTCAATTTCGCTCCCCTAAGCGGCTCTTTCGCTACACCAAATGCCTCTTTCGCTACACCAAATGTCAATTTCGCTGCACAAAATGTCAATTTCGCTCCCAACGACACCTGTTTCGCTCCCAACGATAGCTATTTCGCTCCTCAAATTGTCTATTTCGCTACACCAAATGTCAATTTCGCTCCTCAAATTGTCTATTTCGCTACATCAAATGTCAATTTCGCTACACTAAATGTCAATTTCGCTCCACTAAATGTCAATTTCGCTACCCAAATTGTCTATTTCGCTACACCAAATGTCAATTTCGCTACACCAAATGTCAATTTCGCCCTACAAAACCGTGCATAGCACAAAAAAGAATAGGCTAACGGGGCACAAAATAAAACATCCCCTCAAACCTCCCCTAAAAGAAAAAACCCTGTAAAATAAATCTTTTACAGGGTTTTTAGTGGAGTGGGAGGGACTTTAATCGAACACTTGATTCCCATTTTATCCTTTTTCGATGGTCTAAAAATTAATTAAAACTTTGTTTTTATTAGGCTTTTTTAGATGACTTTCATATACTGATAAAGTTGTAAGACATATTTAAAAATATTATTTTTCTATAAAGCTGGGTATGGTTTATTTTAATGACATGAATTCTGAAGTAATAATAAAAAAATGGTTTTGTTTAATAATTTTATCCCGAGAACAAAGAATCGAGTTATTTAGCAACATTTTAAATACTTTTATAAAGCAAAGAAGATTTATTTAACTATCTTTTTTCTGACTATTAAATGTCCGAATTTATATGTTGAGATTCTGAGTTTCAAGTTTATTATAAATAGTTTTAATAAAAATATCTTACTTTTGTATAGATGATAAAAAAGCAAATCTGTATTTATTTTCTTTTTTTGGCTTGTTTTCTACAATTAGGACACAGCTTGATTCCGCATACCCATGAAACGGAACATCATCATCATGGAAACTCACATCATCATCACGATGATGAAGATCATTCTAATGAAAATGGTTTGTCGCATTTTTTTTCTCATTTTTCTCATTCTTCAGATACCTTTTCAACTACTCATAGTGAAGAAGTTAGTAAAATAGTCAAGAAAGTACCGAATGATTTATTGGTTTTTGACAATCATTCTATTTATAGTCTCTCACTTACTTTTTACAATAAAAAAGAAGTGGTTAGAAATAAAGAACCGCTCATTTTTATTTCTCCACATTTACATTCCTTACATTTTCGTGGTCCGCCCACACTTTTTAGCTAAACTATTCATTATTTGAATTACAAGACTCTTATTGCCTAATCCTGGCTTTAAGTTATTTTCATATATATTAATTTCTAAAAACAAAATCGATGAAAAAATTATTGCTTTCTATGGCAGTTATAGGTATGCTATTTACTGCTTGTAATGGTAAAAAAACCGAAGAAGACCACGGTCACGATCACACAGATGGAACACACCAACACGCAGATGGTGAAGAACATGCAAATCACGAAACAGATACAGTTTCACAAGAAGAGTTTACTGTTGGAAAAGATACGGCGACTACGAAAGAAGCTCACGATCATGACCACGAAAACGGTGAAGACCACAAACATTAATCAATTTGATGCCTGTAATTATTGAAATTATAGGCATCAAATTACTTTTTAATTTATATGAAAATAATAAAAAAAACACTGCTACTTAGTTTATTCTTAATAGGATTTACAAGTTGCAACAACAAAGAGGAAGCTAAACACGAAGCTCATTTAGAACCTCTAGCTTACACACTTTATACTGAAAATTCAGAACTATTTGTTGAGTTTAAACCTTTGATAGTTGGTGAAACTTCAAAGTTTGCAGCTCACTTCACCGTTTTAGGAGAAAACTTTACAGCTTTGACTGATGCTAAAATAACTGTTAGCTTGATTGTTGGCGATAAAGGCATTAAAAATTCTGTTGATGCTCCCAGTTCACCCGGTATATTTCGTTTGGCATTAAATCCGAAGACAACAGGAATAGGAACATTAATTTTTGACATCATTACCAAAGATTTTACAGATAAAATTACCATTGAAGATGTAGTGGTTTATGCTGATATGAAAACCGCATTAGCCAAACAACCTGAGCACACTGAAAGTGGCGATATTTCCTATCTGAAAGAACAAGCTTGGAAAGTGGAATTTGCCAACCAAGCGGTTAAAAAAGATACTTTCAATGATGTCATTAAAACCAGTGGTCAAATTCTCTCTGCTCCTGGAGACGAAATGATTGTTACTGCTAAAGCCAGCGGTGTAGTTGTTTTTTCTGGTAAAAACACCATTGTGGGTTCAGCTGTAAATTCTGGGAATTCACTTTTTACCATTACGGGTGGTGATATGACGGAAAGCAATATTGATGCTTCTGTAAAAGATGCTAAAGCCAATTATTTAAAAGCTAAAGCCGATTATGAACGTTCTAAAGCATTAGTTGCTGATAAAATCGTTTCAGAAAGAGAGCACCAACAAGTTAAGTTACAATTTGAAAATGCACAAACTGCCTACAACACCATTTCTAAAAATTATAGTGGTAAAGGTCAGAATGTATTAGCTCCAATGTCAGGTTTTGTTAAAAATATTTTGGTTACCGAAGGACAATTTGTTGCATCAGGAACACCGTTAGCCACTATTTCAAAGAACAAAAAATTGTTAGTTCAAGCCAATATTTCGCAAAACTACTTTAGTAGATTATCAAGCATTACATCGGCTAATTTTAAAACACCTCAAAGTGATGTGGTTTACAATACAACGGCTTTAAATGGTAGAATTGTTTCTTATGGTAAAAGTGCTTCAGCATCCACTCCCTTTATTCCGGTGACTTTTGAAATTGATAATGAAGGTCAATTGGTTTCAGGTTCGATTATTGAAATCTATCTTAAATCTTCCACTATTGCTGATGCTTTAGTAGTTCCTGTTTCAGCTTTAATTGAAGAACAAGGAATTTTTTATGTATATGTGCAAACTGGTGGCGAAAGCTTTCAAAAAAGAGAAGTAAAACTAGGTGCAAGTGATGGTTTAAATGTTCAAGTTCTATCAGGAATCGTTGAAAACGAAAGAGTGGTTACCAAAGGTGGTTATCAAATCAAATTATCCAGTGCATCAGGTGCTTTGCCTGCTCACGGACACGAACATTAAAACCTAACTTATGCTAAATAAAATAATTAAATTTTCACTACACAATCGATTTTTTGTAGTGATAGCATCGGTTTTACTGCTGATTTTTGGTAGCGTAGTTGCTTCAAAAATGGAAGTAGATGTATTTCCTGATTTGACTGCTCCAACGGTTGTTGTGCTTACTGAAGCTCATGGTATGGCTCCTGAAGAAGTAGAAAAATTGGTTACATTTCCTATTGAAACTTCAGTTAATGGTGCTACTAATGTAAGACGCGTTCGTTCTTCTTCCTCAGCAGGAATTTCTATTGTATGGGTTGAATTTGAATGGGACACTGATATTTACAAGGCAAGACAAATTGTAAATGAAAAAATAACTGCTGTAGCTGAAAAATTACCACAAGGAGTTGGAAATCCTACCATGGGTCCACAATCTTCTATAATGGGAGAAATTATGTTGATCAGTGTTACAGCAGATAAAACGTCTCAAATTGATTTGAGAACCATTGCCGATTGGACTATCAGACCAAGATTATTAGCCACTGGTGGTGTTTCACAAGTAATTGTGATTGGTGGGGAATATAAGCAATATCAGATATTAGCTTCTCCTCAAAAGATGAACTATTATAACGTTTCATTGACTGAATTGCTAAAAGCAAGTGAAGAAGCCAATGGGAATTCGTCTGGTGGTTTTATGAATGAATACAATAACGAATATATTGTTAAAGGTATTGGTAGAACATCTGATATTAAAGAAATTGGTAAATCAGTTATCAAAACAGTTAATGGAAATACGATAAAAATTGAAGATGTAGCTGAAATTAAAATTGGATCTTCACTTAAAATTGGTGATGGTTCGTTAAAAGGTGAACCTGCGGTTATTATGACAGTTATGAAACAACCATCAACCAACACTTTAGAACTTACTGAAACTATTGATGCTTCGATTGCCGACATTCAAAAGAACTTGCCAAAAGATGTACATATTAATACTAAAATCTTTCGTCAAGCTGATTTTATTAATGCATCCATCAGTAATATTCAAAAGACTTTACTGGAAGGAACTGCTTTTGTCATTATCATCCTGTTTTTATTCTTGATGAATTGGAGAGCTACATTTATATCTTTATTGGCTATTCCTATTTCATTGATTGTCGCCATACTAACTTTAAAATATCTTGGTTTTACTATCAATACTATGAGCTTAGGAGGCATGGCAATTGCTATTGGTGATTTGGTTGATGATGCCATTATTGATGTGGAAAATGTTTTTAAACGACTGAAAGAAAATGCACTCAAACCAAAAGCAGAACAAAAAGACAAATTGACCGTAATATTTGATGGTTCATTTGAAATTAGAAGTTCTGTAATAAATGCAACCTTTATTATCATCGTTGCCTTTTTACCGTTGTTCTTTTTATCAGGAATGGAAGGCAAATTATTAGCTCCACTTGGAATTGCTTTTATAGTGGCGTTGTTTGCATCGTTAATCGTTTCTATTACACTAACGCCTGTATTGGCAAGTTACTTACTAACTAATGATAAAATGCTTCTACAACAGCATAAAGAAAGTTGGTTGGTACAACGCTTGCAAAAAGTATATTCCAATGCTTTGAACAAAGTTATGGAAATGAAAAAAGCAGTATTGATTGTTGCGGGTTGCTTGTTTTTGATTTCTTTGTTTGTAATGAGCCAATTGGGAAGAAGTTTTTTACCTGAATTTAACGAAGGCTCATTAGTAATTAGTGCTGTGAGTTTACCCGGAATATCATTAGAGGAAAGTAATAAAATTGGCACACAAGTAGAAAAAGCATTGCTTTCTGTGCCTGAAATTAAAATCACCACTCGAAGAACCGGAAGAGCTGAACTCGATGAACATGCACAAGGTGTAAACGCTGCTGAAATTGATGCTCCTTTTACACTTGATGAAAGAAGTCGTGAGGATTTTATGGCTGATGTTCGTGAAAAATTAGCAGGAGTTTCGGGAGCAAATATTACTATTGGACAACCTATTGGACATCGAATTGACCATATGTTATCAGGAACTAGAGCAAATATTGCTATCAAAATTTTTGGTAATGATTTGAATAAACTCTTTACTCTTTCCAATGAAATAAAAGCTAAAATTCAGAATGTTGAAGGATTGGTTGATTTGAGTGTGGAACAACAAGTTGAAATTCCACAAATTCAAATTAAAGCCAAACGTGATGTGTTAAACCAATACGGAATTACCATTGGTCAGTTTAATGAATTTGTTGATGTTGCCTTTGCAGGTGAAAAAGTATCTGAAATTTATGAAGGTAACAAAACCTTTGATTTGATGCTTCGATTTGATGATGCTAATAAAGGTAAAATCGAGAACATCAAAAATGCGATGATTGACACTCACGATGGCAAAAAAATACCATTGTATTATGTAGCAGATATTGTAAGCACATCGGGACCAAATACCATCAATAGAGAAAATGTACAACGTAAAACCGTTGTATCTGCTAACGTTTCTGGGCGTGACCAAAAAAGTGTTGTGGCTGATATTCAGAAAATCATTGATGAAGAAGTAAAATTACCTGAAGAATATCATATCGAATATGGTGGACAATTTGAAGCCGAAGCTGAAGCCTCAAAAACATTAATTCTAACTTCACTTATTTCGTTATTAGTTATTTTCTTAATCTTGTATCAAGAGTTTAAAAAAGTAAAAACTGCTTCTATCATATTGCTAAATCTACCTCTTGCTTTAATTGGTGGTGTATTTAGTATTTACTTCACTAGCGGTATTTTGAGTATTCCTGCTATTATAGGTTTTATTACGCTGTTTGGTGTAGCTACTCGAAATGGAATTCTATTAGTTTCACATTATGAAACGTTAGAAAAAGAAGGATTATCGCTTTATGAAACCGTCATTCAAGGTTCAAAAGATAGATTAAGTCCCATTTTAATGACTGCCTTAACCGCAGGATTGGCATTAATTCCGTTGGCTATTGCAAGTGATTTGCCTGGAAATGAAATACAAAGTCCGATGGCAAAAGTTATTTTGGGTGGTTTATTGACTTCAACCTTATTGAACATTTTTATTGTTCCTGTGGTGTATTATTTATCTAATCGAAAAAAAGTTACCAATGAAAAATAGACTATTTCTTATTTTAGCAACAATGACTTTTGGTTTTGGACATTCTCAATCAACTATTGATAAAGTCCTTTCAGAAATTGCTAAAAACAACAAAACCATACAAGCGAATACGCAGTATTGGAATGCTCAAAAAGTGCAGTACAAAACAGGAAATTCATTATACAATCCAACTGTTGAATATGATTATTTAAAAGGAAGTCCTGCCAATGCTGGTAATCAAACGGATATTATTGTGACGCAGTCTTTTGATTTTCCAACAGTTTATGGAAAGAAAAATGAGTTAGCTAAACAATTAAGCACTCAAGCCGATTTGCAATTGAAATCAGCTAATCAAGAATTGCTTTTGGAAGCTAAAAAGATTTGTATTGAATTGGTTTACCGAAATAAATTACAAGTTCCGTTGACTAAAAGAAAAGAAGCTACTGAAAAGTGGTTAACCAATTTCAAGAAGAAATTGGATAATGGAGATGGCACTATTCTGGATGTAAACAAAGCTGAAATTCAGTTGTTAGAAATCAAAAAACAGTTTCAAGATAACGCTTCTGAAATTGTAAAACTGAATGAAAAGCTAACGAGTTTAAATGGTGGAACTTCAATTAATCTTGTTGATGTTGTATATTTTGATGTTCCTGCTATTTCAAATTTTGAAATATTGGAAAAGGAGATTGAAGCCCAAGATTACATCAGAAAAACGCTAGAGCAAGAAAAAGTAATTGCTCAAAAACAAATTGATGTAAGCAAAGCATTAGCATTACCCAAAATGGAACTTGGGTATCATTATCAAGGTATTTTAGGGCAAACGTATAACGGAATTCACACCGGAATATCATTACCACTTTGGGAAAGCAAAAACACGGTTAAGCTTCAAAAAGCTAAAATGACGTTTGCAGAAAGTGCTTTGACAGATCATACTAATGACCATTATTACGAAATAAAACAGCTTTATGGACGTTATGAAAGTTTGAAAAGTATTTTAACTGACTATGAAAAAATAAACCAATCGGTTGAACCAATAAAATTATTGGATAAAGCCTTAGCTGCTGGTCAAATTTCGGTTTTAGAATATTTTGTAGAACTTAATTATTACAACACTACTTATAATTCCTATTTGGAGATTGAAAAAGAGTATTATGATGTTGTAGCTACTTTATTGAAGTATAAATTATAGATTATTAATTCAAGTAAAACACCCATTATTTCGAGATGATTTAATGGGTGTTTTTTATTTTAATAACGAGAAAGCAAAATTTTTAAATTTTTATCGCTTTTTAAAACCACAAAACTGAAAATTCTGAACGGTATTGAATGGTGTAGTATGATTTTCTGTGAAACATTTTACTGCTTCAAAAGCTTGCTTGAAGGTTTGTTTCATTGTGTTTTCAGAATATTGTTTAATTTCTAAACCGCTGCATTTAAGGGGACCGTTTTCAGAGAAAGTTCCTAAGAAGAAATTTCCATTGTCAGCTACTACATTATTGATTAAAGCTAAATATTTATCGATGCTTTCTTTATCTGTTAAGAAATGAAAAACCGCTCTATCGTGCCAAAAATCAAACTTACTTTCTGTACGGAATTCTATAATGTCTGAAACAATCCAATGCACTTTATCTGCTTTTTCTCCCAAACGTAGTTTGGCTTTTTCTAAGGCAAATTCGGATATGTCTAAAACCCAAATATTTTCATATCCGTTTTCTAGTAAAACATCCACTAAATTACTGTCTCCACCACCTATATCGATGATATTTGCGGTTTTAGAAAGTCCCAGACTTTCAATGTAATTCATAGACGTTTTAGGATATTTTTGTGTCCAGCTTACTTCGTTTGGATTTTTAGTTGCAAAAACATTTTCCCAGTGTGATTTGGTGTTTTCCATATAGATTATGCTTTACAACAATCGTCTAAACTTTCATAAGCTTCAGGATCTGCTTTTACTTCATCTGCATCATAACCTAATTTAGAGATGGCTACTTTAATCGTTTGCAAATCTGTTTTCTTTTCATTGTAAAAGATTGTGAAAGTCATATTTTCATCATCTAATTCATAAGCTCTTACACCTTTTATTTTCAGCATTTCGGTTTTAAATTTCATACCACAGGTTTCACATGCTTTGCAATGATTACAGTGTAATACCGTTTTGATTATTGCTTTTTGATTTGTTTTCTGTGCAGATGCTGTATGAATTGTAAAAAGAGTAAATGCGAGAAAAAAGAAAGTCTTAAGTGTGAATGTTTTCATATTGAGATGGATTGTTTCTTCAAAGATAATTAAAATATTTTTTTAATAATTCAAATTCAACCCAACTCCAAATCCCATATCACTATCGTAATGTGTTCTGATGCTAAAATTTCTCGCTAGAATGTATTTTGCTTCAAGCATATATTCGGTGTCGGTATTAACCATGAATCCCATTCGAAGTCGCTTTGAGACAGGAATATCTTCCCGCATTAATTGAAATCTAACATTTCCATCTTGAAAAACTTCTGCTTGAGCCATCACTAGCATCGGTAATGTATAATTAACCCCTGCACTTAAAACCGCTCTTCTGTCTTTGGTGTTTTCTTGTCCGAAGATGTTTTTTTCAACTTCATCGTTCATCTTTCTGTATCGCCAGTCGAAACCAATAAAAGGCATCAACCATTGCATTTTTCCAATGTATCTTCCTAAATGAAATTCTGCTTCGTAGCCGTGCATATCGTGGTAGCCTAAACGCCATTCTGCACCTAAACTCCAACGTGTATTTTGTATCATTGCCATACCATCATTTCCATTGGTTGCAAAATCATTTTCAGCCATGATGTGAAAAGCTCTATCGTCTGCAAATAGCTTTCGTTCTGCTAATTTAGGATTGGGAATTAGTGGGTTTGGCTCTTGGTTTTCATAAGTAAAAATTCTACCCATTCCTGCCATCATGTGATATAAAATATGACAATGGAAAAACCAATCGCCTTCTACATTCGCATTAAATTCAATGATGTTAGTTTCCATTGGCATTAAATCCATCACATTTTTTAAAGGAGCATATTCTTCCTGACCGTTAATGATTCTGAAATCGTGACCGTGTAAATGCATAGGGTGACGCATCATAGAATTATTGTAGAGTGTAATCCTGACGTTTTCACCTTTTTTGATTAAAATTTTGTCAGTTTCGGAAATTACTTTATTGTCTAAACTCCAAACATACCGATTCATATTTCCGGTTAATTCAAAACGAAGTTCTTTTACCGGAGCATCTTTAGGCAACGTTGTTTTTTCTGTAGCTTTTAGCATTGCATAGTTAAGTGTTCCAATAGTAGACATTTCGTTACCATGGTTTTGTGTATGGTTGGAATGATCATTCATACTATCGCTACTTTCTGTATTTTTCTTATTCCTGTCTTTTGCAGCACCCGTAATTTCAGGATACATAACAGCATTCATATCCATTTGGTTTAATGACATTTGCATCCCCATATCATCCAAATCGCCATTCATCTTCATCATGTCGTTCATCATTTTCATCCCCTCAAAATATTTTAATTTCGGTAATGGAGCAATTAGTTGTTTGATGCCATCGCCAATGTATAAAGAAGTTGATTTTGTTCTGTCTTCGGCGGTAGCTAGCAACTCATATGATGTTTTATCGGCAGGAATTGTCACTATGATATCATAGGTTTCAGAAACTGCAATTAAAAGTCTGTCTACTTCCACAGGCTCTACATCGTTACCATCACTGGCAACAACAGTGATTTTACCACCGGCATATCGCAGCCAAAAATAACTTGATGCTCCACCATTGGCAATTCGCAATCTGACTTTGTCACCTGCATTTAACTTCTTTCCGTCGATAGTAGTGATTTGACTTTCCGAAATTCCGTTAATTAAAAATTTATCATAATATACATCACTCACATCCATGGCATTCATTCGCTTCCATTCGTTGGTGAGTTTTGTTTTAAAATGTCCCTCTCTAATAGCTTCTGCATAACTCTGTGTAGTTCCTTTTTTAATAGCAAACCAATCGGAGGCATTGTGTAACATCCTGTGCACATTCTCAGGTTTTAAATCCGTCCATTCGCTAAGAATTACAGGTACAGTTGGCAAATCATCAATTCCTTTTCGGAATGTTGAATCTTCTTGCTTTTTGTTCATAATGAACATTCCATACATCCCAATTTGTTCCTGTAAACCGGAATGACTATGATACCAATGTGTTCCGTTTTGAATAATAGGAAACGTGTATTTATGAGTAGTTCCCGGTTCAATCGGCATCTGAGTGAGATGAGGCACACCATCTTCTTTGTTGGGTAAAAATAGTCCGTGCCAGTGCAAGGAAGTACTTTCCTTCAATTCGTTATGCACATAAATCTCAGCTATATCCCCTTCAGTAAAAGTAAGCGTAGGCATGGGAATTTGACCATTTACCGCAATGGCTCTTTTTTCTTTTCCGGAAAAATTAACGATAGTATCCCTAACGTATAAATCGTATCGAACTATGTTTTGTGAAAACAGCGTTTGTGTAGCCAAAACAAGGATTAGTATCGGCAACAGTTTTTTGAAAAGCTTATTTTGATTATTCATTTTAGTTAATTGTATTTTTCTTTAAATTTACTCTTACGATATTATTTTTTTAATAACACTTCCCAATCAGCTATTTTATGGTTCAATAGTTCAATAGTTTTTTTCATTTTCTCCTTATCAGCTATCGAAATTGCTCTCTTTGCAGCTTCAATAGCTTTTGGGTAATCTTTATTTTCTGAGGCTAATTTTTGTCTCAAATTTGGATAATAGAAATTTTGTGGGTTTAATTTTTCAGCTTCCAAAAGCCATTCAATTGCTTGTTTATAATCTCTATTTGTGCTATAATAATAATTAGCTGCCTGAAATAATAAAGTAGCATCTTGTGTTTTGCCTTTAACAATATGTTGGTCTATTAATGCTAATATAGTATCGTCCTCCTTACTCTTTATTGGTATTTTGACCATAGTATTTTCCCAAAATATTTTTAGAAATGCCTCTCCTTTGCTATTGATGTCATTTAATTCAATTGTGAATGTTTCATAGAAGTTGGGACTTTTTTCTGTAGGGACTTTGAAACGCATCACGTCTTTTTTTTCATCATAGCCCGTTTCACCATGTAAAGTAGTATCTGTGTTAACAATTATCGTCCATTCATTAACTGATGGAATTGAGAATATTGAATAACTACCGACTTTTAATATACTTTTACCAAAGGAAATATCTTCGGAAGTGTTAATTACTGTGCAATCACTCGCACCTGTACGCCAAAGTTTATCGAAAGGTACTAATTCACCAAATATTTTTCGGCCTCTTACTAAAGGTCTGCTATATGCTATTTTTATTATTGCACTGCCCACTTCTTGATCAAATGATGAAGCTGGACTTGCTGATGTGGTTCTGATTTGAACTTTTTCTTGGGCACCTATTAGTAACGATTGAAATAGCATAAAGCTTATAAAGATTATTTTTTTCATTTTCATTTTTTATTTAAAGTTTTAAATTTCGTAATCGTAATGCATTCACAATTACAGATACTGAGCTAAATGACATGGCTAGAGCTGCAATCATTGGAGATAATAAGATTCCGAAAGATGGGTATAAAACTCCTGCTGCAATTGGCACACCCAATACGTTATAGAAAAAAGCAAAGAATAAATTTTGCTTGATGTTTCTCATAACAGCATGACTCAAATTTTTAGCTTTTACGATGCCTTGTAAATCTCCTTTCACTAAAGTGATTTTGGCACTTTCAATAGCTACATCAGTTCCGGTTCCCATGGCAATTCCAATATCAGCTTGTGCTAATGCCGGAGCATCATTTATACCATCGCCAGCCATGGCCACAATTTTGCCTTCTGCTTGTAATATTTTTATTTCTTTGAGTTTGTCTTCGGGTAAGCATCCGGCTTTGTATGATGCTAACCCTAATTCATCAGCAACCGCTTTGGCTGTATTTTCATTATCCCCAGTTAGCATAATTACTTTTACACCTTGGCTCATTAATTCTTTAATGGCTGCTGTACTTGATTCTTTAATCGCATCGAAGATTGATACAAAACCAATAGCAATGCCTTCAACTGCTATATAGGAAACTGTTTTTCCGAGTTTTTGTTCTGCAATAATTTTGTTTTCTAAATCGTCAGAGACTGTTGCTTTGACTTGTTCCATTAGCTTTTTATTACCTAATGCTACTTTTTTATTGGTTACCGTTCCTGTAACTCCTTTTCCTGCAACGGCTTCAAAATCTTTAACTTCAATTAATGAAACAGTTTTTAGTTTAGCATAATTAACTACAGCCTGTGCTAATGGATGTTCACTATATTGATTTAATGAAGCAATGCGTTGCAATAAATCTTCATCTTTGTTATCGGTTGAGTATATTTTTTCGACAGATGGTTTTCCTTCGGTGATAGTTCCTGTTTTATCTGTAATTAGAACGTTAACCTTATTCATATTTTCTAAAGCTTCGGCATTCTTTATCAAAACGCCCGATTGTGCTCCTTTACCAACACCCACCATTACGGACATGGGAGTTGCCAAACCTAAAGCACAAGGACAAGCAATAATCAATACAGCAATGGCATTTATAAACCCATAAACCATAGCAGGTTCGGGACCAAACTTAGCCCAAATGAAAAAAGTAATTATTGAAATAATCACCACTATTGGCACAAAATATTTGGCAATACTATCGGCCAATTTTTGAATTGGTGCCCTAGATCGAGAAGCATCGTTGACCATTTGCACGATTTGAGAAAGTAAAGTTTCTGAACCTACTTTTTCGGCAATCATTACAAAGGATTTGTTACCGTTTATAGTTCCTGCAATTACATTGTCATCTTTCTTTTTGTCCACTGGAATGGGTTCGCCTGTAATCATCGCTTCATCAATGCTACTTTCTCCATCGGTAATTTTGCCATCAACTGGTATTTTGTCCCCGGGTTTTACGCGCAATAAATCCCCTTTTTTGATGTCGTGAATCGAAATTACTTTATCACTTCCATCAATTACTAAAATAGCTTCGGTAGGAGCGAGTTTTAGTAATTCCTTAATTGCTCCACTAGTTTGGCTGTGTGCTTTGGCTTCCATTAATTGTCCTAATAGAACCAATGTTAGAATTACTGTTGTGGCTTCAAAATAAAGCAAGACTGTTCCGTGTTCTGTTTTGAATTCGTTTGGAAAAATGTTTGGAAAAAACATACCCACTAAACTAAACAAAAAGGCAACTCCGGTTCCTATACCGATAAGGGTAAACATATTCAAATTCCAAGTAATAATAGATTTGAAGGCACGAACAAAGAACATCCAACAGGCATAAAAAACAACAGGAAGTGTAAGTATAAATTGTACCCAATTCCATTTTGTAGCATCCATTATTTTAAGTAACGGATTGTTTGGCATCATTTCTATCATTGCGATTGCAAAAATGGGAACTGTAAATACGACCGCTATTTTCATTTTTTTGACCAAATCTTTATAGGTCTTTTGATCTTCTGTGTCAGTTGGATTCATAGGCACTAAATCCATTCCGCAAATAGGACAAGAACCTGGTGTTTCACTAATTACTTCTGGATGCATTGGACAAGTATATAGGGATTTGCTAAGAGTTAAATCCGGAGCTTTGACTAAATCCATTCCGCATACAGGACAGTCGCCTGCTTTGTCATACACTTTTTCGCCTTCACAATGCATTGGACAATAATATTTGCCATTAGCATTAACAGCGATTTTGATTTCTTTTTTATCGCTGTGGGAATGCGTAGAGCAACAAGATTTTACAGTATTTTCATTTGAGGTTGCTTGTTGTAACATTTTATCATTGGCTATTTCTATGGTGTATTTTCCAACGGCAGATAATGCTTCTTGCAACTGTGTTATTGGAATGTGTTTTTCCATTGTTATAGTAGCTATGGATGGGTTTAAGGAAACTTTTGCTTCAACGCCATCAATAGCATTCAATGTTTTTTCGACTTTAGAACGACAGCCATTGCAAGTCATTCCGGTAATGGTATAGGTATGTGTCATAATTTTTTAGTTTTTAAATATTACATTTTCATCCCTTCCATTGGGTCACTTCCTTTTCGGAATTTATATTCGCTGTTTATGGCATAAGCCCCTGTAATAACGACTTTTTTGGCAGGATCTATTTCAGATTTGATTTCTATCATTCCATTGGTTTCTATTCCAGTTTCTACCATTACGTTTTCAAATACTCCCGGTCTTTTTTCAACCCAAATATAGGAAGCGTTTTCCTCCCTGATCACTGCATCTACAGGAATATACAATCCTTTTAGATTGGATTGTGTTAATTTTGCCATAGCCTGCATCCCGGGTTTTAATTGCAAATTTGGATTTGATATTTCCAATCGAATTAAAAGCAGACGAGTATCTGGATTTATTTCAGGATTGATAAAAGAAACTTGCGCATTTATGGTTTTATCAGGAAAATCGGAAAATGTAATTTGGGCTTTTTGTCCTATTTTTAGATTCTTGGCATAGTTTACGTTTACCTGTGTTTCTAACCAAAGACTGTTTAAATCCGCCAATTTAATGATGGGGGAACCTTCCATTGCATAACTGCCTTCTGTGGTACTTATTTCCGATATTGTTCCACTGGCAGTGCTATAAAAAATGGTATAAGGAGAAACTTCCTTACTGGTTTTTATACTTTCAATCTGGGCATTGGTTAAACCAAAGAACAACAGTTTTTGTTTTGCTGCATTGAGCATATTTCGGGCATTTTTTCCAAAATCGCCAGGCATTGCCAGTTGTTTGTATGCCGTAAAATAATCCTGTTTGGCAATGGCAATATCTTCACTATACAATTGATATACGGCTTGGTTTTTAGAAACATAATCACCAACGGTTTTGAAATACAACTTTTCAATTCGTCCCATTGCTCTTGCAGAAATGGTTTTTATTTTTTCTTGATTAATGGACAAGACTCCTGTATAATTTTGCTCTAAACTGCTTTGAGTTTCTGAAATAGTTTGTGTAGTGATATTTCCCAATTGTATTTGCTGTTTACTCAAACTTATTTCATTAGCCTCTGTGTCATCTTGTTTTATTGGGGTTAACTCCATATGGCAAATGGGGCATTTTCCGGGTTTGTCTTCCTTAACTTGTGGATCCATAGAACAAGTGTAAAATGTTGTTGCTGCACTCTTATTGTTTTTGCTATGGTCTTCTTTGTCTTTAGTATTACAAGCCACCATTACCATAAATAGTATTGATAGTACACTTATTTTTTTTATTGTCTTCATTATTATTCGGTTTTAATAAAGCTTTCGCTGTCAATTAAATATTGTGCGTTTTTGGCAATGGTGTCTTTTACTGAAATACCTTCCATAATTTGGATAAAATCATCTATTTCAATTCCTGTCTTTATAGTGGATGCCTTAAAGCCATTGTCCATTTTTAAGAAAACTATTTTCTTGTTTCCAATGCTTACCATTGACTGTTTTTGAATCCAAATCCCATTTACTGAATTTGTTTTCACAACTCCTTGCAATCTTAACCCAATTGGTAATTTGAATTTATTATTATTTAAATAAACTCGAATTCTGTTGGTTTTATCGGCTGGATTTAATTGTGTTTCGACAAAATTGATTTTTGCATCTATGAGTTCGTTTTTGTCTAGTTCGGAAGTAATTCTGATGGATTGATTGGCTTTGACAAGACTATTGTATCCTTGGATAACATTAAATATTCCCCATACTTTATCCGTATTTAATAGTTTAAAAATGATTTCTCCCTTTTTTATATAACTCCCTTCTTTAACATTCAAAACTTCAGTGTTGTTACTCGCACTTTGCATCACAGGATTAGTTGTATTATCCATCGTTGCTGTTCCTTCAATAATACCAGAAGCTGGACTATAAATGGTTATTAACGGGTTAACTTTTTTGGAATTAAACAGCGCATTTATTTGATTTTCAGTCATTCCATAAAGCAACAATTTTTGTCTGGAGGCATTAATAATCGAAGGATTTTCAGCATCATTAGTAATCATATAAATGAAGTTTTGTTGTTCCGTCAGTAATTCTGGGCTGTATAAATCAAATAGTTTTTGTCCTTTATTTACTTTTTGATATTTATAATTGACATACATTTTTTCGATTCGACCGCTCATTCGAGCTGCAATATTTACCGATGAATTGGGATCATACTCCACAATTCCCGGTAAATTTATTTCACTGCTCAAAGCAGTGTCTATTGCCGTTGTTGTTTGATAATTACCTACTATAAAATTGTCGGTAGGTTTTATAAGATTGTCGATTGAATTGTCGTCAACGGAATTATTCTCTGTTACTTTTTTTACCAAAGTCATTCCGCAAATGGGACAATTTCCGGGTTTATCTCTAATGATTTCCGGGTGCATTGAACAAGTGTAAACCTCGTTTTGATGTCCCATTTCCGAATGATTATCTGATTTTTTGGCAAAGAAATAGATTGCAATTCCGATAATGGAAATTACAACAAGAGCTAAACCATACTTTATATACTTGTTCATAATTATTTGGTTTCTAATTGTTTTTCAATTTCTACTTGTGCTGCCAATATACTTTGCAATTTATCTAAAGCATCAATTTGAGCCATATTTAATGCTTCCCAAGCATCGAGAGTGGCAAATAAATCACCAGTATTATTTTGCCAAGCCAAAATTGCAGTTTCATAATTTTTTTTCAAGGCAGGAATGATGCTTTTTTGTGCAACCTCGTATTGCTTTTTTAAAGCGGTCAATTCATTGTTCATACCCGAAATCATTCCTGTGGCTTCATTCAAAATCATTTGCTTTTGCCAGTTCAAACTTTCATTTTTAATTTGAAAACTGTCGATATTGGCTTTATTCATTTTAGTTGACCAAGGCATTGGAATGGTAATCATTCCCATCAAGGAAAATTGTTGGGGTTGTTCTCCAAAAGCAAACATATGATCGTATTTTATACCAAACTCGGGCAATAACTTTGTTTTTTCGGCTACAATTTTGAGCTGATTTATTTCCATCGTTTTTTCGATGGCTTTCACATCGCTTCGGTTTTTAGAAAGAGAAGTTGTATCTGATATGGCCAAATTAAAATCTTTTATTTCGTAAGTTTCATCAATTTCAAATTTGGTGTTTTTATCTCTTGCCATCAAGGTGTTTAGCATAATTCGCTTTTGGGAAATGTCATTTTGCAACATTAGAATCATACTCTCTAATGCGCTGTATTGCGATTTTGCTTTGTAATAAGTAGGCAATTTATCCATATTATACTGGTAGCGTATTTCCATACTTTTAATCATATAATCTAAAAGCAACAAATTATCATCGGCTATTTTTATTTTTTTATTTAAAACCAACCATTGATAATAATTTGTTTTTGCCAATGCTTTCAATTGATTAACTGTATAGTTTTTGTTTTCTTTTTCAACAGATGACATTGCATTCATAAGATTAAAATCAGCTTTTAACTTGGATGCATTGGGTATCATTTGCGTAACACCCAACATATAGTTTCCCATACCAGGGTTCATTTCATTTGCTTTCCACATTTTGGTATTGTAGGGCGTCATAAAAAAACCTGTTTCCACTTGAGGAGGCATCCAGCTTTTGGCTCCTTTTGCCGCCGCATCCATACTTTGAATTTCGGCATCATAAATTTTCAATTGTGGATTATTTGTTTTGATGGTATTCAATACATTATCCAAGGAAAGTGTTTGGGCTGCTAAATTGCTAGCGCTTAAAATCAAACAACTTATGGCTATATAAAATTTATTCTTTAACATCTATAAGTTCTATTTTACCTTTTGTTCTTAATTCTCGAAGTTTTACCATCTCAAAAACAATCGGTGTTACTAATAATACATAAATCGTGGAGGTAATGGTGCCTCCAATTAGTGGGACAGTGATGGGAAGCATTATATCTGATCCTGTTCCTGTTGCCCAAAGAATGGGGATTAGTCCAAATAATGAAACTGAAACAGTCATCAATTTTGGTCTTAACCTTTTGGCTGAACCATCAATAATATATTGTTTCAATATTTCTTCGGTTATGGTTTCCTTCGTGTTTCCGTACTTTTCTACCATTTTATTCATTGCTTCATTCAAATAGATGGTCATTAACATTGCCGTTTCGATTGCCATTCCAAACAGTGCAATAAAGCCAACGGCAACAGCAACGGATAAATTAATTCCATAAAAATAAACCATAAATATTCCTCCAATTAAAGCAAAGGGTACTGTAATCATCGTGATTAATGCCTCTTTCATCGAATGATACGTAAAATATAAAACAAGAAATATAATGACCACAACAATAGGCAGTATTAAACTTAATGTTTTGTTGGCTCTAATTTGATTTTCCCATTGTCCGCTCCATTCCACATAATATCCTTTTGGCATCTTGGTCATCATTGCATTGAGTTTCTCCTGTGCCTCTTTTACAGTACTTCCTAAATCACGTTCCCGAACGTTGAACAACACTGTGCCACGGAGCATTGCATTTTCGCTATTTATCATTGGAGGGCCATCACTTATTTTTACATTAGCTACAGTTTCTAATGGTATTGGACCAAATTGCATCGTTTGAACTTGCAATTTTTTTAAGGCCTCAAGGCTATTTCTGTATTCTTGTGCATATCGTGCATTTACGGAAAAACGTTGTCTTCCTTCGATAGTCGTAGTGAGTTTCATCCCTCCAATAGAAGCTTCAACTACATTATTTATATCATCTATGTTTAGTCCGTATCTGCCAATAACATCTCTTTTTGCTTCAATATCAATATATTTTCCGCCTGTTATTGGTTCAGCATACAAATCTTTAACTCCAGAAGTTCCTTCCAATGTTTTTTTAATTTTTTGAGCCAAAACATTGATGGTATCTAAACTTGCTCCGTATATTTTTATGCCTACATCGGTTCTGATTCCTGTTGAAAGCATATTGATCCGGTTGATAATAGGTTGCGTGAAACCATTGGTCACGCCAGGAATTTGAAGTTTGTTGTTTATTTCCGTGATAATATCATTTTTGGTTTTGTCTTCTCGCCATTCTGCTTGAGGTTTTAACAAAATAATGGTTTCAACCATACTTATTGGACTATTATCGGTTGCCGTATTTGCCCTGCCTGCTTTTCCCAAAACGTGGGCCACTTCGGGAATTGATTTTATCAATTTGTCCTGAACCTGAAGAATTCTCTTTACTTCGGAGTTGGATACATCGGGCAAGGTTACCGGCATAAACAGTACAGATCCTTCATCTAAAGGAGGCATAAATTCTGAACCTAAACGAGTAAACATTAATACGCCAATCAGCAAGGCAATGATATTGATACCCAATACCGTTTTTCTCCATTTTAAACAAAAAATTAAAATGGGTGTATAAATACTTTCCAATTTTTTGTTAATTGGATTTTTATTTTCTGGACGAAGTTTTCCTTTTAGTAAAAAACTAATTAGCACTGGTACAAGTGTAATGGCTAAAAAAGCATCAACTATCAGAATAAAAGATTTCGTCCAAGCCAATGGTCCAAATAACTTGCCTTCCATTCCCGTGAGAAGAAAAACAGGCAAAAAGGATGTAATTACAATTATTGTTGAGTAGAAAACACCTGGGCCAACTAATTTTGAAGAGCTCTCTATAAGCTTTAACTTATCTTCAGGAGACAACGGATCGTTTTCTTTTTTGAATATATTTTTAATTTTATTTTTCATCTTAATTCCAATTACTGATTATTATCCATTTCTTCTTGTTTCTCCGAAACTGTCCTGTATGCATTCTCAACCATTACAATACCATCATCAACAACAACACCAATTGCCAGAGCAATACCCGTTAATGACATAATATTAGATGAAATGCCAAATGCTTCAAGTAAAATAAAGCCAATAGACACAGATATAGGTAATTGAATGAGTATAATTAAAGCACTTCGCCAATGAAAAAGGAAAAGAAGAACCACAAGAGAAACAGTAATCATAATTTCGATTAAAGTTCCTTTAACTGATGCGATTGCTTTTTCTATTAAATCACTTCGGTCATAAGAGGTTTTAAAAGTAACCCCTTCAGGCAATCCTTTTTCAACTTCTTTCATTTTTTCCTTGACTGCCGTTATTACCTTATCAGCATTTTCGCCATAACGCATTACCACAATTCCGCCAACAACTTCACCAGTGCCATTTTCATCAAAAATACCTAGTCTCAAATCGCCACCCATTTGTATTGAACCAATGTCTTTAACTTTTACAGGAACGGAATTATAATTTTTAATAGCAATCTCTTCCACGTCCTTTATGTTTTTGATATATCCTAATCCTCTTATAATGTATGACATATCACTCATTTCGAATTTTCGCCCACCAACATCGTTATTATTAGCCTTGACTGCATTCATCACTTCCATCATACTGACGTTATAGTATTGCATTTTCAAGGGATCCAACACTAATTGATACTGTTTTTCAAAACCACCAAAAGATGCCACTTCGGCAACTCCAGGAACAGTTTGCAAGGCGAATTTCACGTACCAATCTTGTAAGGCTCTTTGCTCTCCCAAGTCCATACCGTCGGCGTTTAAATGATACCAAAAAACGTGACCCACACCTGTGCCATCGGGTCCAAGTGTTGGAACTACATTTTGAGGCAACAAGCGTTGGGCATAATTTAGTCTTTCCAATACACGGGTTCTTGCCCAATAAATATCGACATCATCTTCAAAAATGATGTAAACAAAGCTCATCCCAAACATAGATGCGCCTCGAATGTTTTTAACCTTAGGAATACCTTGCAGGTTGGAAACCAAGGGATATGTTACTTGGGCTTCGATAACCTGTGGGCTTCTTCCCATCCACTCCGTAAACACAATAACTTGATTTTCGGATAAATCAGGAATGGCGTCAATGGGGTTTTGTTGGACGCTGTAAACTCCCCAAGCAAATAAGCAAGCTGAAACCAGCAAGACAACGGCTCGATTTCGTAGTGAGAATGTTATTAATTTTTCTACCATTATTTTTAATTTAGTAATGAAATACTATCTTTTGTTTTATTTATCCAATCCAATACTTCTTTTTTTTGGGAGGCTGTAAGGATTGCTTTTTTATGGATTAAAGTATAAGAACTCAAAGGCATTTCGTTTGATTCGATTTGTTTTGCAATTCTTTCTAATTTATTATTTTGCTTTCGGCTACTATAATTTCCCCATTCATTAAAATTTAAATTTTCTTTTCCTGTTGCAATATGACTTTCCATAAAAAAACGAGCGGGTTGAATGTAAGAGTACCAAGGATAATTGGTGTTGTTACTGTGGCAATCATAACAAGAAGTTCGCAAAATGATTTCAACATTTTTAGGAACATTATAGACTTTTGTAAAATTACCAGTTATATCCTGCTCAAAACTAATGTTCCGAGCAGGTTGATATAACTGTATCAACAAAAAAATAATTAACCCAATAAAAAGTATTTTTTTGATGATTTTTTTCATACTAGTATTCTTTTTTTATAGAACCGCAAGTAGCCATTTCTTTTCCAAAATATGGATTTTTGATTTCTTTTGTTTCACTTATCCAAACAGCACCTTTGTTGTCATCTGCCATTGGGCAAAAATCCAGATATAGTTTTTGACTGGTTCCAAATAATTGAATTAAGTCATTCATATCCTTACTTAACATTACAAAATGTTCTCTTTGATGTTCTATCTTTCCTCCATTATCTCCAATATGCTCTGCGTGTTCTTTGGCATCATCTGCAATATCCAAATATTCTTTTTTTTGTTTTTCGCTTAAAACTTTGATGTCAAATCTGTCAAATGAGGTGAATAGTATTTTTGCTTTTTCGGCAGCACCATTTGTATCATCTTTAACCAATTTGTTTTTTAAATTTATGTAACTAATTAAAATATCCTCGATGTTAACATTGGATTGTGTTGTTGCAGCAGAGGATGCTTCTGTTGCTTTTTTTTCGTGAGGTGCTTGCGTTTGAGTTACCAGTTCGGTTAATTCCATACCACATTTGGAACATGTTTCATCTTTTTTTCCTTGAACCTCGGGATGCATTGGGCATGCATATAGTTCACTTGAATTTGCGGAAGTTTCTGTAGTGTTGTTTTCTGTTTCTTTGTTTTTTTGATTGCAAGAAACTAAAGTGATTGCTAAAATAGCTGTTAAAATAAGTGCTTTCATACTGTGTTATTTTTTAGTTATTAATTATTTTTTCTGCTTTATAATAAGAATAAGTCCCGATTGATGTGTTGATATAATCTACTTCCCGAGCATTTTTAAATCCTGCATCAGTAATGTATTTTATCATCAATCCATTTACATTATCAGTGG
>NZ_PNJW01000048.1 GCF_013822155.1 Flavobacterium sp.
GCTTCGAGAACTATGGTTTAAGCAAGTAAACTCAACGCGTGATATACAAAAACCCTTGATACGGTTTGTTATAATTGGGGTCATTCAAATGAAGCACATAAAAATAAGTGCCATCCGGTGCAATATTTCCGTTCCATTTGATTTCTTCCGTCACTTCGCCCCGCCAATCGGCCGTGTTTTGATTGCCTCTCCAAATAAGATATCCCCAACGGTTAAAAATCTTAATTTCAAAATTTAAAAAAATGTCCCGCAAACCATCCACAAAAAAGAAATCATTCGAACCGTCTTCATTGGCAGAAATAAAATTATAAACTGTTGGCGGACAATTTTCAACCGTCAAAGTAAGTGGAGCAATACTCGGACAGGGTTCATTTTCAATTCGCATATAAATTGTTCTGGGAGTAAGCGTTTGATAATTGCCGGTCGAGATAATCGCATTATTCCCCGATTCTGCCTCTTCCATGGTTTCATGTGCAGTTACTTCAATCATGGCCGTTCCCATCAATTCATTCAACACCGGATTTAAATCAAAAGTTCCCTGACTAAATCCTTCATTACAAACCTGTAAAGCCGCTAACGGAGGAATAATCGGTGAAACCAACAACGTTACTTCTTGCGTTGCCGTGTTGTTATCATCACTAATTTCAATCACAATTCCGGTGCCGTTACCAATGTCGTCCACCGCAAAAACTAATTCAAACGGATTTGTTGTTCCTTCCGGAAGCAGAAGTGTAATGCTGTTTGATTCGCTTCCGTCAATGGCAATCACATTCATAGTGGCAGCAGAAGCAATGACAACACCGTTAACATAAACCGCAATAGGGGTGTTGGCCGGCAACGGATTGGTAGCATTCAAATTATAAACGGTATAGTCAACCGTTACTTCATTGGAATTACAACTGAGGTAAACGTTGTCAATCACAATGGTCGCATCCGGCACCTGACTGTTTAATTTAGTCACCACGGCATTAATCATCACAAAATCCTGACCCGAGGTCAACGCTATTTCCGCTGATTGGTCACCGGGCTGAATGTTGTTTTGAATATCATAAATATCTAAATCCATATTAAACAAGGCCGAACTTCCCGTGATGCTATTCGTGCCGTTAAAGGCATTATCCTCCGGATTCAAGGGCGGATTACTCAAAATAGTTCCGTTGATTTGCAACGTTTCCTCAAACGCTAGATTAGAATCACCTTCCCAAGCGATAAAACCGATTTTTGCTCCGATATCATCAATCACATTCAAGTTGTCTAAAACAAAAGTCAAATTATTATTGCCAAAACTTACATAGTCTAATCCGTCATACACATTCAATTGATTCAGTGGCAACGAATCATTTTTATACACAATAATCATGGCCCAACCGGCAAAGTTGGTAGCATTCGGGCAATAGTCCGGAATAAGCTCAGTCAAATCAAGTTCAGAGAGCGTATAGTCACCGTTTCCGGTAGAAAGTACTTGTTCCGTAACGTCTTTAAAAGCACTAAAGAAGATTAAACCGGAAGTCGATTGAATAAGGTTAAAAGTTCGGTCAGGCGTAATGGAAATTCCGTTGAATTGAACCTCAAAATCACCCGGCCCCGAACCTGCCCAATACAAAAAAACCTTTTCAATCGCATCATCAGGTTGCATCGCTAAAGTAGCCGTAGCAGAAGTGTTGATGATGCAAGGAGACAGAAAACCTCTGTTTTCTTCCGTGTTTAGCGTATTGCCAATAAACGTGAAATCATACCGACCATTAAACTGTTGATACAAACTAACCTCTTGCCCCCAAACAGAGAATGCAAAAAAATGTAGTAGCCATAACAGAAAATAGTTGTATTTTCGTTTCATAAAGTATAAATCCTCGATTTGGGATTTAAAGATACTATTTTATTGAATATAAAAAAAGTCTCGAAGCATTCGAGTGAGTCATACGGTGCAGCAATACCTGATAAGAAAATATACTTCAGCTGATTATTCAATTTGGAATGATTTTATCAATCAAGCCAAAAATGCTACTTTTTTATTTCACCGTGATTTTATGGAATACCACCAAGATCGCTTTGAAGATTATTCACTCATCGTAGAAGATGAAAAAGGGTGGGTGGCTGTTTTACCGGCAAACAGAGTAGGAGAGGAAGTCTTTTCACACCAAGGGTTAACCTATGGCGGATTGGTTTTTAAAGGAGATTTAAAACTAGAAAAGGTACTGCTGATTTTCAAATCAATTTTGCAACAACTTCATGTAAGCGAAATTAAAACACTACATATAAAAGAATTACCTTTTATCTATTGTGATAATTTCTCAGATGAATTAAAGTATGCTTTGTTTCTCGCTGAAGCTAAATTGTCTCGCCGCGATACCTTAGCCGTAATTGATTTATCAAAAGAAATAAAATTGGCATCAGGCAGAATGGAAGGCGTAAAAAGAGGAATAAAGAACGAATTGATAATTAAAGAAGAAAATGATTTTACTACTTTTTGGAACTTGGTGTTAATTCCGAATTTAATAAATAAGCACCAAGCAAACCCGGTTCATTCTTTAGAAGAAATAACCGCTTTAAAACATAAATTCCCATCAAACATCCGACAGTTTAACGTGTATAAAGAAAATGAAATAGTGGGTGGCACCACCATTTTCGAAAGTAAAAAGGTAGCTCATACACAATATATTTCAGTCACATCCTCTAAGAATGAATACGGAACGTTAGATTTTATGTATCACTATTTAATGACAGAAGTATTTAAAGATAAAGCGTTTTTTGATTTTGGTATTTCCAATGAAGAACAAGGGCGAAAATTAAACGGCGGTCTTTCCTTTTGGAAAGAAAGTTTCGGAGCTAAAATTGTAACGCAGGATTTCTATGAAGTTGACACAGCAAACTTCACTAAACTTGAGCAAGTAATAAAATGATAAAATTCTTTGATTTACATAAAGTCAACAAACAGTACGAAAAAGCTTTCCATGAAAAGTTGGAGCAGTTCATGCAACGCGGTTGGTATATTCTGGGAGACGAAGTACAATCATTTGAAAACCAATTTGCCGCTCATTGCGGAACCAAACATTGCATTGGAGTAGGGAATGGTTTAGAGGCTTTAGTCTTGATTTTCAAAGCTTACCTCGAACTTGGAAAATTACAAAAGGGAGATGAAGTAATCGTTCCGGCAAACACCTATATTGCGAGCATCTTATCCATTTTACAAACGGATTTAGTCCCGGTGTTAGTAGAACCCAAGTTAGAAACCTTCAATTTGAATCCGGATTTAATAGCCGCTAAAATTACTTCCAAAACCAAAGCTATTTTGGTCGTTCATTTATACGGACAGTTAGCGGATATGGAAAAAATTGATTCGATTGCAAAGCAACACAACTTGTTAATCATCCAAGATGCTGCTCAAGCTCACGGAGCCCATCTCTCATCACCCGTTTTTAATCACCCTTCTGCCTACAGTTTTTATCCAACCAAAAACCTTGGTTCTTTAGGCGATGGTGGAGCAGTGGTAACGAATGATGATGACTTAAACAAAATCATTCGTGCTTTGCGAAATTACGGGTCAGAGAAAAAATACGTCAATGACTACCTCGGAATAAATTCCCGCTTAGATGAAATTCAAGCTGCCTTTCTAAAAGTAAAATTACCCAACTTAGCTAATGATAATCAGAAAAGAAGACAAATTGCCAATCGTTACTTAGCAGAAATTAAAAACGATAAAATTGTTTTACCTTTTTATGATGGTTCAACCAATCATGTGTTTCATTTGTTTGTCATCCGCACAGAAAAGAGAACCGAACTACAAGACTATTTAAAAGAAAACGGAATCGAAACCATGATTCATTACCCGATTCCGCCACATCAACAAAAAGCATTGAAAGAATTTAATTCGTTATCTTTCCCAATCACAGAAAAAATTCACCGTGAAGTTCTGAGTTTACCCATGAGTCCGGTGCTCACAGAAGAGGAAGTGAGTAGTATCATTCAAGTTTTAAATCAATATTAATGGGGTTATTCTATAAAATAAAGCAACTACTGTTTGTTGAGTTAAGAGTTTTAAAATTCAAACTTTTATCCGATTGTAAAAACACAGTTGGTAAACCAAACCTTTATCATCCGCTCCTGCTGAAAGGAAAAGGAAGTATCTCTTTTGGCAATAATGTTCAAATTGGTGTCGTTGCCTCACCCAATTATTTTTCTCATTATGCTTATTTAGAAGCCAGAAACGAAAACAGTGTTATTCAAATAGGGAATAATGTTTCCATAAACAATGCTTTTTCAGCTGTTGCCTTTTCAAAAATCAGAATAGGAGATAATGTTTTAATCGGCACAAATTGTTCCTTGATGGACAATGATGCTCACCATTTAGCTAGTAACAAACGCCATGAGTCCTCCATTTCAAAAGAAATAGTAATAGAGAATAATGTATTCATTGGTTCTAATGTCACTATTTTAAAAGGAGTTACGATTGGTGAAAATACGGTGATTGGAAATGGTTCGGTTGTAACAAAGTCTATTCCTAAAAATGTAATTGCGGCCGGAAATCCGGCTCATGTCATTAGAGAATTACCGTGCTAAGTTTCATAAAAAGAAATACGCTACTCAAAGTACTTTCCCTGAATTCCATTTCAGTGATTGTCAATTTTATACTGGGCATCGTTTCTTTAAAAGTAATTTCTGTCTATTTAGGCACTTCAGGAATGGCTTTAACCGGCAGTTTCAGAAACTTCACAACACTTTTTAAATCGTTATCAACGAATGGTTTTTCTCAGTCTTTAATAAAATTATTTGTCGAAAATAAAGAAGATAAAAAAGAGTCGTCTGTGGTGATTTCTACTTTCTTTTGGCTTTTCATTATAGTTTCTGTTCTTTTAGGGATACTAATCATTTTGTTTTCTGAACCAATTAGTTATTTTGTGTTGCGGAATGATGCGTATGCTTTCTACATTAAAATTTTCGGATTGATATTGCCATTTGTTGCGTTGCAATCGTTTATGACTTCTGTTTTTAATGGATTGTTGTGGTTTAAGAAAATTGTTTTTCTACAAATTGTATCATCTGTTGTGGTTTTCATCGCAACTGTTTCATTAATATATTACCATCGCCTGGAAGGTGCTTTTATAGCGATTGCTTTGGCAGATTTTATACTTTTCTTAATTGTATTATTTGTTGCTTTTCAAAACAAAGCTTTTCTGCAATTTGATTTGCAATACATTATAGCCAAAAAGCATCTTTCAGTAGTTCGTGATTTTTCAATTATGGCTTTGTTAAGCGGAATCATTGTGCCTTTGAATTTTATTTTAATACGAAACCTGATTATTGATTATCATTCCATTCAACAAGCCGGGATTTGGGATGCAGTAAACAGAGTATCTGGATTTTATATGTTGTTTTTTACAACCGGACTTTCATTCTATTACATTCCAAAGTTGGCATCCATTCATACAAATGCAGCGTTTAAAAGTGAATTGAAAAATTACTTTAAAACGATAATTCCAATTTTTATGTTGTTGGTTTTGTTGTTCTTCTTTTTAAAAGACCTATTAATTCAAATCGCTTTAACGGAAGAATTTCAGGAAGTAAAAACGTTGTTGTTTTGGCAGTTGTCCGGTGATTTCTTAAGGCTATTAACCCTCGCTTTCGGCTATCAGATTTTAGTCAAAACGATGATGAAAAGATATATTGCAGTCGAACTGCTTTTTAATATTTCTTATTTTGTTTTGTCCTATTTTATGATACAAAAATCAGCTGTAACGGGTGCATTACAAGCGTATTGTATTGCCAATTTTATAACGTTCTGTTTGGTGTTTTGGATGTTTAGAAATACTCTTTTTTCTAAAAGAAATTAATTGCTATTCCAAGTTTCAGAATACTTCTCGGCAATCTTCACATAATCATGTTCCTTTTCAACAAAAGCTCGTGCATTTTTCCCAATCCTGATAATTTCCTGCGGATTTTCAATTAAAAATGATAATTCTTTTACCAATTCATGCACATCCGGTAAAGCATTGATAGCAACTCGCTCTGTTAGCTGATAATAATCAACAAATTCTTGTTCGGCTCCGGTAAAAACAACTTTTCCTTTTGCCATAGCTTCTAACGCGTTGTATCCTTGATCGTAGGCATAAACTTGATCTAAAAGAATATGAGCTTTGTTATATAACTGAATATATTTCTCATAAGGGATGTTTTCCGTAATGATGATTTCAACTTTAGCAGCATATTTTTCATCAATGATCTTCAACGCTTCTTCAAAAAAGTGAATTCCTTTTTTGACATAGTTGTGCCTGTTGATACCTAAAAACAAAACAACTTTATCTTTTATTTCCATAGGAATAAAATCAATTTTAGCACAGTTGATTGGATTTGGAATCAATCCGAGATACTTTGAATTTCCTTCTAACGGAATTGCATAATCGAAATCAGTGGCAATGACACCGTTACTGTTTTGATACAAAAAATCATGTAACTTCAAATGACTTTTAGAAACATACCGCAGTATATAAGGATATTCATTACTTGCTTTTTGTTCTTCCAGATAGGGAGTAAGTATAGAGTACTTAAACTTTTTATCTAGCATATATTGCACATTCACGGCATCGGCACCTGAGGAGAGTAAGAACAATTTGTTATTATGCAAAAGCAGTTTTTGAATCAAATAAATCTCAAAGGATGCAATGGTATTAATAGATGCTTCATTAATGAACTGAATCACCTCAAACTTTTTCAGTTTAGGAAGTAAAAAATAAAACCGAATACCACGTTCAATAGAAGCAATATCAATCTTAAAGAATTTGTGCAAAGCTCTTCGCGGATAGTATAAAAGTTTTGATTTACTCCATTTCGCATCATACGACAAATCGTTGGGATAATTTTTAAAATCATCACCATCACTCACTAAAGTAACTTCATGACCAAGTGTCAAAAGTCCCTCTTTTAAAGAATTATGCAAACGGCTGTATTCGCCTATCAATAAGATTCGCATGAATCGATTATATTTGTATGAATTTAAACAAAAACGATTGCAAGATAAGAAAATTAAAATTGGATTGTTAGGAACCAGCTTAGCTCATGGCGGAGCAGGAAAAATCCTTGCTTTGTATTCCATTGGCTTCGAAAAGGCAGGGTTTGAAGTGCATACTATCCTGGTCAATTCAACTATTGATTTTGAATACAAAGGAAATTTAGTAGACTTAAGCAAGCACAAAAAGGGTTTTTTCAACCGATTTAATCGATTCTTGATTTTAAAAAAATACATTCAAAAGAATCAATTGGATTATTTAATTGATTTTCGGGTTCGCAATAAACCGTTCATGGAATGGTTGCTTAATCAATTTGTTTTCAATTGCCGCTATATTCCAACGGTGCATAGTTTTGAATTGGATTATTACTTTCCTAAAACTGATTTTTTGGCGAAACTGATTTATCGAAATGCCTATAAAATTGTTACGGTTTCTAAAGCTATTCAACATAAAATTGAACAAAAGTACTCGCTCAAAAACGTAGTCACTATTTCCAATCCATTAGATTTTGATGAAATAGAAACAAAAAGTGTACAACCTCTTTTAATGACTGAAAAGTTCATTTTAGCGGTAGGCAGAATGGAGGAAGACAACATCAAGCAATTTGATAAATTACTCGAAAGTTATGCTGATTCTCAATTACCGGCACAAAACATTCACCTTTTTTTTCTTGGTGACGGCATGTTTAAATCTAAATTAGAATTGATTGTAGCAAAAGCTAACCTTACTTCATTTGTACATTTCAAAGGGTTTCAAAAAAATCCGTATGCCTTCATGAAGCAAGCTCAATTTTTAGTCCTTTCCAGCCGAAATGAAGGTTATCCTAATGTATTGATAGAAGCTTTGGCTTGTGAAACACCTGTTATTTCGTTTGATTGTGAATCAGGACCAAACGAAATCATTCAGCAGGAACAAAATGGGTTATTAGTAGAAAATCAAAACATTGAAAAATTAACGATTGCCATGAATCGATTTGTTTTGGAACCGGAATTATTGAAATTTTGTAAAGCAAACACGTTGCATTCGTTAGAAAAACATCGATTTGAACAAGTCATTTTACAATGGAAGGAAACAATTTTTAAAAAATAAGGCACTCTAATTACTTAATCCCTTAGATTTGTAAATCAAAATTAAAAATAAACTATTTTGTCTTTTCAACTTATAGCTATACCAAAAATTGAAGATCCGCGTGGCAATTTATCTGTCATAGAAAAAAACGTGTTGCCTTTTGAAATGAAACGTGTTTACTATTTATATGATGTACCAAGTGGTGCTGAGCGTGGCGGACATTCGCATGTTCAACAAAAAGAGTTTTTGGTGGCTCTTAGCGGAAGTTTTGATGTAATTCTAAACGATGGAAAAAAAGAAAAGACAATTACTTTAAACAAACCTTTTGAAGGCTTATTGATTAATGAAGGAATTTGGCGGGAATTGAAAAACTTTTCTTCGGGTTCCGTTTGTTTAGTAGTGGCTTCAGACGTGTTTGAAGAGGCAGATTACATTCGGGATTTCATCGATTTTTGCAATTCAAAATAACCGAAATGACAAAAGAAACCTCATTAGTTTCTGTGGGAGACTTCCTTGATGTTTACTATAAAGTGAAACAAAAAGGATTTCTGCAATTGGCTTCCCTTTTCAATTTATCTAAAAACAAACGGGTTTCAGCAAAGTGGAATCAATACCAATCTTCTTCTGATTTTTGGATTATTCCGGCCTTGCAACAACATTGGAATACTTTGATTTCCGGTAATCCGGAAGTGAGTTATGAATCGTATGTTGTTCAAAAATACTTTCACAACAAAACTAATTTATCCTTATTATCAATTGGTTGCGGCGAAGGAAAACACGAACGTAAATTTGCTGTTTCCGGACTGTTTTCAAAAGTAATCGGTGTAGATATTTCTAAAGACCGAATTGAACGAGCCAAACAGTCGGCTATAGAAAACAACTTAAAAATTGACTATTTAGCCGGTGATTTTCATCAAATGAATTTTAATAATGAATCGTTTGATTTAATTTTATTCGATTCCAGTTTGCATCATTTTAATGACATCAATGGGTTTTTAAAAAACGAAATTTCACCACTATTAAAAACAGAGGGAATTTTAGTAGCTAATGAATTTTGTGGCCCCAATCGTTTGCAATGGAAAAAAGAGCAACTTGATTTTGCGAATGATTTACTAAAAGAACTCCCCAAAAAATATAAAACGCTCATCGATGGCAAATCCGTTAAGCGGAAAGTTTATCGACCGGGATTAATCCGGATGCTTTTAGTAGATCCTTCCGAAGCTCCTGATTCGGCTCGTTTAAAAAATGCCTTGCAGAACAATTTTAAAGTGTTGGAAGAAAAAAAATTAGGTTGGAATATTCTGCATATTCTCTTGAAAGGCATCGCTCATAATTTCTTAAAAAATGACGAAGAGACAAATCAACTACTCGCTTATTTGATTAATAAAGAAGAAGAGTTTGTTGAAAGAGTGGGTGAAGCTGATAGTATTTTTGGCGTTTATCAAAAATCAGGACTTAAATAAGCGGGTGTAGAAATTGAAATACATTTTGTTTGAATTCAACAACCGTCCAATTACAAAAAGTCTTTTTAAAACAAAAGCAGGCAACTTCAACAAGATTTTGTTTTTCAAAGGGCAATTTTCCATCGCTATCGCGGAATAATAAAACGCAAAATTCTTTTCATCACCGGCTAATTTATGTTTAAGAGCATAAACAACACGGTACAAATCTAAAAATTTCTTGAGGGAAGGATTTTCTTTTTCTTGTTGATAAAACTTATCCAATCGGGCAAAGTTTCGTTTTGTGGTATCGCTGAAACTAATTTTATTTTGAGCCGTCATATTATATCGGGCAGAAATTTCAGTAGAAAAAGCCACCGGATAGTTAATGGCAATTCGAATCCATAAATCGGTATCTTCTCCTGCACCCAGGGTAATTGTTTCATCAAAGTAACCAATTTTATCTAAAATAGTTTTCGGAACGGCAACGGCACTGGTCCACGCTAAGCGATAGGTCATGCTTGATTTGAAAAAGTCAGTAACGATTCCGCTCCAATTCTCTTTTGGAAGATCATCAAAAGTAGGTTTTACGATAGAGTGCTCGGAAAAATAAAACTCATAATTAGTGGCCAGTAATCCGGCCTCAGGAAATTGCTGAAACAATTGAAATAATGTTTCTAAATGGTTTGGAAACCAATAATCATCAGCATCTAAGAAGGCAATAATTTCACCGTTAGCATAGTTAATTCCGAAGTTTCTCGCTTGTGAAACACCTTTGTTGTCAGTTGAAATCAGCAAAATCCGGTCATCGGAAAACGAATTTACAATTTGTTCACTTTTATCCGTTGACCCGTCATTAATGATAATCACTTCAAAATCAACAAAAGATTGATTCAACACACTTTCAAGCGTTTGTTGAATTTCTTTTTCCTTATTGAAAAGCGGAATAATTATAGAAAATATGGGTTTCATGACTATTGAATTATTCTAATGAGCAAAGATAACCTAAGCGATAGATATCAAAATAAACTAATTTTGGATTTGTACTCAATATATTTCTCTTTAAAAAGGGAGCTACCATTTTAAAACCAACTGCTACTAATTTTGTTAATCCCAGTTTTTTCAGTTTGGAATAAGCTTGCACTAAAGGATTCATTTGGTCCACACCTTTTTCATGAAGAAGGTATTTTTTTCGGGATTCAACTCCTTGCAACGCTTTTTGAAAATAAACTTCATTTGTTTCTAATCCTAAATGAAGGATTGGGTTATCAAGATGAAGCACAGAAATATGTTGTTGATATAGTTGATATCCAAAATAAATATCCATGCCATAATTTTTCTCGTTGGCTTGGTAATTAAAGTTTAAAAAAATTGATTTTGGAACTAACATATTTCCTGAAAACACGTAGGTATAGGGATTTTTATTTCGTTCAGAAGCATATTTTTCTTCTCGCTCCTTTCCATAGCGATACCTTAAAATTTTTGAAGCATCAGTTGATTCCTTTTCATATTGATAGCCACCAAAAATAACGGTGTTCGGTTGTATAGCATCGATATAATGTTGGATAAAAGCGGAAGTAACGGGAATCACATCTGCATCTAAAAATAATAACCAATCATATTTTGCTTGTTCTGCCAATCGTTGCCGTGTTCGCGTCCGTCCGACATTGGTTTGGTTAACGTTATAAATACAGTTGGGTAAAGTTGAAATAACTTGATTTTCAATTTGATAATCATTATTAGATTGGTCATCCAAACAAATGATTTCAAAAGGAATTTGTGCCTCTAAGCATTGTTGATGCACATTTTTTACAAGTGCAAGAATAGCATAATTATACGTCGGAATTAAAATGGATAGCATATTAAAGTCTTAATAATCCATATTTAAAAATACACCAAATTGCCCAAAAACCATCTTTCCAATTGATTTTTTTACCTTCTTCATACGTTCTTCCGTAATAGGAAATGCCTACTTCATAAATTCGAATTTTGGGAATGCGAGCTATTTTTTGAGTGACTTCAGGTTCAAACCCAAAACGATTTTCATGTAAAGAAAGTGATTTTAGAAGGGCAGCATCAAACAATTTGTAACACGTTTCCATATCGGTCAAGTTCAAATTACTGAACATATTTGATAGGAAAGTTAAAAACCGATTGCCAATGGTATGCCAGAAAAATAAAATCCGATGGGGTTTTCCTCCCATAAACCGCGAACCATAAACCACGTCAGCATGACCGCCTAGCATTGGTTTTAATAAAACAGTATATTCTTCCGGATCATATTCCAAATCAGCATCCTGAATGAGGATGAAATCACCGGTAGCTTTTGAAATTCCGGTGTGAATTGCGGCACCTTTTCCTTTGTTTATGTCATGCTTGTAATAATGAATGACAAATTCCGGATTATTAAATTGATAGGCTAATAATGTTGCTTCGGTTTCATCGGTTGAGCAGTCATTCACTACAATGATTTCTTTCAAAACAGCCTCAGGCAACACAACGTCCTTAATTTTGTTTAAAATCAAATGAATCGTCCTTCCTTCATTGTAGGCAGGAATAATAATCGATAATTTTTTGGGATTGCTTTGGTTTTCCATACAATTGAAAATAATAACCTATTTTTGACTATTATTTTTAAAGCAGCAATTTAGCTTTTTTCAACCAATAGGCGTTTTTTTTAATTAAAAATATGATTCTTTTTTTTCAAAAATACCAATTCCATTTTCTATTGCTGGCCTTTGGATTGCTTTGGTTGTTGTTTTTATCAGCAATGTTGGATATTTCTGCTCAAACCTTGATATATCCTGACGCCGGTGATTATAACTTGTCTGCCACTAATTTCTATTTATATTTTCGCGGCCATTGTTATCGACCAATGCTGATGGCGGCCATTTATGGTTTTCCACTATTATTTGGAGCTTCTGCCTTTGATTTGTATGGCATTGCGATTTATATTAATGTTTTTTTATGGTTAGCTACTATTTTAATTTTATTTGAATTACTTCAAACTTATGTAAGTAAGAAAATCGCATTTTTGATATCACTTTGTTTTGTTTTCTTTGTCAGCAATGCGTTGTTTAATTTTCATTTATTAGCAGAAACCCCTTTTCTTTTTTTCCTGATTTCAGGGTTTTATTTTATTCAAAAGTATAATCAAACGAAGGTTTTTAAATGGCTCGTATTTGCTCTTTCCATCATCGTTTTAAGTATGTTAATCAAACCGGCCAGTAAGTTTTTTGCAATACTAATGCTACTCTATTTTGCCAAAACACTTTTTTCGCACTATAAACAAAAAGTTATGGTTTTTTTATATGCTTCTGTGGTTTTATGTTTTGTTCAAGCGGCAGGTTTGAAACACCAGTTTGGCGATTTTACGATTAGTTATATTGATAGTGTGACGTTTTATAATTACCTGTTTTCAAAAGCAGATTGTTATAGAAAAGGAGTAGAGTACAATCAAATCAAGAATCCGAGAGCGGAATATTTGTTCACTCACAAAGCCCATGAGCAAAAACAAATTGCAAATGCGGATATAAAAGAACAAGTATTGAACAACAAATGGAATTTGATAAAAGCGTATAGTCACAATTTTATGTGGAATTCAGCCACCGGTTCCATTTGCATCAAAGGGTATTCAAACGTAAAGGGAAATCCCGATTTTGAGACCAACCAAACTATTTTATCTTGGATTTCTAAATACCAAAATCGATTAATGACGGGTTTAGGAATCGTGCTGGCTTTGTTGTCCGTTTGGAAGTATTATAGAAAAGATACCTTTTTGCTTTTCGCAGGGCTTTTGATACTTTATATTATAGGAATATCAGGTATATCAAGTGATCAAGGCGATAGATTTCACCTGATAACTTATCCGTTTACTTTACTGCTGTTAGCAAAATATGTGAGTACTAAACCGTTCTTTGCACCACTTCAAAAATAGTGCTGTCTTCGCATTTCAACGTTTTGGATGGAAATTTCATAATCAACGCATAATCATGTGTTGCCATGATAATCGTTTTTCCGTTTTGATTGATTTTTCGCAATACTTCCATCACTTCCACACTGGTTTGCGGGTCAAGGTTTCCGGTGGGTTCATCCGCTAGAATTATTTCCGGATCGTTTAATAAGGCTCTGGCAATGGCAACCCGTTGTTGTTCTCCACCCGATAGTTGATGAGGCATTTTGTGAAGCATTGATTTCATGCCTACTTTTTCCATTACTTCATCAATTTTTTGCTTCATTTCAGCTGCTTCTGTCCAGCCAGTAGCTTTCAAAACAAATTCTAAATTGTCATATACACTTCGGTCCGGCAGTAATTTGAAATCTTGAAAAACGATACCTATTTTTCTTCTCAAATACGGAATGTCATTCTCTTTAAGTTTAGCCAAATCAAAGTCAACTATAAAACCTTCGCCGTTGGTTAATGGTAAATCAGCATAAAGTGTTTTCATAAAACTACTTTTCCCGGAACCTGTTTTTCCAATCACATAAATAAAATCACCACGTTTCACATCTAAGTTGATGTTTTTCAAAATCATGTTATTTTCTTGCGAAATGTTTACGTTTTTAAGCGAAGCAATGGTGTTTGACATAAATTGATTTTTTGAATGGTAAAAGTAATAAGTTACTGATGGTTTTCAAAATTATTTTTTCAATTTAGTAAGGGTATAAATTCCACCTGCAAAAAGTACAACAGCAAGTCCTAAATATAAATAGCCTTCTTGTTTGCCAGATTCGTTAGAAGCATCAATTTTTAAACCCAATAAATTCACCGATTTCGAATTGTCAGCAATCTTAGTTGAACCTATATAGCCAATTCCCAAACTGATAATAATTAAAATCGCTCCTATAATTTTTGATGTATTCATTTTTTTAAAAATTTAGTATTTTTACAAGATAGTGAATTTAAGTTTAGAATCAGCATTTCTGCCATTTATTAAAAAAAGAGAAGCATAATTATTATCAGATTTATATAAAACAATAGTTTTTATCTATTGAAAACTAATAATTATACGAGTTTATTTTGTTAAATTTGAGATTGTTAAATTATTAGATTAAAACTACTATTTTATTAAATGGTAGTTGGGTTTTGATATTTAATTTTTAAAACAAATCAATTTAAACTTAAAATAATAAATATGAACAATTCACAACCGGGAAAATGTCCGTTTGGTCACGGAGCCAATACTGAAACCAGCAATTCAGTAATGGAGTGGTGGCCTAAATCACTTAATTTGGACATTCTTCACCAACATGACACAAAAACCAATCCGAATGGTGAAAACTTCAACTACGCAGAAGCCTTCAAAAAACTGGATTTAGAAGGCTTAAAAAATGATTTAAAAGCATTGATGACCAACAGTCAAGATTGGTGGCCGGCTGATTGGGGACATTATGGAGGTTTAATGATTCGGTTAGCTTGGCATGCCGCCGGAACTTATCGAGTAGCTGACGGTAGAGGGGGAAGCAACACAGGAAATCAACGTTTCGCTCCGCTGAACAGTTGGCCTGATAATGGAAACTTAGACAAAGCCAGAAGACTATTATGGCCTATTAAGAAAAAATACGGAAACAAAATTTCATGGGCTGATTTATTCATTTTAGCCGGAAACATGGCCCATGAATCGATGGGATTCAAAACATTCGGTTTTGCCGGTGGTCGTGAAGATATTTGGCATCCGGAAAAAGATGTTTATTGGGGTTCTGAAAAAGAATGGTTAGCTAAAACAGGAAGTAACGGAACCCGTTATTCCGGCGAACGTGACCTTGAAAACCCGCTGGCAGCAGTGATGATGGGGCTTATTTATGTGAACCCGGAAGGAGTAGATGGAAATCCTGACCCTTTAAAAACAGCTCATGACATGCGAATCACGTTTAAACGGATGGCCATGAATGATGAAGAAACGGTTGCCTTAACCGCGGGTGGTCACACAGTTGGAAAAGCACACGGAAATGGTGATGCTTCTCTTTTAGGCGAAAGCCCTGAAGGCGGAGACATCAAAGACCAAGGTTTTGGTTGGATGAATCCAAAAGGAAAAGGAAATGCAGGAGATACAGTAACCAGTGGATTAGAAGGAGCTTGGACAACCAACCCAACTACATGGGATAACGGTTATTTTGAAATGCTTTTTAACCATGAATGGGAATTAAGAAAAAGTCCTGCCGGAGCTTGGCAATGGGAACCAATCAGCATCAGAGAAGAAGACAAACCTATCGATGCTCATAATCCAAACGCTCGTCAAAATCCAATTATGACGGATGCTGACATGGCTTTAAAAGTAGATCCTGAATACAGAAAAATTTCTGAACGATTCAGAAATGACCCTGCTTATTTCAATGACGTTTTTGCCAGAGCTTGGTTCAAATTAACCCACCGTGATTTAGGTCCGAAAAACAGATACCTTGGTGCCGATGCTCCAACAGAAGATTTGATTTGGCAAGACCCAATTCCAACGGTTGATTACACCTTATCTGAAACAGAAATTCAAGAATTAAAAGAGAAATTACTAAACAGTGGTTTATCGCAAGCAGAATTAATCAATACCGCTTGGGACAGTGCCCGAACTTTTAGAGGTTCTGATTTTAGAGGCGGTGCAAACGGAGCTCGCATTCGATTAGCTCCTCAAAAAGATTGGGAAGCTAACGAACCTGAACGTTTACAAAAAGTATTGACTAAGCTTGCTGAAATCCAAAGCGGATTAGCTAAAAAAGTAAGCATGGCTGATTTGATTGTTTTAGGTGGAACTGCCGCTGTTGAAAAAGCAGCAAAACAATCCGGTGTGAACGTTGCAGTACCTTTCAGCCCCGGTCGTGGAGATGCTACACAAGAAATGACTGATGTAGAATCGTTCGAAGTTTTAGAACCGCTTCACGATGGTTTTAGAAACTGGCAGAAAAAAGATTATGTAGTTAACCCTGAAGAAATGTTATTAGACAAAACGCAACTTTTAGGACTAACAGCACCGGAAATGACCGTGTTAATAGGAGGGATGCGAGTTTTAGGAACCAACTTTGGCGGAACTAAGCATGGTGTTTTTACCGATAGAGTAGGTGTTTTATCTAATGATTTCTTTGTGAATTTAACAGACATGAACAATGCATGGAAACCGGTTGCCTCTAATCTTTACAATATTGTAGACAGAAAAACCGGAGCAACAAAATGGACAGCCACCAGAGTAGATTTAGTGTTTGGTTCAAATTCCATTTTGCGTGGATATGCAGAATTTTATGCACAAGACGACAACAAAGAAAAATTTGTAAAAGATTTCGTGGCCGTATGGAACAAAGTCATGAACCTTGACCGATTTGATTTAGCTTAACCTTAAAGTTTTATACAAATGACAAAAGGTAGTCCAAACGGACTACCTTTTTTATGTTATAATAGTTACTTCAACCTTTTCTCCTTCAACCTCACTTCACCACAAGCAACTTAGCTTTTCAATTAAATTGGAGCAAATTGAAACGGTTCAGTGATTTTAAAATTCATTGAAGCTTCTCCTGAGTAGTTTTCATTGTTATCTAAACTTAGTTTTTTCACTTTTCCTTTTTCACTAAAAATCTATTTTGCTGAATTCTACCCAAACCACATTCGGGTTTAAAACATTATCAAAATAGTAAACCAAGTTCTTTTGATCGGCAACGGTTCTCCATCGCGTTGAAGAAATATTGGGCTCAGTTTCTGAAGAAATACCAAGCGGAACGGAACAATTTCGGATAACGCTAAAAACACTGGGCAAGGCAACTCTTGTATTATCTGTTTTAGGAATTGCATCGATGTAATAAGCTGCTCTTGTAAATCGGTCTGCCGCTCTGTTTGTTCCGGGGAGCGTGATGGTTCCCGGAATTCCTTTCCAATAGGCATTGATAGCTAATTGTTCTTCAAAAATAGGGGAGTTGGTCATGGTTACAAAAGATCGGTCATGATGTATCACTAATTTTCCATTTATATATTCAAAAATAGCGTTGTCTCCGGATGAATCAGATAGCGATAAATGAACCGTTGCAAAAATATCAGTTCCGGGAATATGAGAAGATGCAACAACAAACTGCTCTTTTCTCAAAAAATCAACGGCTTCGCTAACCGTTGCAAAATTATCCAAAACATACTGTAACCATAGAGAAACAGCAAGCCCCGGTTTATCTTTATTCTTTTCAAATTTCGGATAAACAGATTCTGATAACCACAACAAATTTCCAACTAATCCTTTTTCATTCATTCCATCCGAGGAAGTGATATCCCACGAGCTCGTGATGACACTTCCGTATTTTGATTTCCATTTCACGGAGGTGCTTCCTGATTCACCATTACGATTCATCCCCCTTGGAAAAATCCAAAGATTGGCCGGAATATCGCCCTTCCAATCCATGGAACGAGCCGTAAATATTGTACCGTTTGGGCCCTGATAAACTACTCTTGTACAAGCAAATGAAAGGCTTGAAACAAAAAGAACAAACAAAAAGAATAATGTAAGAACTACTTTTAAAGATTTTGTACTCATAATTTTAAAGTTTAGTTGCTTACTCTTTTGGTTTTTCAGATACACCCCGTTTATAAATGGTTTCTGGACTCCATTAAAGCTGATTAAAAGCATTAGTGTTACTGTAAACTTACTGAACTGATTTTAATCAATAATAAAGTAAATATACTAATAACGAAAATTTATCATTCGAAAAAGTATTAGCAATGTCTTCAATTCTAAATTGCATCTAATTCTATTTTAAAAATTTGTTGCTTGTCCAAATGTCAGCAAGTTGTTGTCTGGATCAAGTAACGCAAATTCTTTTTGTCCCCAAGGTTTTGTGTTTAAATGGCCGTTTGGGTGAATTACTACCTTGCGGTCTAAAAGCGATTGATAAAGTTTATCAATTTCGTTTGTTCGAATATAAACTTGTCCGTAGTTTTCTTTTGGGTCAAGTTGTGTAAATTGAAAAAAATGAATTTCTATGGCGTCTTTTCCAATAATTAAATAATCGTCATAGTCACCAAGCACTTCAAAACGCAACAGATTTACATAAAAATCCTTCGTTACAATTTTATCACGCATTGGTAATTTTGGATTGATATTCGTGAGCATAGTGAGTTGATTTAGTATAAATGTTACCTGTTTCGTTTTTCGGAGTTGTTTGGAATAATAATCGCCAGTATCAGCCTCTCAAACCCCATCCCGAACTGATTTTAATCAATAATAAAGTAAATATATTGGTTTTTATAAGTAAGCTGAAAATTAAGTTTTTTAAAAGAAGTTTGCAACAGCAACTACTATTACCTCATTTTTATTCTCCATTTAGGAATTCAGAAAGTTGTTTATTCATAGCTGGAATTTTATTTTTCATAACATCCCAAACTATGGCATAATTAACTCCCATATAATCATGAATCAATCTGTCACGCATTCCAGCCATATTTTTCCATTGAAAAGTATTCCATTTTTCTTTAAAGTCAGCCGGAATTTTCTTTGTTGCTTCCCCAATAATTTCTAAACTTCTAACAACGGCTCTTTTCAACGTTTCATCTTCCATGAAATCTTCAAACAACAAGTTTTCGCTAACAGAAATAATGAATAAGCATTCGTCCTGAATATGTTTAAGATATTCTTTTGGCTCTTTAAACATATTGAACTTCATTTAAGATTTTTGGCCCAATGTAGGGACTCAAACCATTCAGGGTTACAACTTCTATTTTTTCGTTTTTGAATATTTTTTCAAACAAATCATAAACAGCCATAAAGTTGTCAAAGTTTTCTTTTTCAGGTTCAAAATCAATCAACAAATCAATATCACTCTCGCTAGATTGTTCATTACGGATGTATGAACCAAATAAACCAACATTTCGAATACCAAACTTCGAAAGCTCTCGCTTATTGGATTTTAGCGTTTTTAATATGTTTTCTCTTGTTGTCATTTCTAACTTTTTTCAAATATACAAAAGTTTGTCTTTTGAAACTCAGGTCGTCCAAATTATCACTAACCTCAGCCCCTCAAACCCCATCCCGAATTGATTTTAATCAATAATAAAGTAAATATAGTAGTTTTCAGAAGACTAAAAAACAAACCCCGCATAGAATCCACTAAACGAGGTTGTTTTTTATTTATTTTAATCTCGACGCTTCGGGAGAATTTTTTAAAGAGGTTGTGCAACGTTTACTGCTGTTAGCAGCTACCATTTTATATTTGTATAATAGTGCTAATTAGTTGTAGACCATTACCAATTAAAAGCAAAATAAACCCAAATGGTCCAATCTTTTTATTGTTATATGATAATAAAGTCCACTTCTCAAACTTTTCTGGTTCATCAAAAATTTGAGTAAATAATAAAACAAAAATCATAAAAGGTAACAATAAAGCACCACAAGTTTTATTTCCAAAAAAAGCAGCCGCAGTAAAAGGAATAAGAACAATTATCACAATTGATATACTTGCTATGAAACTCTTCCCTGTCCAATTAGAAAATTGAATAAACTTTTTTAGAGGTTTCTCCATCCATTTCGAGCCGAAAGCTTCAATAGTTAGAATAAAAGAACCAATAATTTCAAACATAATCCCCATTACGGATAATGAATATTGATTAAAAAAGGTCATAGTAAATGTAGTTTATGGTTGCTTCTAACTTTTTAGGGGTTTGCGAAGTCGATATTTTTCAACACTAAATTTCATTAAATACACAATCCCCATGCTTTGGGAGAATTCAGCACTTCACTTTCATAGAAGCACGAAACCCCCGTTTTTTTTCCAAGCATTTGTTGTCTGCTTTTTTTTATTTTTCATTCCGATTTCTTAAATAGTTAGATTTAAAATCTTCAAAATCCATTGGAGAATCTAGAGGTTCATTATAATCATTCCAACTTTGTCCATACTCATTTTCTCCTTTTAGTGATGATTCAAAATGGAGAGACCAACTATCAAGATATTTGGCATATTCTGTTTCATAAAAGCCATTATCGTCTATGTTATCTCTGTTTTTTAATATGTGATTATGATAAAAATCAATTAGTCTTTTGTCTTCAATTATATCTTTTTTTTGGATACGTCTTTTTAACGTCAAACCTTCAAGTGTTCTACATCGGCTTAAAGCGGTGTATAGCTGTCCGTTTACGAAGGCACCAGAGCCTAAATCAATTATTACATTGTCAAATGTTAAACCCTGACTTTTATGAATTGTTATAGCCCAAGCTAGTTTGATTGGGTATTGTTCAAAAGTCCCAATTACTTTTGATGTTATACTACCTTTGTTTTTGTCCCACTGATATTGTCTGTTTTCCCACGTTTCCTTTTGAAGTGTCTGAACTGAACCGTCTTTAAGTCGTACTTCAATTTTTTCATCATCAAGAAATTCAACTTTTGCTATTGTTCCATTTACCCATCGCCTTCCTTTATCTGCACTATCATTTTTCACAAGCATTATTTGTGAATTTCTTCTTAGTTCTAATACGGGGTCAGTAGGATATTTATCTTCCTTGAAATCGCCTATAATATTAGCTTTGAAGAAATGACTTTTGTATGGTAAACTATTGAGTTTAGTTACATTCTCTGATTTAGCTAAGTAGTTATTGGTTGTTAACGTGATTACAAATTCTTCGGGATTAGAAGTATAACTTAGATTATATCTTTTATTTAGTTCGTCAATTCCCAAACTATCTATCGAACAATCTCTAACTTTGTTAAGTAATCTAATGAACTGTTCATTCGATTGCCTATGAACCTTGCTAAACTCAAATGTTTCAGGATTTAGCTGTTTATATGCAATGCTATCAAAGAAATACTCACTATCATAGATAATTTTAAAAAGTTCTCGTTCAACTTCATCTGCATTATCAATAATAGGTGGTAATTGAAAAATATCACCAACTAAAATTAACTGTTTGCCACCAAATATTTTGTTTGGATTTCCGCCATTCATACGCAATGAATAGTCTAAACCTTCTAAAATATCAGAACGCAACATTGAAACTTCATCAATTATGATAGTATCTGTTTTTTCTAAAATTTTTCGCTTTTGATAAAATTCTTTGAAAATGGTTATATCAGGGTCGTTAGGAAGAAGAGGCTTTAATGGAAAACGAAAAAAAGAATGTATTGTCTGCCCACCAATATTTATTGCAGCAATACCTGTAAATGCAACTAATAACACACTCTTCTCAGTCTTCTTGGTAAAATAATGAATAAATGTAGATTTACCTGTTCCTGCTTTACCAGTAAGAAAAATTGACTTATCAGAATTTTCGATTAAGTCGAAAAGTTTTTGGGCTGTTTTATCGTTCTCATAACCATTAGGGAGGTCAATGTATTTATTATAAAAATCTGGCAATTCCAATTCATCAAAAAGTGTAAGTTGTTTTGCTTGACCATTGTCGCCTTCTTCTATTCTTAAAAAGAAAAACAAGTCTCCCATATTGTCGTGATATGGGTCGTCAATATCAAGTTCTTCATCATAGCCCGCTAAATGTTTGAAGATGTAAAATGCTTTTTTTAAGATACTTTGAAATGATGTTGTCCCCCTTGCTATGCCATTAGATATTGATTTTTTTGAGATAGTAATACCAATGAAATGAAGGTACTGTAATAGGTCGTCAATATTTTTTTCCGTTTCAGAAATATCGCAGTTATCGTTAAAATCTTGGAAACCTTTTTTGAATGGAAAGTCGCTTTCTTCATCAGGTCCATAATATATTTTTCGAGCAATAGAAGGATTAAAGGTCCCGTCTGTAATTAGAGGGGATTTTTTAAAATTTAGCCGCCAAGTATTTTCTATTTGTTTAATCGTCATTTTGTCGCATTATGGGGTTTCTTAAAATAGCATACAACTTTCTGGTAATATAGCGGGTTTTATACTAAATTAACTCAACCCATCTCTTTGCGAACCGCCGAGTATATCACCCGTATGCTCGGTGGTGTGAGAGGCTCTCCCTGCTAGTTTCTGGCAGGGCAGTCTACTCGATTATGCGTTCGTGCTTTTGTTTGTAAGTTCCTTGGATTGTAATTCTAGTGATTTTATTATTTCAACATTTGATTTAAAATCAAAAAGTCTACTAACCTCAGTTTCTCTAGTTTGAATAACAATTTTTAATGGATAATCCTTACCAATTGAGGCTCTTTCAATTTTTTCGATAGCATCTTCAATTGTTTCATAATTTGATTGTATTTTAACAGGAACTGGCTTCCCCTCACTATGATCCTTTAAAAAACCATCTATGCCAATATTTCGTTGAACAGGAAAAGCATTTAGGTTTGCTAAAATAGCAAGTTCCTTTTCAGTTTTTTCTAAGTAATCTTCAGAACCCTTATTTAATAAATTCGATTCAGTAATTATCATCTCTTCAAGTCTAATATTCGCCAAATTAACAGCATCAATTGATTTGTCAATTCCAATAAAATTTCTTTTTAAAAGCTTAGCAGATACACAAGTTGTCCCACTACCACAGAAAGGATCTAAGACTAAATCTCCTTCATCAGTTGCGATATTTAAAATTTGATTTAATAACAATACTGGTTTTTGTGTTGGATAACCAGCTCTTTCTTTTGCTTTTGGATTTAGATATGGAATTTCCCATACGTCAGATAATGGTACTCCTTTTTTCTCTTTACCAAGTACTACATTTCCATTTTCATCTCTCTTATAAACAGATTTTCCATTTTCGTTTCTTTGTCTATCTTGCAAAATCTGATCAAGATTTGTTGTTGAAGCATAATCTGTATACAAAGTTTTGAACTTGAAATCTACAGTTTTTGAATAAAAAAATATTACTTGATGGGAATTTAAAAGTCCTTTTTTTGAAT
>NZ_PNJW01000049.1 GCF_013822155.1 Flavobacterium sp.
TAACTTTTTTAGTAGATGACAATCTCATTAAACTTCTAAAAATTTTACAAAATAATGAACGCTATTATTTATCTGAAAAAAGAGAAAAAGCAGATTTTGCTTATTTTGAGCGATTAAAATATATTCATTCCCTTTACAGTGAATATTCTGTTTATCCAGATAAAATTAAGCAATTGGAGAACATCACTTCAAACTCATTTTTAAAACAATCGTTAAGAATTGAACGCATTAAAAATTATATCAGTCAAACTTCAAAAAATAATAAGATAAACAAATACAAAGAAGCACTTGCATTAATTGATACTGTTTTAAATACAAAAATTAATCCAAATACCTTGGCGGAAGCTGAGACTCTCCAAATTCAAATTCTGCAAAAATCATTATCTGTTAGATTGCAGACAACCACATATCCAAATCAAAACAATCGTGCCTTTTTAGATTACAAAAATGTAGATTCTATTAAGATTAGTTACTACCACTTTCCTGTGAAAAATAATTATTTATTGACAAATTCATATACTTATGATACTAATTATAAAAACAATAAAGATTCATTAATTATAAATTATGTTCAACAAAACAAACCAATCAAGAGTTTTACAGAAAAATTAACATCATCTAATGATTTTTTCAATCATTCAACTGAAATTGTTTTAGAAAAAATGGATGTAGGTAATTATTTGGTTTTTTTAGAAACGACTAATAACACCATTGAAAAGAAAATTGCTTTTACTTATGAAAATTTCCAAGTATCAAACTTTTTTATTGTTGAAGATAAAAATGAAAAGTATGATTTAATTTATGTATTAGACAAAAAAACCGGAAAACCTATTGAAAATGCGAGCATTAAAAATGAGGAGGAAACTGTTTATACAAACAAAGAAGGAAAAGCTCAATTTGGACTAAAAAAACATATTAAGAATAAAATATATAATAACGACATTTTAGTTATAAAAGAAAATGATACATTACTCAAAAAGTACAACAGAACTTTTATCTATGAAAGAAAAGAAAACAATGAAGATGATTTTGATAATTTTGAAGCGAAAGCCATGGTTTATTTTGACCGTGCCATTTATCGTCCTGGACAAAAAATACACTACAAAGGAATATTAATTCAAAATAAAGACAACATAAAAAGTGTGGTACCTTATGTGAGTGTTCATGTTGAAATTAATGATGTGAATGAAAATATTTTAAAAGAATTTGATGTTCAAACAAACGAATTTGGCTCATTTTCTGGTGAATTTGATATTCCGAAAAACACGCTAACCGGAAATTTTTATATAACAATTGATGAAGCCGATAACTATGAAGTGGACATTAAATATTATGATAGTAATAAAGAAGAACACAAATTTTGGGATAACGTAGATTTTGATGTTGACAATTTCTATTTTAAAGTTGAAGAATATAAACGGCCTACATTTGAAATAATTTTTGATGAAATTACAGAAAATTATACCCTTGGAGATACTGTAAAAATTAAAGGAAATGCCAAAGCATTAGCAGGAAACAATTTAACGAGTGCTAAAGTTGCTTATACGATTTCGAAAAGCAATGCTGCATTAAAACGTTATTTCACTGATGAAAACAACAATGATAATTATATAAACGCAGAAACTACCACGGACGAAAATGGAAATTTTAGTATTGAATTTCTTGCAGACAAAAATGGTATTTCAAAAGATAGTATTACAAAATTTAACTATAACATAAAGGTCGATGTAACAGATATGCAGGGTGAAACAAGAAGTGTAGCTAAGTCTTTGAGGGTCGGCAAAGAAATGTTAGGTTTAAATTTGATTCTAAATACTAATTTAATAAAAGAGACTGAAAATAAAATTTTAATAAACAGTACCACTTTAAACAATTATCCCATTGATGCAAAAGGAGAAATTAAAATTTATGAATTACAAAAAAAGAGCTTTTTAAAAAATCGTCTTTTTGGATTTCCGGAAATTCAAACAATTGACCGAATAGAATTTGAGCAACTTTTCCCGCACGAACCTTTTGATCAATCTGACTATGAAACAAAAGAAATATTAGTAAAAACAATTTCGTTTGACACGAAAACCAGCAATGAGATTTACTTTGATTTTTTAAAGTCTTTTAAAACCGGGAACTATAAAGTGATTACAGAAGCTTATGATAAAAAAAATAATCTCATTAAAACCGAAAATAATTTCAACTTAGACTCAAAAGTAAGTCCCAACACAAAAGATGAATTGTTTACTTTCAAAGATACTTCAAAACCTAACGGAAATTTATTTGAAATAGAAATTCAATCCACTATTCCTAATTTGTGGATAACATCTCGGTTTTATGGTGAAAACAACACATTGGAAAATGAACAAGTGGTTCAATTAAAAAATGGAAAAGCTATTCTCAAGTTTAATAAAAAATCGGAATACAAAACGGATGTTCATTTTCATTTTTCTTCTGTTTGGGAAAATAGCACGGCTGTAAAAACTCATTCAATTAAAAAAGAAACAATTGAACCAAAATTAAATTTTGAAATTGTAAGCATGCGAAATAAAATTGAACCGGGAAGTTTGGAAAATTGGTCCTTTAAAATAATTGACCAAAAATTGGAATCAGAAGTTTTGGCCAGCATGTACGACAGGTCGTTAGATCAATTTGATACACAAAATTGGTCAACTGTTAATTTTTCAGATTCTTCTAATTATCCAAATTTTCCAGATTTAAAATTCGCAAATATTAGTTATAAAACGTTTAACAATTTTAAGATGGATCGAAAATATTACTCCTATTACATTCAAAATCCTCAAATTAATTGGTTTGGGTTTAACTATACTTATCCAAAAAATAGCCAAACTCAAAAAAAATACCTTGATAAAATTAAGCCCTTTACCGAATTACCTAATAACGCAAAAAATATTACAGGTGTAATTTTAGATGACTCAGGAATGCCACTTCCGGGTGCTTCTGTCATTATAAAAAACACAAACCGTGGAACGTCAACTGATTTTGACGGTCAATTCAACATTGAAGCCGCTCCCGGTGAAGTACTCTTTATCGGATTTGTTGGTTATAACTCGATAGAAATTATAATTGGAAATAAAAAAGATTATTATATTAATTTGAAAGATAGTGAGAATTATTTAGAAGAAGTGGTGGTTACTGGAGCTTATGGAATCAAGAAAAAGGAGAAATCAGTAACTTATGCTGCACAATTAATGAACAGCAATACATTAGCTGAAATGAATGCGACAGATTTAATTACTGCTTTAACAGGCGAAATTTCCGGGATACAAGTTACAAACTCATCTGGTGTCCCTGGAAGTTCAACTCGTATTATACTTCGTGGTGCTTCTTCAATAAAAGGAGATAATCAACCTTTATATGTTATCGATGGAGTTCCATTTGAAGGAAATTCTTCTACTTTAGATTTGGAAAACATCAAAGAAATATCCGTTTTAAAAGGTCCTTCTGCTGCAGCTTTGTATGGATTAAGAGGTGCTAATGGCGTAGTTATCATTACCACAAAAAATGCTTTTAAAGAACTTACTCAAGTCAAAACTCGTACAAATTTCAATGAAACTGCCTTCTTTTATCCTCATTTAAAAACCGATCGTGATGGAAAATTCAGTTTCAACTTTAATAGTCCAGAATCATTAACAACTTGGAAATTGCGTTTGTACGGTCATAACAAAAAATCAGAATCAGGCTATTTTGAATCCACTATTATTTCGCAAAAAGATTTGATGGTTCAAACCAATATGCCACGATTTGTTCGAGAAAAAGATACGATATCAATTTCTGCAAAAGTGGTGAATATGACCAATGATACAAAGTCCGGAATTGCAATGCTGATGCTGTTTGATGCAACAAATATGAAAGCAATCGACAGCATAGCATTAAACCCAAATAACATCCGAAATTTTGATTGCAAACCCAAAGAAAGTGTTCCGGTAACATGGAAATTTACAATTCCGGAAGATTTACAGGGTTTACAGTATAAAATTGTGGCAAAATCAGGTAATTATTCTGATGGTGAAGAGAATATTCTTCCTGTAATGAGTAACAAAATTCTCATTACCGAAAGTATTCCGATTTGGGTGAAAGGAAATTCTAAAAAGGAATACGTTTTTGAAAACCTGAAAAACAACTCATCCTCCACATTAAAAAATCATCAATTTACATTAGAATATACATCAAATCCAACATGGCTAGCATTGCAATCGTTGCCTTATTTGATGGAATTTCAACATGAATGTGCTGAACAGACTTTTTCACGATATTATGGCAATTTCATTGCTGCCGAAATCATCAACAGTAATCCGAAAATTGCTACTTTATTTGAATCTTGGAAAACTAATTCTACATCTGTTTCAAAACTAAATCAAAATGAAGAACTAAAATCTATAGTTTTAAATGAAACACCTTGGCTTTTGGATGCAGAAAGTGAAGAATTGAAAAACAAACGATTGGCTTTGCTCATGGATTTGAATACAATGAAAGAATCACAAGAAAATACATTCAAAAAATTAGAAGAAAAACAATTGTCTTCCGGAGCATTTCCGTGGTTTGATGGTGGTGATGAAAATATGTTTATCACACAACACATCATTGCCGGCTTAGGTCATTTGGGGAAATTGTTTCCGGAGAGTGTTTCAAAATTTGAAAAAATTACATCCAAAGCAATTCCACACCTTGATAATAATTTCATCAAAACTAGCACGTTAAAAAACGAACGTAATAATTATTATACTTATTCTAATTTACATTATTTGTATGCTCGAAGTTTTTATATTGAAAAATTACCGGTTTCTAAAAAAATAGATTCGATTATTACCATTCAAAAAGTAGAATTCAAAGCAAATTGGTTGCAGTATTCCTTATATAAAAAAGCACTTTTGGCTTTAACAATGCATCGTTTCGGTGATACAGATTTTGCAAAAAAAATAATTACTAACTTAAAAGAAACAGTTGCAAGAAATGATGATTATGGCATGTATTGGATTGAAAACAAAAATGGCTATTATTGGTATCAATCTTCCATAGAAACGCAAGCTTTGCTAATTGAAGCTTTTGCTGAAATTGAAAAAGACAAAAAGTATGTAGATGAAATGAAAGTTTGGTTGCTCAAACAAAAGCAATTACAAAATTGGCCAACTACGAAAGCCACAACAGAAGCTGTTTATGCTTTACTGTTGCAAGGAAGCGATTGGACAAACATTAAAGACAACACCAAATTTAAAATTGGCAACGAAAAAGTGTTGACCAAAAAATTATACGAAAAAGAAAAAGAAGCCGAAACCGGTTACATCAAAATGAATTGGAATTCGGATGAAATCACAAAAGAAATGGGTTCGATTTCAGTAGAAAACAAATCATCAATTGCAGGATTTGGGGGATTATATTGGCAATATTTTGAAAACTTGGAGAACATCAAATCAGATAGTACTGCTATTCTCTCGGTTACAAAAAATGTGTATAAAAAAGTAAAATCATCAGCTGGTGATCAATTAGTTGAACTAAATAAAAAATCGCTAAAACCGGGTGATTTAATTACCATCCGATTAATTATAAAGACTGAAAATGATTTAGAATTTGTTCATTTAAAGGATTTAAGAGCTTCTTGTTTTGAACCTGTAGATGTTATTTCGAAATATGAATGGAAAGACGGTTTACGTTTTTATAGAAGTACAAAAGATGTTGCGACACACTTTTTCTTTGACACAATCAAGAGAGGGACTTATGTTTTAGAATATGATGTTCGAGTTAATCATTCTGGTAGTTTTATCGATGGAATTTCAACTTTACAGAGCATGTATGCTCCAGAATTTTCTGCACATTCCATAAGCTCAAGAATAAAAATTGATTAAGGTCAAAAAAAATCTGCTTCAGTAATGAAGCAGATTTTTAATGAATTAATAATAACAATATTCCTTATTTGACAATTGTCAATTCGTCAATAATATGTTTTGCTCCGGCATATTTTTCAATAATGAATAATACAAAACGGATATCTACATTGATTGTTCTTTGTAATTTGTCATCAAAAATAACATCCCCGGCCATCGCTTCGATGTTTCCGTCAAAAGCTAATCCAATTAATTCTCCTTTTCCATTTAGAACAGGTGAACCTGAATTTCCTCCAGTGATATCATTATCTGTTAAAAAGTTCACATGCAATGAACCGTCTTTATCTGCATATTGACCAAAATCTTTTTTATTATACAAATCAATTAACGGTTGAGACAAATTGAATTCTTCGTCCCCTGCTTTATGTTTTTTAACCATACCTTCTAAAGTAGTATAGTTATTAATTTTAGCATCATTTCTTTTATCCGCAGGCAATGCTCTTACTTTTCCATAAGTTAAACGCAACGTTGAATTAGCATCAGGATATTGAATTGGACTTAATTTTGATTCTCTTAATCCTTCAACTAACAAACGGAATGATTTTGAATAATCATTTTGAGCTTGAGTCAACTCATCAGAGCGAGTTGTTAAATGCGTTAACATATCATTTGATAATTTATTTAACGGATCGTTTGTTATCATGGCTTCACTAGGAATTTCCAAAAAGGCATTCAATTTTTCTTTTGATGTAAACATACTTAATTCAAAAGCTGCATTAACAAAAGCTGTAAAGTCGTTGTTGTTTGCTTTAGCCATTTCTTCTACAGACGGAGCAATTTTGTATCCTGCTTTTGCATTATACAAAGCTAATTGACCTGCTAAAATATCTTTTTCTGCCGGTAAATAAACTTCTTCAAAAAAACCATTTATCATTTCTTGTAAACCTGGTTTTAATTGGGCTCTTTTGGCCACATCAGCTTTAGCATATCCTTCCAATTGTTTCCCTAACCCTCTGGAAATTGTTCCAAAAGCACTAGTTCTCAACAATTGTTGTAAATAATTGTCATGACGAGCTTTTTCATTGGTCATGGCATAATATTTATTGATGGTTGGCACTACTTCACCATATTTAGCTTTGTTTGCCGGTTTGTTTGCCCAAGCATTAAATTTAGCTTCATTTTTACGTTTAGCATCTGCTGTTTTAAATTTACTTAACGCGTCAATCATACCTTGACGATTTTTCCAATAATTGGCAACACCGGCATATTTTGAAGCATACATTAAACGAACAGCAGCATCTTTATCCATGTGGACTTTCATTTTGTCCATACCCATTTTAGAACCTTCAACCCAAGCAGGATAAGCATATTTTACGTTTTGCTCAATTCCTTCCGCTGGCATCCAACGATTCGTTCTACCTGGATAACCTAAAATCATCGCATAATCATTTTCTTTAACTCCTTTTAAACTGATTGGTAAATGGTGTTTTGGATTTAAAGGAACATTATTTTCAGAATATTCAGCAGGATTTCCGTTTGTATCAGCATACACTCTGAACATTGAGAAATCTCCTGTGTGACGAGGCCATTCCCAGTTATCAGTATCTCCACCAAATTTACCGATGCTTTCTGTAGGTGTACCAACTAATCGTACATCTTTATAATCTTGGTATACAAAATAGTAATATTCATTTCCTTGATAAAATGGACGAACAGAAACAGTATATTTTCCACCACCGTCATTTTCTTTTTGAATTTTAGCAGTTTCCTGATTGATGGCTGCTTCACGTTCAGCTTCAGTCATTTTATCATTAACTACAGCCAACATTCTTTTTGTAACATCATCCATACGAACAAAGAAACGAACATATAAACTCTTTGGCTTTAATTCTGCTTTGCGATTTTGAGCCCAAAATCCATCTCGTAAATAGTTGCTTTCTGTTGTAGATAATTCTGCAATAGCGTCATATCCACAGTGGTGATTCGTTAAAACCAAACCATCTTTAGAAATCATTTCTGCTGTACAGCCACCATTGAATTGAACGATTGCATCTTTTAAACTGGAATTATTAATGCTGTATATTTCCTCAGCAGTTAATTGCAATCCCATTTTTTGCATATCTCGGTGATTTAATCGCTGAATATGCATCAAAAACCACATCCCTTCGTTAGCAAAAACAGTTGCCGGAACAAATGCAATTAATGCCACGAAACTTAAAATAATTTTTTTCATCTTTTGTGTAAAATTTAGTGTCTGCGAATATACTTTTTTTTGTGTTTTTAATTTCAATTTCTAGCTGAAAAACTATAACGTTATCGTATTATTTAACTTAATTTTTAGAATTCCATAAAAAAAGCATCCCTAAAAGGATGCTTTTGTATGAAATATATAATTTTTTGCTATTCTGCATTCAACATTTTCCACAACATATCTTTCAACTCTTGTAAACCTTGTTGAGCTACTGATGAAATAAAATGATACTTCACTCCTTTAAACTCTTTTTTCATTTGTTTTTCAAGTTCCGCTTTTAGCTCTTCATCTAACATATCACATTTTGAAACCACCAAAATACGGTCTTTATCGAGCATTTCAGGATTATATCGCCGAAGCTCATCTAACAATATTTCATATTCTTTTTTGATATCGGCAGCATCGGCAGGTACCAAAAACAATAAAATTGAATTTCGTTCGATGTGTCTTAAAAAGTAATGCCCAAGACCTTTTCCTTCAGCAGCTCCTTCAATTATGCCCGGAATATCAGCCATTACAAATGACTGAAACTCGCGATAAGCAACAATTCCAAGGTTTGGTTTTAAGGTTGTAAAAGCATAATCAGCTATTTTAGGTTTAGCAGAAGTCAGAACAGAAAGCAAAGTAGATTTACCCGCATTAGGAAAACCAACTAGACCAACATCTGCAAGAACTTTTAATTCTAAAATTACATCCGCTTCCTCTACCGGCATTCCGGGTTGAGCATAGCGAGGTGTTTGATTGGTTGATGAACGGAAATTCCAGTTCCCAAGACCGCCTTTTCCCCCTTTTGCAATAATTTTCACCTCATCATGTTCCGTAATTTCAAAAAGAACTTCACCGGTTTCCTGATTTTTAACAACCGTCCCTAAGGGAACTTCAATAAATTTATCTTCTCCATCATGTCCTGTACTTCTGGAACTCCCACCATCTCCACCATGTCCGGCACGAATATGCTTTACAAATTTCAAATGAAATAGTGTCCACAAACTTTTGTTCCCTTTTAAATAAACATGACCGCCACGACCTCCGTCTCCACCATCAGGACCACCTTTTTCAATAAATTTTTCACGGTGTAAATGAGAAGATCCCTTCCCTCCTTTTCCGGATGAAACATATATTTTTACGTAGTCTACAAAATTTCCTTCAGTCATTGTTTTTGTTTTCTGTAGTCGGTTTTCAGTTATCTGGAATTGCTTTTTTGCATTACTAAATAACTACAAACTGACTCCTAATTCTTTATTCTTTTAAATTTTTAATTAGAATTTTGTCAATTTTTACACCATCCATATCGATAACTTCAAATTCTAATTTATTCCAAATTAGTTTTTGTCCTTGTTTCGGGATATTTCCTAATTCAGTAATGATGAATCCGCTCACAGTAGTTACATCATAATCATTAACATTTTCATCCATATCAAAATAAGTAAGAAAATCGTGTAATGAATAATGTCCGTCAACCAACCAACTCCCATCTTCTCGTGCAACTAATTTAAATTCTTCCTCATAAAAATCGGATGCATCTCCCACTAAAGCTTCCAAAATATCATTCAAAGTTATTATTCCTTGAAAAACACCGTGCTCATCTACTATTAAAGCATAGTGAACTTTTGATGTTTTAAAATTTTCCAACGCCTTGTAGGCAGATGTATGTTCGATAAAATAAACCGGTTCTTTGGTAATTGTTTTTAAATCAAAATTCCCTTTTTCAAAGCTTGAAAACAAATCTTTCAACAGTACAATTCCCTCAATATCATCCATATTTTCACCACAAACGGGATAAAAAGAATGCAACTCCTCTAATACTTTTTCTTTTAGCTCTTGAAGTGTATCTTCCAAGGAAAGATAGACTACAGATGAACGATGTGTCATTAACGAATTGACTTTTCTATCACCTATGTGAAAAACACGTTCTACAATATCTTGCTCAATTTCCTGAACTTCACCTACTTCAGTACCTTCTTTAATAATGGCTTTTATTTCTTCTTCTGTCACTTTACCATCGGCAGTAGGTTTTATTCTGAATAAATCTAAAATAAATTCGGTAGAAATTGTTAACAGCCAAATAAACGGAGCAGTAATTTTTGAAACAATTTTCATTGGAACAGCAACGGCTTTAGCAATTGTTTCAGGATAATTTAAGCCAATTCTTTTCGGAACTAATTCGCCTAAAACAAGTGAAAAAAAAGTTAAAACAACTACAACAATACCAACAGCGATTGAGTCAGCGAATGGTTTTAATATTTCAAAACCACTAACAAAAATTTTTACGTCAGTAGTGATTTTATCGCCTGAATAAATACCGGTCAAAATTCCGATTAGTGTAATCCCAATTTGGACTGTTGACAAAAATTTATTGGGTGAGTTGGCTAAATCTAATGCCACTTTTGCAGCAGGATTTCCTTTTTTAGCAGCAGTTTCTAAACGACTTTTTCTGGCTGATATCAACGCAATTTCAGACATGGAAAAAACTCCATTCAACAAAATTAAAAATAAAATTATTAAAATTTCCATTTGTTTTTTTTAGCAAAAAAAGAGCATCATTTCCGATATTACGGATGAAGCTCCTTTTTAATTCTGCAAATATCTAAAAAATTCAAGACTAAATTGCCAAATTTTAGATAAATAACTATTTATTTCAAGTTGTCGAAGACAAAGTTTAATCGTTCGTTAACCTCTAAAATCGATCCAATCCCATTTACCGCATGAAATTTTCCTTGATTTTTATAATATTCCATTAGCGGAGCGGTTTTTTCGTTGTATTCTTGGTATCTGTTTCTAATTTTTTCTTCATCCTGATCGTCTGACCTTCCAGATGTTTTTCCTCTTTCCAATAACCGTTGTACTAAAATATTATCATCAGCTTCTAAGGCAACAGTTGCTGTAATTTCCTGATTTTTAGATTTTAAAAAAGAATCTAAAGCTTCTGCTTGAGCGATAGTTCTTGGGAAACCATCAAATAAAAATCCGGCTGAATTTGGGTTTTTATCTACTTCACTTTGCAACATTTGAATGGTTACTTCATCCGGCACCAAATCACCTTTATCCATATATGTCTTGGCTAATTTTCCCAAATCAGTATCATTTTTGATATTAAATCTAAAAATATCCCCGGTTGATAAATGAGTAAGATTATATTTCTCTTTTAAAAATTCAGCTTGTGTGCCTTTTCCTGCACCCGGTTTTCCGAAAAGAACGATGTTGATCATTTTAAATTTTGAATTATAAATTATAAATTATTTAAATTATTCGGCCAGTTGGTAAACATCCGGAAGATTTCTGCCTAATCCGTCATAATCTAAACCATAACCAACAATAAATTTATTTGGAATTCGTATTCCGACATAATCAATTTTAATTTCTTTTTTATAAGCATCCGGTTTTAGAAATAGAGTGGCTATTTTTAAATGCTTCACATTATGCTCTTTAAAAATCGCTTTCAATTCTTCGATTGTATTACCGGTGTCAACTATATCTTCAACTATAACTACCGTTCTACCTTCTAAATTTTGATTTAAACCAATTAATTGCTTTACTTCGTTAGTAGATTGTGTTCCTTCATAAGAAGCTAATTTTAAAAAACTAACTTCACACATGCCCCGATATTGTTTCATCAAATCTGACAAAACCATAAAAGCTCCGTTCAAAACACCAATAAATACGGGTATATCATCAAAAAAATCGTCGTCCATTTGTTTCGCCATGTTGGAAACTGCAAAATCAATTTCTTCTGAGGAAATAAAGGGCTCAAAAGTTTTGTCGTGAAGGTGTATCATCTTGTGGTTTTTTAAATAAAATGCAAATTTAAAGAAGTAGTATGTATTACGAACTAAGTAATTAGACTTTTTTGCAAAATTGATATATTTACAAAATGAATTCAACCCTATATCAAAAAATTGAGCAAAGTACAGCTCATCTTAAAAGTAGAACTTCGGTGAGTAACTTTGCTATGAAAAGTGAAGAAAATTTATCAGAATTAATTTCGATTGCTTTTGATATAAATCACGATTTACATGTGAAAGCCTTTTGGAGTTTGGATTTGATTGGTGAAAAAAAATTGAAATTACTAGTTCCTTACATTGACGAATTTTGTGAAGTTTTACCGAAAATCAAAGAAGATTCTTCTTTACGACCTGCTACCCGAATTGCAATGTTTATAGTAAAAAGCAATCATCGAAAAAATGGAATTAATTTAACAAAAGAACAAGAACATTTGCTTATTGAAGCCATGATTGACCGATTAATACAGAATGTAAAAGTAGCTTCAAAAGTATATTCAATGAAAGCTTTATTTATTTTAGGGAAAAAATATACTTGGATTTATGAGGAATTAAAACCAATAATAAGTCAGGATTATTCAAATCATTCAGCGGCATACAAGGCGGCTGCCAGGAATATTTTAAAACGACTGAAATAAGTTTTGAGTCCTAAAATTGTTACTTATCTTTGTCCAAACAACAACATAATGACACGAGTGATTCGACTGCATTTGACTTTTAAAAAAAATAACTACAACAAATGAATTATTTTTCATCCGATTTTAAATTAGGTATTTTAGGCGGTGGTCAATTAGGCAAAATGCTCTTGGCTGAAACACGAAAATTTGACATTCAAACCTATGTTTTAGACCCGAGTAAAGACGCTCCTTGTCAATTCGGGGCACATTATTTTGAAATTGGAAACCTCTTAGATTTTGATACGGTTTACAACTTTGGTTCGAAAGTAGATGTATTAACTATCGAAATCGAAAACGTGAATTTGGATGCGTTGGATAAATTGGAAGCGGGAGGTAAAAAAGTTTATCCATCCCCAAAAACGCTTCGAAATATTCAAAGCAAAATCACTCAAAAAAAATTATATCTCCAAAATCAAATTTCAACTGCAAATGCTAAAACTTTTGACAGTAAAAAAGATTTAATTATTGAGGCTTCGCAAGGCAACCTTCTTTTTCCATGCGTTTGGAAGCAAGACCGTTTTGGCTATGATGGTTACGGCGTAAAAATTATTAAGTCAGAAAATGATTTAGTTGATTTACCCGAAACACCTTGTTTAATTGAAGAAATGATTCCTTTCAAAAATGAATTAGCAGTTATTGTTGCTCGTTCGTTTTCGGGTGAAGTAAAAACGTATCCGGTAGTGGAAATGGAATTTCATCCCGAAGCTAATCAAGTGGAATACGTGATTTGCCCGGCTCGAATTGACAAAAAAGTGGCTCAAAAAGCTCAAGAAATTGCGTTAAAAGTTTCGGAGTCATTCAATCATGTTGGTTTATTGGCAGTAGAAATGTTTCAAACCGAAAACGACGAAATTTTAGTGAACGAAGTAGCTCCAAGACCACACAATTCAGGCCATTATTCCATCGAAGCCAGCTATACTTCGCAATTTGAAAATCATTTGCGTGCTATTTTAGATTTACCTTTGGGAAATACCGCTAGTAAAGTTGCTGGAATTATGGTAAATTTGGTGGGTGAAGACGGATTTTCCGGACCCGTAGTTTATGAAAATATTGAAAAAATAATGGCTATTGATGGCGTAACACCGCATATTTATGGCAAAAGAGAAACTCGACCTTTTCGCAAAATGGGACACGTAACAATTGTGAATGAAGATATGATTGAAGCAAGAAAAGTGGCTGAGGTAGTGAAGAATAGTATTCGAGTAATCAGTATTTAGTTGCAGTTGGCAGTTCGTAAAGTTGTCATTCTGACCAAGGAAGAATCTCAAAATTAATAAATGGATTTTTTAGATATAATTATAAATTTCTTTAATGTAACCGATTCTTCCAGTCTTTTTAAAAAGAATTGGACAATTATATTTGATAGAGATGAATATTTAGGTGAAAGAATTAAATCGTTTTTCATTTTTGTCATGTTGATATTAGCTTATATTTTCATTTTCGTCTTTGTCATCTATTTAATTAATTATATTTTTCAAATAAAAAATAAACAAAACCAATGAGCAAAGTAGCCATCATCATGGGTTCCATCTCCGACATGCCGGTCATGCAAGAAGCCATCGACATTTTAAAAGGATTTGATATAGAAACGGAAGTAGACATTGTTTCGGCTCACCGAACGCCGGAAAAATTGTTTGATTTCAGTAAAAATGCTCACACTCGTGGCATTTCGGTAATTATTGCCGGAGCCGGTGGTGCGGCACATTTACCGGGAATGGTTGCTTCGATGTCGCCGTTGCCCGTAATTGGCGTTCCGGTAAAATCAAGTAATTCGATTGACGGTTGGGATTCGGTTTTGTCAATTTTACAAATGCCCGGTGGAGTTCCGGTGGCGACAGTGGCGTTGAACGGAGCCAAAAATGCCGGAATTTTAGCTGCACAAATCATCGGAAGTCATGATAAATGTGTGTTGGATAAAATCATTTTTTACAAAGAAAGTTTGAAAGAAGCCGTTTTAAAAGCTTCGGAAGGATTGAAAAAGTAGGGACAAGTCGCGACTTGTCCCTACTGATTTCAATATTATATTTCAAAAGAAAATCTATTCTTCTTCTGTTTCTTCTTCAAAAACAATATCGGCTTGGTATTCGCCTTGTACAAAATCAGATTTAGACAGCCAGTATTCTGAAGTTATTATTTTATATTGGTTAGAACCCAACGATTCCAAATTCCAAACAATATCATTTGCTTCAGGAAAAGGCTTATTTCCTAGAAGTTGTTCCGGAAATAAACGTTTTAACAAAGCACTTTCGTCTAAACCTTGTGCTAAAATTTTAAGAATTTGTTCCTTTCCTAATTCCCCTTTTTCTTCTAAATTATCAGCTAGAATTTCACATTTTAAAATGGTAGCCGAAGCATTCGGAAACTTTCCGTTGTAAGCAAGATACAATAATTGGTTGATATGAAACAACGGTTCATGTAAATCAATTTCAGGATATTCTTCGCAAACTTTATCCAAAAGCATATCATTTGAAATTTGCTGAATCTGGCCTTCGCTCAAATTGTCGCTTAATTTATATGTTAACAAGATAACCGCTGCACTCGTTGGCTTTTCATCAGTGATGGCCATTTTTAAATATTCTAGAAGATTTTCTTTTGCAATTGTTTCCGGGTTTGGAAAATTAAATAATTCTAATAATTTCAAATAATCTTGTTCATTCCAATACTCCGGAATTTCATTTACATTCAAAATGCTATTAATCGTGACGTTGTATTTCATTTTTTTAAATTCAATTAATTGATAAGGTAGTGAAATTATATCGAAAAAGCTAATGATTCTAAAATAAACCACGAATCAGCAATTGATAAAACGTATCGAAATCCGTACTTTTGAAAAATAAAATTACATACTATGTTAACTGAAGTATTTCAAACCAAACACAACACCGCACCTTTTTCGCAAATAAAATTAGAAGATTACAAACCGGCTTTTGAAGCAGCTATTACTAAAGCTAAAGCTGAAATTGATGCCATTATAAATAACCCAAACGTTCCAACTTTTGAAAACACAATTGAAGCTTTAGATTATTCAGGCGAAGCGATAGATCGATTATCGTCGATTTTCTTTAATCTGAATTCAGCAGAAACATGTGATGAAATGCAAAAAATTGCTCAGGAAGTTTCACCTCTTTTAACTGCTTTTAGCAATGATATTTCGTTGAACGAAGATTTATTTAAACGTGTAAAATCAGTTTATAATCAAAAAGACAAATTGACTTTAACTACCGAACAATATACTCTATTAGATAAAAAATATAAAAGTTTTACCCGAAACGGAGCTTTACTTTCACAAGATAAAAAAGTACGATTCAGAGAAATTGACACCGAATTAGCCAAATTAAAACTGACGTATGGTGAAAATGTATTGGCAGAGACCAATAACTATCAATTACATATTACAAACGAGGCGGATTTAAAAGGTTTGCCTGAAGGTGCGAAAGAAATGGCAGCAAGTTTAGCTAACTCAAAAGGATTGGATGGCTGGGTTTTCACGTTGGATTTTCCGAGTTATTTACCATTTGTGACGTATGTTGAAAACCGCGAATTGAGAAAAGAAATCGCCATTGCAGCCGGCAAAAAAGCATTTCAAAATAATGAATTCAACAACAAAGAAATCACGTTGAAAATTGCAAAACTTCGTTATGAACGAGCAAATTTGTTAGGCTACAAGACTCATTCTCATTTTGTTTTAGAAGAAAGAATGGCTCAAAATCCGGAAAAAGTGAAATTGTTTTTAAATGATTTGTTGGAAAAAGCCAAGCCTGCGGCTCATAGAGAATTTGAGGAATTGACTGCTTTTGCTGCAGCATTAGACGGAATTGACCAACTTCAAAAATGGGACGGAGCGTATTATTCTGAAAAATTAAAACAAAAATTATTTAGTTTAGATGATGAATTATTAAAACCCTATTTCAAATTAGAAAATGTATTGAACGGAGCTTTTTCGGTAGCTGAAAAATTATTCGGTATCACTTTTAAAGAAGTTTTTGATATTGACAAATACCATAACGATGTAAAGACTTTTGAGGTGTTAGATTTCGAAGAACAATTAGTAGCGATTTTTTACGCTGATTTTTTCCCAAGAAAAGGAAAACGAAACGGTGCTTGGATGACTTCCTTCAAACCACAATACATCAAAAATGATTTGAATGAGCGACCACATGTTTCGATTGTGTGCAATTTTACTCCGCCAACGGAAACAAAACCTTCTCTCCTTACTTTTAACGAAGTAACGACTTTGTTTCACGAATTCGGACACGCTTTGCATGGGATGTTGGCCAACACGACCTATCCGAGTTTATCGGGAACTTCAGTATATTGGGATTTTGTGGAATTACCAAGTCAAGTGATGGAAAACTGGTGCTACGAACCTGAAGCCTTGGCTTTATTTGCCAAACATTACGAAACCGGTGAAGTGATTCCGCAACAATATGTGGAAAAAATCAAAGAAAGTGCCAGCTTTTTGGAAGGAATGGCCACTTTACGACAATTGAGTTTTGGCCTACTAGACATGGCATATCACAGTAATAATCCAACTGAAATTACCAATATCAAAGCTTTTGAAAAGGAAGTGTTTGAAGGAACTTCACTTTATCCGGATGTAGAAGAAAACTGCATGAGTGTTTCATTTTCGCATATTTTTCAAGGAGGTTATTCTTCCGGGTATTACAGTTACAAATGGGCGGAAGTGCTAGATGCCGATGCTTTTGCTTATTTTCAAGAAAAAGGCATTTTTAATAAAGAAGTTGCCACAAAATTCAAGGATAATGTACTTTCGAAAGGAGGAACAGAATTACCGATGGAATTATATAAAAAGTTTAGAGGTCAGGAACCGAAAGTTGAGGCTCTATTGAAAAGGGCCGGTTTAATATAATTAAAACAAGATAATGGAAACCGAAGTGAAAACTTCGGTTTTTTTGTTATCAAACCTTAGAAATTAAATTCACTTCTATACTTAATCCTTTTTTAAAAAATCAAAATTGATTTTACTTTAATTTAAAAAATTTGCGATTTTACAATTTACTAAATTTTTAGTAATTAAACAATGATTTTTATCAAACAAAAACACCTATTATAATCTTAAATTAGATGTGCAAAAAGTTAATCTTCTAGTTTCTTTGAAAACATTTATAGAATAAGTTTATGAGTGTGTTTGACTTTGTAATATGTTATTTTAAACAAAACCCCAATTCTGAAATAACAAATGATAACCTATTTTAATAACAAAGAATATTTGTTATAGACTAGCTAACCTTAATTAAAACCTGTATTCTTATAAAAATAAAGCAGGAATACTTGAAAAAAAAGCAAAGGAATTTATTAACTTTTTAAATGAAATATTATGAAAAATCTATTTTTTTTCGTGATTTTTATATCAGCAATTTTCTTCACATCTTGTAGTGAAGATGAATTGGATGTTGAGTTGCAAACCACCCTCTCTCAAGATTTAGATGTGATTGCAACTTCTGGTTCTGATAGAATGGACGGTCATAAAAGTGCTATTACTGATTCTGAATATCCTTTTAGTAAATCAGCTATTTTGAGTTTAGATAATGAAGATACTCATCAATATTTAAACAAAATTAAAAATGTTAAAATAAAAAGATTGACTTATAGAATTGAAGACTATGGAACTTCACACGGGACTCTTTCCGCTATTTTATATGCCGACGAAAGAGAAATTCACAGAGTTGAAGATTTATTAGCTCAAGATGATGCAGGAGAAGCAATAGTATTTGAAGTAGTTGATGTAGATGGAAAAATAAGCCAAATGGAAAGTGCACTTTTAAACAATAAAAATTTAACGCTCACCATCACCGGTAATAGATCTTGTAGTTGTTCAATGACTTTTAAAGTGAGAGTTACTGCAGATATTGAAGCAATTGCTAATCCTTTATAAGGATTCTAAAACTTGAAAATTCTTAATGGTATAAATTATTAAACTAAAAACACCTATCTCTTTTTAAAGGAGATAGGTGTTTCATTTAAAATAAATCAACCTAATGGTTTTGAAATATTAATAAATAATTTTTTTTGTTTCTTCAAAAGTATTTGTTTTCACTTTCACAATGTAAACCTGGTTTCCTTTTGAAAAATCGTTTAGTAATAGGTAAGTTTGTTCTACTTGTTCTTTTTGATAAATTTTTCTTCCCAATAAATCGAAAATAGCAATGGATTGAATCGTATCGGAAGCTTGGATGGATATTCCATTTTTAGTTTCTATAACAACTGAATTTCCAACTAGCACATCCTGAGTTATCCCCAATATGTTTGAGTTTTGATAAACAATTTCAAACCGATTATGAAATGTCCCAGCTGAAGAAGAAAAAGTATAAGGACTTTCTTTTAAAGCATGAATTGTATTCAAAAATTTGTCTTTCAAAAAAATAGGTTGCTCAGTAAACAATCCATCAAAACTATCTATTGAAATAGTATAATTGCCCTCGGAAATAACTTTATAGCCCAAAGGAATTATATCATTTTCATTAAATGGAAGTGCTTTTCCTTGAATATTTAATTTTTTATCGTCAACCAAAGAATATAAATCTATTGGACTTATCGTTATACTAGTTCCGTCAAAATTTCTGTCAATCCCATCGGAAGCATTTTCAATATACCCAACCAACATTTGCCTAAATGCGATTGAATTATCTTTAAAATTTAACCAAAACCGATGTTTTTCAGTCTCTATATTTGCTAACGCATTTTGAGAAGTTCTAAAAAATTGCGTGTTAACATTAGAGACTAAACGCATGGAATTATCAAATTCTATTTGACCGTCTGCAAAAGCATGAACAAAAAATCCTTGCCCTGAAGCAATTTTACCGGTTGGTCGTAATGAATCATTTCCCGTTGTATCTGTGGAAGCTTTTGTTCCTGTTCCACCTGTTCTATTCCATGTGGCATAATCCGCCTCATTATAATTATAGGTATCCGGTCCAGGATTAGAGGTGGAAATTGGTGTAAATGAAGTCCAAAAACTCAACGTTCCACCTAATTCCGTATTATTAGGATGGTCTAAAAAAGTTGCAGCATCAATCGCACACGGATAGGGATTTGAAAGTAAAACCGCATTTCCATAGATAATTGAAGAACTATCGTAACTATCAACATTTACATAAACATATCCATTATTTGCTGTCCCTTTCATAGTAAAATTAATGGCTGTTGGAGTTACATTAAAAGGAGCTATGTTAGCAATTCTAGTAATAAAACCCTGTCCGGGTAATGTTGTCCCAAGATTTTGCCAACTTCCTGTCGCTGTACCGGATTGCCAACGGTATCGTTTGTCTAAAAAACCGGGTATCTGACTGTAAATATTTTCACTTACCGGTACTCCCCAATAAACATAATCCCAATCTGACATAGGTCTTGAAATTTTTTCCATTTCTATATTCGGACGAATAATGGTTGATTTATCACACCGTTGCACAAAATTTCCTTGATTTTTAACAACAATTTTACCGGTGCCGTTTGTGATTGCATTATTATAACATTCTATATGACCACCATTTGAAACAGTAACCGTTACCCCATTATCAACTATTATGGTATTTACTGTTAAATCTCCGTGCATTGCCGTTATATAATCACTATGAAAAATGACATTACTCCCTTTATCGGGAGGAATTGACCAACTTCCACTCCATTCTGGTATGTTAGTATCATAAATTCGAATTCTGGTTATATAAAAATCACCGGTAGAAAGTGTGTTAATCGGTTTTTTGGGATTTAAATCAACATCTGTTGTATTGTTATATTTGAATATAGGTGTTTGATTAATGTCTCTAAAGTAAATAAAACTACTGGCATCACTACAATTTCCATTCGTACTTACCTTTGTTAACAGGGCAATAGCAATTCTGTAAAATCCAATACAATTTGGAAAAATAATTTCAGCGTCTAAACCTAGGGAAGTATTTTGATATTTTTCAATCGTAGTTGTGCTGTTAATAATAGAATTATAATTCGTATTTGCTGTTGATCCTACCGCATCAAAACTACCTACTAAATTGGGAAGTACCGCCGATTTTTTAAAAACTCCGTTGAAATTAGCGGTAAAATCTGTACCATTTCCAGGTAAAGGAAAATCAGTTGCAGCCGGGTCTAAAAACGGATCATCTTCATAAAAATAATACCAAGAGGAACATTCGCAAACAGTGTGATTAGCTGCTTTTTTGTAAATCTTTTGTTCTGCTCCCAATCTAAAAGCCAATCCGGGTGGATAGGTTCCTAAGAAATCAGGCAATCCGGGGTTAACGCTTTCAGAAGCACCATCTAAATCGTAAAAAGTTGGCGTTCCGTTTAAACTCACAAAAGCATAGGATTCAATTGGTGCAATTGGTTGAATTACGTTTAGCTTCGCTTTATAATTTGCACTAGAATTTGATGAATAATAAATAAAATTCGTTGGATTATATTTTGCTTGAAAATAAATTTCAAAGATGTATATTCCTTCTATTGTCGGAACATTAATAATTTCGGGAGTTCCTACTGTTTCACGTTTGGTATTATCCGAAACACTACAAATATTATTTGTGTTTTGAGTCAGATTGATAGGTATAAAACTTCCCGGAGCTGAACCATCAAGATAAATTCTATAATAAAGTGTAGCATCAGACCAATTCGTCCAATCATCATTTGTGATTATATTTCCTCCAAACTGAAAAGTTGAACCCACTGTAACAGTAGAAACGGTTGTATTATCCCAATTTGATGTCCAACCCGGATCACAAGCTCCATTAGTATTGCAATTGTAATAACGAGTTACGCCACCAAATTCATCTGTAAGCAAATAGGCTTTAGCAGAAAATATATCTTGAGCTAATATCGTAATATTAGTACCAAAGAAAATGAGAAAAAAGAGTAAAATTTTAGTTATAATTTTCATGTTTAGCAATTGCTTGCATTTTAACATCTACTAAATTAGTATAATTAACCTAAAAATTTCATTTTTTTAATTTTTAGAGGCTCCGAAAACGTTTTCGTGTTAATAAAAAACTGATTAAATGAGAATTAGATAAAATATATACCATAAAATTGGGATACATTCTACCCAAAAAGAAGTATAATAGTCGTTTCGATTAGTAGTAGAAAACCAAATTGCTAATGCTGTAATCAATCCAATCCATAAACTGATATAATCAAAGGTAGGTTTTGAAAATTCAATTCCTAAAAAAAAGACTATTGCGACAAACCCAAACATTTTTGTATTCCAAATTCCAATTCGTTGCGGAATAGTTTTCAATGTTTTATCATCTGTTTCACTATCTAAAATTTCAAACGGAATCAATAAAGCAAAAACAATAAAAAATCGTTGGAACAAAATAATTTTTTCCTTTTCGGAAATCGAACTTTGACTAATAATTGGTGCATAAACTGTAATTGCTGTGATACAAAAACTTACTAAAAACAATTTCCAAAGACCAAATTTTCGCAAAAACGGATAAAGTGCTACTATCAATCCAATTTTGATGAAATAAATTTGCAATGAATTATTTAATTGTATAAAATAAAAAATTACGCCAATAATGGAAAGAAAAGTCAACCCAACTAAATAACGATTTTTATTTAAATCGAAATTTCCTTTTTGAAAAGGTTCAAAATATTTTAAAAAATTATAACCTACAATTGTACCATAAAAAACGGTAGACTCTATATTTTCATAATATTGAAAATGTAAAGTATTTTCTGTTATTCGTACTAATGAATAAACAGCTAACGCTACATGTATAGAAGAATGAATATAAAAATCGATTAAACGTTTTAGGCTTTTCAACTATTTTTTTTTACAAATACTAATACTGCAAGAAACAAAATTATACTGAAAATAAATTGTATTAATAAAAAAAGGAGTTTGATATGTTAAACTCCTTTTTTTATTTACAGCTTAATTTATTCCTTTAACTATTTTAAAAATTTGTGCTTTCTCATCTGATTCTAGATTCAATAAATATAATCCTGAAGGTAGTTCAGGCATCAAAATTTGAAAAGATTCTAAAACACCTTTCTTTATTAATTTTCCATCTGCAGAATGAATTGAATATTTCACCCTTTCAAATGAATGCATGACATGTATACTATTTTTAAATGGATTAGGATAAATTACAAAATTTGATTTTGAAACATCATCTATTGATAATGGTGCTATCACTTCAATCGACAACACAAAACTGGTACTTCCACCGGAATTACTTGCCGTTACTGTGTAATTCGTGGCCGCTGATAATTCAGTCGGTGTGCCGGAGATAATTCCCGTTGTGGTG
>NZ_PNJW01000050.1 GCF_013822155.1 Flavobacterium sp.
AACTAGTAAATACCCGCTACAAAGTAGTGACTATACACCTCAAAAATGACTGGATAGGTCTGACAAACGTTATTCTTTTTAATTAACCATTCCAAATCACAGCATTATCATCCCCTAAAGATATAATTATTTTAACAACCCCTACAAAAATTTAAAACCAAAAAAACCAAAAAAACTAAAAAAACCAAAAGAATCAAAAAAACCAAAAGAACCAAAAGAATCAAAAGAACCAAAAGAATCAAAAAAACTAAAAGAACAAAAAGAATTAATAAACCGAATAAATCCGCGTTCCATCACCACCCAGTTGTTTTGCGTCTCTGCCTCTTTGCGAGTAAAAAAACTACCCAACCCGCTTCATAGTCGAATCAACAACCAAAACAACTTCCAAATCCTTCCGCTGATTCGCAACAATCGCCACCGGAACCGTCAATCGCAAATAACCATCTCGCTCAAAAACAACCGGATAAACCCCTGCTGGCAAATGCTTAAACCGATACGAACCACGCTCAGTCGTCAACGTCTCAACACCCAAACTCGCAATCGAAACCCTAACCCCCGAAACAACAACTCCCTGTTCATCTCTCACAACACCTCGCAACGACAACTTACGACTACCCGTGCGAACAATTTTACGACAATAAAAATACAAAGCAAAAAACTTTGGCTCATCAAACTCAAGCATCCGAACATAAATATCCATAACACCCATCAAAGCACTACAACGCCCCATCGCCTCCGCAATCTTCCGCGTATGCTGCTTCCGTTCCACAATCGCACTCCGTGGTTGCGGAATCAAATCACTAAACGCCTCAATCCGCGAAGCCAATAAATCAAGCATATCCTGCGTAACACCATAATCAGTCAACAAACCAAGCAATTCAACACCCTTAGCATGCACCATCGAACAATAATCCAACACCTTAAAATCACTCCGAACCAACAAAAAACTCCGAGTGCCATTCAACTCAACAAACAACGAATGATCATCACCCGCCGTCGCAAACGCACGAATCCTCGACGTAACAGCCAAACAAGCATCCGCCATCAAAACCCGTTCTTGCTCTTTCATCTTACGAAGCCCCGTCAAATTCCCCAACTGACGCTCACTCGAATCACCAACCCGGGCAAGCTCCACCTGAAACGCATCAAAAACAGCCTCAAACTGAGGCATCTGAACCAAAATAGAAGAGGGAGTATCTTTCAAAAACGCCTGCATTACTAAAAACATCGAGCGTTTATTCAATTGTCGTGTAGTCATAATAAGTCAAATTAATTATAAAAAAGTAGAGTAGGGCAAGGGCATCTACAAAAACCCAAAACAAAGCTAAACATATTTTTTAATAAAAAACAAACAAAACAACAACAAAAGCACAACTAACTTGAATAATTCATAAAATAATAACAAAAATAACAACAAAAAATTCATAACCACACTGTCAGGCTTAGCCAACAATACTGAGCCTGCCAAGTACGAAGCCCTCGCAAACTTTGACTCCTTAACACCCAATACAATATTAATGCACACTGTCAGGCTGAGCCTGTCGAAGCCCCACAATCTACTTCCGGTTCTTTCGTCATTCCATTCCAGAATAACCCTCCCCAAAACCACATCATCCTCCCCAAAAATGCTCCCAATCTCCTTCATTGTCATTCCGACGTAGGTGGAATCTCCACAACTTTCCCCACAAACCATCCTTCACTCCCCACATAATCTTCTGATAAAACCCAAAAATCACTAACCATCAACATAAAATTTTATAACATCCTCATAAAACCTAATGACATAATTAAAAAATCTAATGAAAAACTAACAAAATCAAATGTTAACATTATAAAATCACTTGACAGAGGCGTCCTAAATAATGTCAAACACATCCTAACAACACATCCTCCCAAAATCTCCCCAAACCCCACCATTCCAAACAAAAACACCCCAACAAATGCCACTAAACCACACACTTTCTCCCCAAACCTCCCCACATTCACTCAAAACGACAACCCTTTTTCAACAACCCCTAACACTTTCACGCAAAACAGTGTCACTTTCCCTAAAAACCCCACCAAATTCTTCCAAAACAAAACCCAAAACCCATTGTTTAAAACCTTGTTCATAATAAACACAAGCATTCACTCGTTTCATCAGTAAGCAAACCCTAAATTTGTAAATCAATCAATAATGAATCTCATGCAAAAACAAAACTGGATAATTCTTTTCGTAGCAATGGTCATAAATTTTGCCGCCAATGCTCAAAAAACCGAAATCTATACCAACGATTTAAAAGAATACAATCGGGCAGTCGAGCTATACAAAGAGAAACAATACCAATCAGCTCAAATCATCTTCAAAAACGTTAAAGAACAAAACACAAACTATGAAGTACAGTCCGACTGTGCCTACTATATCGCTAATTGTGCCATTCGATTAGACCAGCCCAATGCTGATTTACTCATGGAACAGTTCGTTACCGAGTACCCCACCAGCTCTAAACACAACCAAGCTTTTATTGAAGTCGCACATTATTACTTCGAAGTAGGCAAGTTCCCCCAAGCTCTCCAATGGTTTGAAAAAGTAGACGAAAGCAACCTCACCGCCGCCGAAAGAGAAAAGTTTAACTTTCAAAAAGGTTATGCAAACTTCTCCGGAGGAAAGAAAAAAGAAGCAACAAACTACTTTAACAAAGTCGTCAACTCTAAAGAATACGGCTCTCAAGCAAAATACTACCTCGGCTACATGTCCTATGAAAAAGACGACTTCAAAGCCGCCAATGAATACTTCGATCAAGTAGAAGGCGAGCAGAAATACAAAGAAAAAATGTCTTATTACCAAGCCGACATGAACTTTAAGTTAGGAAACTTTCAAAAAGCAATCGACTTAGGGACTGCCGCCATGGCAAAAAGCGACGCAGGCGAAAAATCAGAACTCAATAAAATCATTGGCGAAAGCTATTTCAACCTCAAACAATACGACAAAGCCATACCATACCTCAAAGAATACAAAGGCAAAAAAGGAAAATGGAGCAACACTGACCTTTACCTCTTCGGCTATTCCTATTACAAACAAGCCGACTATGAAAACGCCATTGCACAGTTCAACAAAATCATCAACGGAAACGATGCCGTAGCCCAAAATGCCTACTATCACCTTGGCGAAAGCTACCTCAAAACCGACAAAAAGCAACAAGCCCTCAACGCCTTCAAAAACGCCTCTGAGATGCAATTTGATGCCAAAATTCAAGAAGATGCCTTCCTGAACTATGCAAAATTAAGCTACGAAATAGGCAATTCATACCAAACAATTCCCGGAGTGTTAACCGCCTTTCTCGAAAAATACCCAAGCAACCCCAACAAACCCGAAATCGAAACACTCTTAATCAGTTCCTTCATCACTTCTAAAAACTACAAAGGAGCTCTAGAGTTAATCGAAAAGAATAAAAGCTTCTCAAACAAACAAGCCTATCAAAAGGTAACTTTTTACCGCGGGTTAGAACTCTACACGGATGGCGACTTTAACGAAGCCATGAAAATGTTCAAAAAATCCATTGCTGAACCTCGCGATGCCAAGTTCACCGCACGGGCAACCTTCTGGAAAGGCGAAACAGAATATGTTCTCGACAACTTTACCGAAGCCTTGATAACCTTCAAACAGTTCCTCGGTTACCCTGAAGCAAAAACAACCCCCGAATTCAAAAACATCAATTATAATATTGGGTATGCCCACTTTAAATTGAAAGAATACGAACAAGCAGCCACTCGTTTTCAAAGCTATATCGACGCATCGAAAGACGATAAAGTCCGCCTAAACGACAGTTACCTTCGAATGGGCGATTGTTATTTCGTATCCTCAAAATATTGGCCGGCATTAGAAGCCTATAACAAAGCCATCGAACTAAAAGGAGTCGATGCTGATTATGCCTCCTATCAAAAAGCATTAAGTTATGGCTTCGTCAACAAAAATGACAAGAAAATCGAAGACCTAAACACCTTCCTCAAAAGCTATCCTAAATCACAATACCGCGATGATGCCCTTTTCGAATTAGGAAACACCTATACCAATCAAAATAAAACAGAGTTGGCAATCAAAACCTATGACCAGTTAATCAATGAATACAAAAACGGCTCCTTTGCCGCAAAAGCCATTTTACGTCAGGGATTGATATACTACAATGACAACAAACCCCAATTAGCAATTACAAAACTGAAAAAAGTAGCGGCTGATTATCCTCGAACTCCAGAAGCAATGGAAGCCGTCACAACCGCTCGCCAAATATATGTAGACACAGGCAACGTAAGCGATTATGCAGATTGGGTAAAAACCCTAGACTTCGTTGAAGTTACCGACGCAGACCTAGACAATACTTCCTATGAATCGGCCGAAAAACAATATTTACAAAACAATGCAAAAGGAGCCATCGCCGGGTTTAGTAATTACGTAACTAAATTTCCAAACGGCATCCATGCCTTAAACGCAAACTTCTACTTAGCTCAACTTTACTTTGCTGATGGGCTGGAAAACAACGCTATTCCAAACTATGAATACGTTGTTTCTAAACCAAGAAGCGAATTTACCGAGCAAAGTTTAGCCCGTTTAACTGAAATTCATTTAAAGAAAAAAGATTACGCCAAAGCAATCCCTGCTTTGAAACGATTAGAAACCGAAGCTGATTTCCCTCAAAACATCACCTTCGCTCAATCGAACTTGATGAAATCATATTACGAACAAAAAGACTATACGAACGCGGTTATCTATGCAGATAAAGTAGGAGCAAACCCAAAAGTAGACGATAGAATCAAAAGTGATGCACAAATCATCATTGCTCGTTCCGCCATCAAAACAAATGACGAAGGCAAGGCAAAAGCGGCTTATGCTAAACTGCAATTAATTGCAAAAGGCGAGTTAGCGGCAGAAGCTCTTTATTACGATGCCTACTTCAAAAACAAAGAAGCAAAGTATGAACCATCAAATGTGGCCATACAGAAACTTACAAAAGACTATTCTGGTTACAAATACTTTGGAGCGAAAGGACTTGTCTTGATGGCAAAAAACTTTTATGCCTTGAAAGACAGCTTCCAAGCAACATACATCCTTGAAAGTGTCATTAGTAACTTCACCGACTATACGGATGTCATAGAAGAAGCACAAAAGGAGCTGGACATCATCAAAGCGGAAGAATCAAAACGAAATTCATCCATCCAAAACTAATATATACCACAAAAAATAAACGATATGAAGAGTTCAAATCTATATAAATCAATCACGGCACTGTTTCTTTTGGGTAGTCTGTTGGGTTATTCGCAAAAGAAGGATGAAAACATCGGTACCGAAGTAGTGAATGTAGTAAAACCCTATACCGCCACTATCTCCGATGCCTTTAAAGTAAAAGAAACACCCTCCCTCAACGACGATGAGATAACGAAGAAAGAAAATGTGCAATACAATATATTTTCTTTTCCCGTAGCCTCCACATTCACGCCCGCAAAAGGAAAAGCAGCCGCTGTCGACAAAGCAAAAAGAGACAAGCTCTACAGTAATTACGCCACACTTGGCTTCGGAAATTACGGAAGAGTACTCGGTGAGTTGTTTATCACCGAAAACATCAGCAGCACTGATTACATTGGTGGTATGTTTCGCCATCATTCCTCACAAGGCGGAATAAAAGAACTTGTTTTAGACGATAGTTTCTACAACACTTCCCTTGATTTAACCTATGGAAGTCAACAACGCAGCTACAATTGGAATCTAGATTTAGGATATCAAAATCAAATCTACAACTGGTACGGAATCAACCAAGCCTATTTCAACCAAGATGCGGCCTTCTATGCTCAAATCGCTCCTGACCACATGTTTCACAACGCTTATTTAGGAGGAAAAATAGGTTTTGAAGATAGTTTCTTCACCGGAGCAACTATGAAGTTCAATCGCTTTTGGGATGATAACGGTTCTGCAGAAAATCGGTTTTACGTAAAACCATCTTTTGTGGTAGACATCAATGAATTTGCCATCAAAACCAATGTAATCGTTGATTATGTAGCCGGAAGTTTCGACCAAGACTATTTTAACAACGGTGGATACAAATACGGGTTTACTAATTTCGGGTTAAATCCATCCGTCACATTAAACCAAGATGATTTATCCCTAAACATAGGAATCTCCCTTTTCTATAGTGCCGATTTAGAAAACAGTGACAGCAAGTTTTTTGTTTATCCAAACATTTCTGCATCCTATAAAATCGTTGGCGACTTGATGATTTTATATGCAGGGGCAGAAGGAACCTTACAACAAAACAGTTACAGAGAGTTCACAAACGAAAACCCTTTTTTGTCTCCCACAATTTTTGTTGTTCCTACTGATAGACCTTACGACATCTTTGCCGGATTAAAAGGTAAGCTGGCCGGTAATGTGAGTTACAATGTACGTGGTTCCTTCATGCAAGAAAAGGGGAGAGCACTGTTTAGAAATAATCCTTTCCCAAACGCCACAACCCCTGACTTAGAAATTACGGCAAAAGGCTACCAGTTCGGTAACTCCTTTGACGTCATTTATGACGATATGCGAACAGTTAGTTTCTTTGGCGAATTAAAAGCAGACTTCTCTAAAAACATCTCCGCCGGAATACAAGGAACCTTCAGCAGTTTTTCAACCAGTAATGAGTTAGAAGCATGGAATCTGCCTTCCATAACCCTAAATGCAAACCTTGATTTAACGATTACTGAAAAGTGGTATGCCGGAGCCAGTTTATTCTTCGTCGGTGAAAGAAAAGACCAAATGATTGCTCCAGGAGTCATCGATCCTGCGTTTTATGATTTCACCACAATTACATTAAAAAGCTATTTTGATGTTAATGCTCACGTAGGTTATAAATTCAATGAACGATTAACGTTCTTTTTAAGAATGAATAACATGTTCAATCAATCCTATGAAAAATGGATGAATTATCCTGCTCAACAATTTCAAGTTGTGTTAGGAGCTAACTACAAATTTGATTTTTAAAAAAGGGGATTAAGGTATATAGGTAAAATATTACCTTTAAAACCTTAGCACCTTAGTACCTCAGGATCTTAGTACCCATAAATGAAACAACAAATCATCCATTATTACAATCATTACCTAAACGAACGCGTCAATACTTTACGCGAAATGATTGTAGATTTAACCGAAGATTCTTTGAATGATGCCAAAGGTTCTGCCGGTGACAAACACGAAACAGGTTTGGCTATGATGCATTTGGAGCAGGAAAAATTAAACCGGAAACTACAGGAAGTAGTAGACATACAAAGTAAGTTTCTTAAAATCGATTACTCCATCGTGTCCAATCAGGTAATTTTAGGAAGCTTGGTTTCAGCAAATGAAACTTACTTTTTAATCTCCGTCAGTCTACCAAAAATTGAAATAGAAGGAAAAAACATTTTTGCTGTTTCTCCGGAAGCTCCTTTAGCTCAAAAAATGTTGGGTGCCGAGTTGAATGACATCATCACTGTCAACCAAATTGATTACCTAATTCAAAGCATTGAATAAGATTTTTATAATTTGTAATTTGCATTTCATAATTTCATAGTTTTTAGTTTCATATTTGCTGTAAATAAAACTAATTAGTTTAATTATATAACCAATAACACAAAATGTGTTTACAATTGTGTATATAATATTGATTTTTGCTTCATCATATTAAGTAAAATTAGAAAAGCAAAAGTTATGTGTGGAATACTAGCCATTATCGGAAAAGGAAAAGATGAAGAAGTAGTTAAAGTATTATCAAAAAGAATGTCTCATCGCGGTCCGGATGAAAGTGATATTCATGTAACCGAAAACGGACATATTTTAGCCCATGAACGTTTATCAATCATCGACTTGCATACCGGAAAACAACCCATTCAAGGTTCTTCTACCGCTTGGATGATACACAATGGTGAAATCTATAATCATCAAAAATTAAGAGACGGAATTTTAAAAGACCACAAATTCAGAACAACATCCGATTCGGAAGTGATTGTGCATTTATATGAAAAATTTGGTTATGATTTTTGTGATATGCTCGATGGAATGTTTGCTTTTGTTGTGATTGATGGCGACGATTACATAGCCGGCCGTGATCCACTGGGTGTAAAACCACTTTATTACGGTCTGGACGAAAGAGGAAGAATGTATTTTTCTTCTGAAATGAAATCAATTGCTGATCAATGTAAAACATTTTCAACTTTTCCTCCGGGACATTATTACACTCCTGAAACAGGATTTGTAAAATACTATCAACCTAAATGGGAAGATGAAACCTTAGCTGTGGAAGAATTGGATTTAAAAGCCATTCGTGAAACTTTATCTGAAGGTGTTCGTAAGCGATTAATGAGTGATGTGCCTATTGGTGTTTTACTTTCAGGAGGCTTAGATTCTTCTTTAACTTCATCAATTGCCTCCCGTTATATGAAAGAAATGGGTAAAACACTTCATTCCTTTTCAATTGGGCTAGATGCGGAAGCTCCTGATGCGAAAGCAGCTCGTAAAGTGGCTGAATTTTTAGGAACTCAACACCATGAAATACATTTCACCATTGAACAAGGAATCGAGATTTTAGACAAATTAATTTGGCATCTTGAAACCTATGATGTAACATCGGTTCGAGCAAGTACGCCAATGTACTTTTTATCTAAAGCCATTACAGAAAAAGGAATCAAAGTGGTGCTTTCCGGTGAAGGAGCCGATGAAATTTTTGGAGGCTATTTATATTTTAGAAATGCACCTTCAGTAGAAGATTTCCAAAAAGAAACAATAGAACGTGTGCAAAAGCTATTTACAGCTGATTTATTACGTGCAGATAAATCAACCATGGCTCACGGTCTAGAAGCACGAGTTCCTTTCTTAGATAAAGCATTTTTGGAATTGGCAATTAAAATCAAACCGGAAGAAAAAATGCCACAAACCTATGATGGGGTTGAAAAATACATTCTTCGAAAAGCGTTTGACACTCCGGAGCAACCCTATTTGCCAAGTGAAGTTCTTTGGCGTCAAAAAGAGCAGTTTTCAGATGGAGTAGGCTATAATTGGATAGATACATTAATAGAATATTGTTCCAGTCAAGTAACCGATGAACAGTTAGAGAGAGCAGAAGAAACTTATCCATACAATACCCCGCTAACGAAAGAGGCTTATTTTTACAGAAGTATTTTTCATAAACATTTTCCTCAAGTTGCGGCAGCTCAAACGGTGCGTAAATGGATTCCGAAATGGCAAGAAAACCAAGACCCAAGCGGAAGAGCTAATGCGGCTCACGTTCAGGCAGATACTACCATTGCAAAAATTGATATTCCTGTTTAAAATAGTTTAAAGAAGTTTAGTTTGTTTGTGAAAGGCGTCCTTATTAGTGGGGACGCTTTTTTTATGGCAATTGGTTAAGAATTAGGTCTGTTTTGTTAAAAAAATACTATAATAAATAGTTCTCTTTTTTAATAAAAAATCAACATATTGTTAATAACTTATCCACTTTGCCAATGTGTTTTTATAGAAAATCCCTTGCCAATCCGTATATTTGCGTGTTATTCAAAAAATACATTTTAGCATTAAATTTATATGAGCGAAGAAATCAAAAAGAATAGTTATTCAGCAGATAGTATTCAAGCCCTGGAAGGAATGGAGCATGTGAGAATGCGTCCTTCTATGTACATTGGCGATACAGGAGTTAGAGGTTTACATCACTTGGTTTATGAAGTAGTAGATAACTCCATCGATGAGGCGTTAGCGGGACATTGTGATACCATTACAGTTTTTATAAACGAAGATAATTCAGTTTCTGTAGAAGATAATGGCCGGGGTATTCCGGTTGACATGCACAAGAAAGAAGGTGTTTCTGCTTTAGAGGTGGTTATGACCAAAATTGGAGCAGGAGGTAAGTTCGATAAAGATTCTTATAAAGTGTCCGGTGGACTACACGGTGTTGGGGTTTCATGTGTAAATGCACTTTCTGATCATTTGAGAGCTACCGTTTTCAGAGATGGAAAAATTTACGAACAAGAATACGAACGCGGAAAAGCAATGTATCCAGTGAAGCAAATTGGTGAAACGACCAAACGCGGAACGATGGTTACATTCAGACCTGACACCTCTATTTTTACGCAAACTATTGAATTTTCATATGATACTTTGGCCGCACGTATGCGAGAGTTGTCTTTTTTGAATAAAGGCATCACAATTACAATGTGTGACAGAAGACATTTAGATGAAAAAGGAGAATTAATAACAGAAACTTTCCATTCAAAAGAAGGATTAAAAGAGTTTGTTCGATTCTTAGATGGAAACAGAGAGCCAATCATTTCGCACGTGATTAGCATGGACAATGAAAAAGGAGAGATTCCGGTTGAGGTGGCGTTGGTTTACAATACCAGTTATTCTGAGAATATTTTTTCGTACGTAAACAACATCAACACACACGAAGGAGGTACTCACTTACAAGGTTTCCGAATGGGATTAACGCGAACCTTAAAAAAATATGCTGACAGTTCAGGTTTATTGGATAAATTAAAGTTTGAAATTTCCGGAGATGATTTCCGTGAAGGATTAACTGCAATTATTTCTGTAAAAGTTCAAGAGCCACAATTTGAGGGTCAAACGAAAACCAAATTAGGTAACCGTGAAGTAGTTTCTCCGGTTAGTCAATCGGTGGCAGAAATGTTAGAAAATTATTTGGAAGAAAATCCAAATGATGCCAGAATTATTGTTCAAAAAGTAATTTTGGCAGCACAAGCACGTCACGCGGCGAAAAAAGCTCGTGAAATGGTGCAGCGTAAAACTGTTTTAGGAGGCGGTGGATTACCGGGAAAACTTTCCGATTGTTCTGAACAAGATCCTGAAAAATGTGAAATTTTCTTAGTCGAGGGTGATTCGGCAGGTGGAACGGCCAAACAAGGTCGAGACAGAGCATTTCAAGCGATTTTACCGCTCCGTGGTAAGATTTTGAATGTTGAGAAAGCCATGCACCATAAAGTTTTTGAAAACGAGGAGATTCGTAATATTTTCACCGCTTTAGGTGTTACTATCGGAACTGCGGAAGATTCAAAAGCATTAAACTTAGAAAAGTTAAGATACCACAAAGTAGTCATCATGTGTGATGCCGATGTGGATGGTAGTCACATTTCTACTTTGATTTTAACATTCTTCTTCCGTTTTATGAAAGAATTAATTGAGGAAGGACATGTTTATATTGCTACACCTCCTTTATATTTAGTAAAAAAAGGAAATAAAAAGGAATATGCGTGGAATGATGATCAACGTGATATGATTAACTTGAAATTAGGAGGTTCTGCAGCGATACAACGATATAAAGGTTTGGGAGAAATGAATGCGGAACAACTTTGGGACACTACATTGAATCCTAACTTCAGAACTTTACGTCAAATAACTATAGACAGTTTAGCGGAAGCTGATAGAATTTTCTCAATGTTAATGGGAGATGAGGTTCCGCCAAGAAGAGAATTTATTGAGAAAAATGCAGTATATGCAAAAATTGATGCTTAAATCATAACTATTTAAAAATTAAAAAAATGAAAGTTACCATTGTAGGAGCAGGAAATGTTGGTGCAACATGTGCCGATGCGATTGCTTACAGAAGAATTGCCAGCGAAATTGTATTGTTAGATATCAGAGAAGGTTTTGCTGAAGGAAAAGCGTTAGATATTATGCAAACCCAAACAACTTTAGGGTTTAATACAAAAGTATCCGGAAGCACAAATGATTATTCAAAAACTGCGGGAAGTGATGTGGTTGTGATTACTTCAGGAATTCCCCGTAAACCGGGTATGACTCGTGAAGAATTAATTGGAATTAATGCAGGAATCGTGAAAACTGTGGCAGAAAGTTTACTACAACATTCACCTAATGCAATCGTTGTGGTTGTTTCTAATCCAATGGATACTATGACATATTTAACGTTAAAAGCAACCGGCTTACCTAAAAATAGAATAATCGGAATGGGTGGAGCTTTAGATAGTTCACGTTTCAAATGTTATTTATCTCAAGCTTTGAACAAACCTGCAAATGATGTGTCAGGAATGGTTATTGGAGGACATGGCGATACAACTATGATTCCGTTAACTCGTTTGGCTGCTTATAATGGAGTACCAGTTTCAGAATTTTTATCTGAAGACGAATTAACAAAAGTTGCAGCCGATACTATGGTAGGAGGAGCAACGTTAACAGCTCTTTTGGGAACATCAGCATGGTATGCACCGGGAGCTTCTGTTGCCTATTTAGTTGATAGTATATTAAATGACCAAAAGAAAATGATTCCTTGTTCAGTATTTTTAGAAGGAGAATATGGTCAAAGCGATATTTGTATCGGAGTACCTTGTATTATAGGTAAAAATGGAGTTGAAAAAATCGTTGATATTAAACTAAACGAGGATGAAAAAGCTAAATTTGCTAAAAGTGCAGACGCAGTTAGAGCAATGAATGGTGATTTAAAATCAGTTTTAGCCTAACTTTTTAAACATAGATTTAAAGAGACTGCATTTTTGCAGTCTTTTTTTTGAGATTAATGCACAAATTAATTGGTTAATCCTATTCATAATTATATATTTGCACGTTTTATAAAATCGAAAGAACTGTCTTGTTTTCTTTTGTATTGTAAATCAAAACCATAACCAACAAAAATTAATTAATTCAAGTAATAATGCAGAGTAAAGGACTTATTAAATTTTTCGCAATTTTATTTGCATTGGTATGTATTTACCAACTTTCATTCACGTTTGTAGCCAATAAGGTTAAAGATGATGCAAAAGCATTTGCAGGTGATGATGTTTTGAAAGAAGTAAAATATTTAGACTCTATTGGTAGAGAAAAAGTATTTAGCTTAGGATTTACAGACTATACCTATAATGAAGTTAAAGACAAACAAATCAATAAAGGGCTTGACCTTGAAGGAGGAATTAATGTAATTCTTCAAATTTCTGTTAAAGATATTTTGAGCGGATTAGCAAATAACTCGCAAGATCCAACTTTTAATAAAGCTTTAGCTGATGCAACAAGAAATCAAAAAGGAAATCAAACCTATTTAGATGCTTTTTTCGAAGCTTTTGATGCTGAATCGAAAGGAAAAGTAAAATTATCTTCTCCTGATATTTTCTTTAATAAGAATTTAGATGGTGAAATTAATTTGAAAATGACTGATAATGAAGTTAAAGCAGTTATCAAAAGAAAAGTAAATGAATCGGTCTTAAGTGCTTTTGAAGTGCTTAGAAAACGTATCGATAAATTTGGGGTTACTCAACCAAATATTCAGCAACTTGGAGAATCTGGAAGAATTCTTGTGGAATTACCGGGTGCTAAAGATGTTGATCGTATTAAAAAATTATTGCAAAGTACAGCTCAATTAGAATTTTGGGAAACTTTCAAATTTGAAGAAGTTGGTCAATATTTGGGTTCAGTAAACGAAGCCTTAAAAGCAACAGAAGTTAAAGTTGATGTAAAAGAAAAAACTTCTACAGGAATTGACTCTTTATTAACAGATACTGCCAAAGATTCATTAGCCAATACAAAAGGAAATAATCCTTTATTTGATAAAATGTTGTCGTATGGTGGTGGCCCGGTTTTAGGCTATTTTTCACCAAAAGATACAGCTAAAATTAATGGTTATTTAAAAAGAGACAGCAGCAAAGCTTTGTTGACTCCTGAATTGCGTTATGCTCGTTTTGTTTGGGGAAAACCAACAACAGTTGATAACGAGAAGAAAGAAAAAGTAGAAGCGGTTGAATTATATGCTTTAAAAACTGACCGTACAAACCAAGCTCCAATTAGTGGTGGAGTTGTAATTGATGCTCGTGATTCTTTTGACCAATTCGGAAAACCTTCTGTAACCATGCAAATGAACGGTAAAGGAGCTAAACAATGGGAAGAATTGACAGGAAAAGCTTTTACTCAAAAAAGTAATATCGCCATTGTATTAGATAACATCGTTTATTCTGCTCCTGGGGTTTCTACAGGACCAATTGCGGGTGGACGTTCTGAAATTTCAGGTAATTTCACCATTGATGAAACTAAAGATTTATCAAACGTTTTAAGAGCTGGTAAATTACCGGCTAAAGCAGATATCGTTCAATCTGATGTGGTTGGACCTTCCTTAGGTCAAGAGGCTATTGATAATGGAATGTTGTCATTTCTTATTGGAATGCTTTCAGTAGTTTTATGGATGATTTTATACTATGGTAAATCAGGTATTTATGCCAATATTTCATTATTAGTAAATATTCTTTTCATATTTGGTATTTTAGCTAGTTTAGGAGCAGTTTTAACATTGCCTGGTATTGCCGGTATCGTGTTAACCATTGGTATGGCCGTGGATGCTAACGTAATTATCTTTGAACGAGCCAAAGAAGAATTAGATGCAGGTAAAACTGTTGAAGAAGCTGTAAACTATTCATATACTTGGACTGGAGCTATGTCTTCAATTTTTGATGCTAATATCACAACAGCATTGACTGCTTTGATTTTATTGGTTTTCGGAACAGGTCCAATCAAAGGATTTGCAACTACTTTATTAATAGGTATTGGAACTTCATTGTTTACAGCCATTTTTATTACAAGAATATTTTTAGATTGGAGTGTTCGTAAAAATCATTTACTTACATTTTCAACGCCAATGTCACACAATTGGTTTAAAAATATGAATGTTAATTTCTTGGCTAATAAGAAACTTGCTTATGGTATTTCAAGTGTATTAGTAATTATATCACTTGTTTCTTTATTTTTCGTAAATGGATTGAATCAAGGGGTTGACTTTGTAGGAGGTAGAACATTCCAAGTTCGTTTTGAAAAAGAAGTAGTTGCTAGTGAAGTGAGTGCTGCTTTAACTAAAACTTTTGGTACTAATGTAGAAGCTAAAACTTTCGGAACCGGTAATCAGTTAAAAATTACTACTAAGTATAAAGTTAATGAAGAGAGTGAAGGCGTAGATAAGGAAGTAAATGAAAAATTATTTGAGGGTTTAAAATCGTATTTTCCAAAAACAAGTTATGAAGATTTTGTAACAAATTCAGAAGGAAAACAATTTGGAATATTACAAGCATCTAAAGTGGGTCCAACAGTTGCAGAGGATATTAAAACAAATTCATATTGGGCAGTATTAGGTTCGTTGTTTATTGTATTTCTTTATTTATTGATTAGTTTTAGAAAATGGCAGTTCTCTTTAGGAGCGGTTTTAGCTGTTTTCCATGACGTTATTATTGTATTAGGTGTTTACTCGTTATTTTGGAAAGTATTGCCCTTTAACATGGAAATTGACCAAGCCTTTATTGCAGCAATTCTAACCGTAATCGGTTACTCATTAAATGATACTGTAATTGTATTTGACCGTGTACGTGAATATTTAGGTAAAGATGTAAAAGGTACTTTTAATGATGTGGTAAATAAAGCGTTAAACACAACTTTAAGTAGAACGGTGAACACCTCTTTAACAACATTAATTGTATTGTTTGCTATCTTTATTTTAGGTGGTGAAACCATTCGTGGATTTGTATTTGCAATCTTAGTGGGTATCTTAGTAGGTACTTATTCTTCTTTGTTTATTGCAACTCCAATTATGGCGGATACCATCAATAAACAAGATGCTAGAAAAGATGCATTTAAAGAAGTTGAAAAGAAATAATTATTTTCTATTATAATTAAACAAAAACCAGGCTTTAAGTCTGGTTTTTTGTTTCTATATATTACTAAATTTATATTTAGGAAATCTAATGTAATTTGATGATAGAATACTGTTTAGATAATGAATTTAAGCCTTTGTAGATATTATTATTAGTAGCTTAACCTTGATTATAGGCAAGTAGAATTTAGTTCTTATATGATTACATTTTCTTTGTTTAAATAGAAGAAAATACTGTCTAAACTATAGCCTATATTTTGTTTCTCTAAATAGAATAAAAAAACCCGACATAAGCCGGGTTATAAATAAAATTGTATTTAATTACACTTTCTTCGGTCTAAAAATAAAATAGAAACCTATCAATATAAAGGGTATACTAAGCCATTGACCAGTTGTTAAGGCATTAAAAAGGGGATAAGTTTCAAAACCTCCTTGGCTTTCTTTTAAATATTCTACCCCAAAACGAACGGACCAAAGTAATACCATAAAGGTTCCGAAAATAAGCCCTTCCTTTTTACGGGCATCAGTTTTCCAATACATAAAAAATAAAATTAGAAAAACAAAAACATAAAAGAAAGCTTCATACAATTGGGATGGATGTTTAGCAGGAACAGCCTCCAATAAATTTGAAAATTGTGGGTTTTCAACAATGGCTTTATATGCTTCTTTCGGATTAGCAATTTGTGTATTTTCTACCGCTTGTCTCTTAGAATAAAAATCTTGAACAAATTTAATTCCAAAAGAAGAAGTTGTTTCATGACCAACTATCTCAGAATTGAAAAAATTTCCTAATCTAACAAAAACAGCCCCACTGGCAACCGGAATAACAACTCTGTCTAAAACCCAAAGTAGGGATTTATGCATGATTTTTTTACTAAAATATATCATAAAAAGAATGATTGCAATGGCTGCACCATGACTGGCTAATCCTGAAAATCCGGTAAATTCAAAACTTGGTTTTGTCCGGATGGGTAGAAAAATGCTTAATGGATCTTCTCTGAATAATTCGGGCTGATAAAAAATAACATGTCCTAATCGAGCACCAATTAATGTAGCAATAACGGTATATATAAATAGACTGTCTAATTTTTCTAAGGGTTCATTTTCTCTGATGAAAATATATTTCATGACGTACCATCCTAGGCCAAAAGCAATCACGAACATTAAACTGTAAAAACGAACTGTAAACGAACCGATTTCAAAACCTTCCGAAGGATTCCAAACAAAACTTAAAAATTGGGTTACCATAGCGACGTAATATTTAATGTAAATGTAAACGAATAAATTACAAATTGCAATTTGAATACGCTAATAAATTCTTAAAAGTAGGAGTTAAGGTACAGGGTCATAACCACTTTTTCCCCATGGATGACATTTTGAAATGCGTTTTACAGCAAGCCAAATTCCTTTTATTACGCCATGTTTAACAATTGCTTCATGAGAATAACTGGAACAAGTAGGTTCAAAACGACAAGTTGCAGGGGTCAATGGAGAAATGACCACTTGGTAAAAACGAATCAAAAAAATAAAAGGGAAACGAATTATTTTTTTTAACATAATAGATTTATTTCAATTCGAAACCTAATCAACTTAATTAATTCACGCTAAAACTAGTTCCTTCTTTTCCATCTTTCAACTGAATTCCTATGGCTAACAATTGATCTCGAATTTGATCAGATAAAGCAAAGTTTTTATTGGCACGAGCTTCCATTCGCATTTGAATCATTAAATTCACAACACCTTCGAGCTTGTCAATGTTATCATTACAGCTTTTTTCATCAGAAATACCTAATACATCATAAACAAAGGCATGAAGAGTAGAAGTCAAATTTTGAATATCAGCGGCAGTTAACGTTTCTTTTCCATCGTTTACCAAATTGACAAAGCGAATGCCTTCAAATAATTGTGCAATTAATATAGGTGTATTAAAATCGTCATTCATGGCATCATAACAACTTTTTTTCCAAGCGGAAATGTCCAAAGTTGAACTTGAACTTGCAGATAAATTTTTAAGCAATTCCATTCCTTCCATTAATCGATTGAATCCTTTTTCAGAACCCAAAATAGCATCATTAGAAAAATCTAATATACTTCTGTAATGTGCCTGAAGCATAAAAAAGCGAGCCACATTTGGAGAAAAAGCTTTGCTTAGAATTTCATTTTCTCCCGTAAATATTTCATTGGGTAAAATAAAATTTCCGGTTGATTTGGCCATTTTTTTACCATTTAAAATCAACATATTAGCATGCATCCAAAAATTAACCGGACTATGTCCTGTACAAGCTTCATTTTGAGCAATTTCACACTCATGATGCGGGAATTTTAAATCCATTCCGCCACCGTGTATATCAAATGTTTCACCAAGATATTTTGTACTCATGGCAGTACATTCCAAATGCCAACCCGGAAAACCAATTCCCCAGGGAGAAGGCCAACGCATGATATGTTGTGGTTCTGCTTTTTTCCACAAGGCAAAATCCTGCGGGTTTTTTTTATCGGAAACACCATCTAAATCACGGGTGTTCGCAATCATATCTTCAATATTTCTACCGCTTAATTTGCCGTAATGATTTGTTTCATTGAATTTGACTACATCAAAATAAACGGAACCATTTGCCTCGTAGGCAAATCCATTTTCGATTATTTTTTTAATAATTTCTTGTTGTTCAATGATATGACCTGTGGCTGTCGGTTCGATACTTGGTGGTAAAAAATTCAACGTATGTAAAATGTTATGAAAATCTACCGTATAACGTTGCACAATTTCCATGGGTTCCAATTGCTCAATTCTTGCTTTTTTGGCAATCCTGTCTTCACCTTCTTCCGCATCATTTTCTAAATGTCCGGCATCAGTGATATTTCTAACATACCGAACTTTGTAACCTAAATGAAGTAAATAGCGATAAATTACATCAAAACTCATAAATGTTCGAACATTTCCCAAATGTACATTGCTGTAAACAGTTGGCCCACAAACATACATGCCTACATTTCCTTGGTGAATAGGGGTAAATACTTCTTTTTCACCTGAAAGTGAATTGTATATTTTTAAGGTCTGATTTTCGTATAATTTCATTTCTATTCTTTCTTCTTTCTAAAACTTAGTCTCTAACTTTATATAATCTAAAAACTCTCTTCTAACTTTATCCTCTTTAAACTTACCTCCAAATTCAGAAGTAACTGTACTACTTTCAATATCACGAATTCCTCTGGAATTTACACATAAATGTTTGGCATCAATCACACAGGCTACATCTTCGGTGTTGAGTGCTTTTTGCAACTCTTGGACAATCTGCATCGTTAAACGTTCTTGAACTTGTGGTCTTTTAGCAAAATAATCAACGATTCGATTCATTTTGGATAACCCAATTACTTTTCCACTTGAAATATAGGCCACATGAGCTCTTCCTACGATGGGTAATAAATGATGTTCACAGGTAGAATAAACGGTAATGTTTTTTTCAACTAACATTTCACCATATTTATAACCATTCTCAAAGGTAGAAGTGCTGGGTTTTTTTAATGGATTTAAACCACCAAAAATTTCTTTTACAAACATTTTAGCAACTCTGTTTGGAGTGCCTTTCATGCTGTCATCGGTAAGATCCATTCCTAAAGTTGTCAAAATACTGGCAACATCTTTTTTAATGAGTTCAATTTTTTGATCATCAGTTAAGTCAAAAGCGTCTTTTCGTATCGGATTTTCTGCTGATGTTCCTATGTGGTTGTCTCCCAATTCGTCAGAAAAAGTATCGGTATTAATCATCGGTTTGATTATAAATTTATAATTGCTTACAAGGTTGCAAAGATAAACAAAAAGCAGAAATCTTACGACGACTTATTGCGATTAGTAAAAATTCTAATTTTTAAGATAATTATTAGCTAATTTTATGTAAATTTCCAACCTTAAAATTTCCATAGCATGAGTCCAAGAATACTATTAGCATTTATTAGTTGTCTTTTAATCAATAACTTACATTCGCAAAATTTGATTGCAAATGGAAGTTTTGAAAGTGGTAATGGGGTTGGTTTTCAGTCCGATTATTTTAACACAAATCCGGGTGGTGGTCAACCAAATAGTTCGCCTAGAGATTATGCCATCATTGCAAACCCGTTTGTAATGAATACTAATAATTTCGTAAATTCTGGCGATCATACCACCGGAACCGGACTCATGATGGTGTGTGATGGAGCTTCAGGACAATCTGAAATTTTTTGGAAAACCAATGGTGATGTGACTTTGCAAGGTGGACAAACGTATACATTTAAGTACTTTGTTCGTTCAATTAATAACACTAACCCACAAGCAGAAATTGGTTTTAGAGTAATGAATGGAGGTACAATTACCTTCAGCAATAATTATACGGTGACTGCTCCTGTCAATGGGTGGCAATCTGTTTCTTATAATTTTACAGTGACAGGTGCCGGAAATCAATATAGAAGATTAGAACTTTTTAATGTGAATCAAAGTGCGGTTGGTAACGATTTTGCAATAGATGATATATCGTTACGACCATTTGCAGCTCTTTCTGTAACTTATTCTGCCGTAAATTCAACTTGTTTTGGAGCAAATAATGGTTCAATTGTTGTGTATGGAGTAGGAGGATCATTAACCTATACTTCTTATTCCATTACAGGTCCCGTAAATCAAACCAATGCAACCGGAATTTTTAGCAACTTACCCCCGGGAACGTATACCATTTCCGTAACAGATAATACGCCCACTACAGCAACTTTACCAAATATCATTATCACCCAACCCGCTAATTTGACTATTTCACCCAATACAGCGATATGTCCGGGTACATCAACTACGTTAACCGCTTCCGGAGGAACTACTTATAATTGGACTGCTGTTCCGGTTGATCCTTCTATGTCGAGTACTACCGGAGCTTCAATTACTGTGAGCCCAACTGCGACAACAACTTATACGGTATCCTCTTCTGAAACAACCACCAGAAATTTGGTGTTTAATGGGGATTTTAGTCAAGGAAATATAGGTTTTACATCTGAATATCAATATTTCACACCTGTTGTTCCAATTCCAGCCGGTATTCAAGGGGCTTATGGTGTCGTAACTAATCCGCAAGCGTGGTTTGCCGGATTTTCAACTTGTACAGACCACACCACGGGTACTGGAAATATGTTAGTTGCCGACGGTTCTGTTGCAAATGCCGGAAATGATAAAATATGGTGTCAAAAAATTCCGGTTACTGCAGGTCAAAATTATACTTTTTCCTATTGGATTCAAACTGTGGCCACACCAAATCCAGCCAATATCGAAGTGCTAATTAATGGTGTTTCTGTCGGAATCGATGTTGCACCGGCGACAACTTGCGGTTGGGTGCAACATACCTATACTTGGAATTCCGGTGCAGCTACACTAGCAGATATTTGTATTTTTGATAGAGTAATAACCGCATCTGGGAACGACTTTGCCATTGATGACATTAGTTTTACTTCCACTGTAACCTGTACTAGAACCAGATCTGTTGTAGTAAGCATTGCTAATGCCACTTTTGGGACAGATGATACTATTTGTCCGGGTAGTTCAGGTACAATAACTTTTACAGGAACACCCGGTGCAATTGTTATTTTTACATCTAGCACTGGGGCTAGTTATAATGTTTTATTGAGTGCTGCCGGTACAGCCTCTTGGCCATCCCCTATATTAAATGTAACGACAATTTATTCTTTACAAAGTATATTTTTACCTTCAACAGGTTGCTCTTCTCCTTTATCAGGAACAGTTACTTTTACGGTGGAGGCCAATGGTTGTGCAACAGTACTGACCGGAGGAATTGACGTAACAGACCCTAATATTCCACCTTCATGTGAGCCGGGAACTTGTATTGATTTATCTGCAGAATATGTAGATTTTGGTTCTACATCATCCTATGCGGTTACTTCAATTGAATATTGTCCTCAAGCTTCTTTTAATGATCCAAGTTATAATCAAATTAGTTTGACAATTGATGATAGATGGTCAAATACAATTACTTTACCCTTTAATTTTTGTTTTTTTAATAATCTATATACCACATGTCATGTAGGTTCAAATGGTACAATTTCATTTGATCCTTCTATAGTACCAAATACATTTAGTCCATGGAATTTATTAGGAATGTCAATTCCTAATGTTGGATTTCCAATAAGAAATGCTATTTATGGAGTTTATCAGGATACAGATCCACAAAATTCTCCTCCAGAAATTAGTGCCAGTTGGAAATTAGAAGGAACTTACCCTTGTCGTAAATTAATTGTTAATTTTTATCATTTTGGACAGTTTTCTTGTGGACAAACTGTTGGCTTACAAACATATCAAATGGTTTTATATGAAATTTCGAATATCATCGAAGTATATGTTCAAAACAGAACTCCTTGTAATACTTGGAATAATCCTCCGGGTGGAGGAGTTATTGGAGTTCAAAACCAAGCGGGTACAATTGCTTTTTTTCCTCCCGGTAGAAATGTAGGGAATTGGACAGCAACTAATGAAGCTTGGCGTTTTACACCAAACGGTCCATCAGCCACTACTTTTCAATGGTTAGAAAATGGAGTGCCAATTAGTTCCAATACTAATATTGTAGTTTGTCCAACAGTAACAACTACTTATACAGCAGAGGTAACCTATAATCAATGTGGTCAAATTTATACCGTTTCCAGTCCCGCTACTGTTACTGTTTATCCTGATGATACCCAAAGTCCTATTGATTTAACGGAATGTGGAAATCCTTTTGATTTAACAGAAAATGATGCTAACATTTTAGGAAGTTTAGATCCGAATGATT
>NZ_PNJW01000051.1 GCF_013822155.1 Flavobacterium sp.
AGTTCAAGGAGCGATGACATTTATCCTGAACTCTTTGCCGAGCGGGGATGCAAATTTTCATTTAATTATTTATTCTACTTTGCAGGTTGGATTACACTTTACTTCAAAATTCACAGAATTGGCTATGTAACATATTTCGTGAGCTTTGTGGTGCAATTCGATAGCTTTTTCTACCATACTTTCGTCTGCAACATAAAAGATTGGATTCAAAGTTACTTCTTTGAAACTTCCGCCACCACTTGCCTGTTCAATCATAATACCTATGGCATGGTCGGTATAAGCCGTAATTACAACTCCTTCCATTGCACATACATACAAGTAGGAAAGCATATGGCAAGATGAAATAGCAGTAACCAATAAATCCTCGGGATTCAATTTTGATTTGTCTCCAACAGCAGGATTGTCCGTTGTTAGAAATAATTCAGGCTTTCCTTGAATAGAAACGGTGTGGCTGCGGTCATAGGTTCGTATATTTTTAGTTCCGTCACCTTTGTTCCCTGTCCATACCGCAGTTAGTTTATAGTGGTGTTCGTGTGCCATTGTATTTTAGTTTATTGTTCTTCAATTGTTGATGTTCCTTTTGATTTATCTCCCGAAGTCCATTCCCAATTTTCGTGAAGACGGATTTTTCCGTTTTCAAGAATTTCCGGTTTTGAACTGCAAATTCCTGTCATCAATTCGTCTTGGTCATTTACTTGGTGATAACGCATTTCTATGTTTCCTAAATGGTCAACCAAACCAATTAAATGTCCATATTTAATCTTTCCCCCAGAATATTCAGAAGTAAGAATATTTCCAACTTGCTTGTAATGAAACAGCGTTTCGTTTGAAGTTTCTCCGTTTTCAGTGTTGCTAATCGGTCTGAATTTTTTGTCGTTGTAGTTCATTGTGTCATTTTTCTAAAATAACCGCTAAGGTCAGTTCGTCTAAACCCTCCATACGAACCGATTTTAATTAATCATGAAGTAAATATAGTAGTTTTCAGAAAACTAAAAAACAAACCCTGCTACAAAGTGAGGAGATTTCATGAAGCGATGACATTTATCCTGAACTCTTTGCCGAGCCTAGGGCGGAAAAACACGATAAAAACCAAGCAAACTACTCTACAAAAAAAGAGGACAAATCATCCTCTTAAAATGCAATCAAAACGCTTATCGAAATCCCCATAGTCGACGGACAGTAATCGGTTCCGTTCAACAGGAGTTTCATTGTTGGCTTTGCAAGCCCAACGAAACTCTTGCTATTACTTGTAGTTTATTTTAAAATTGTAATTTCTCTTTCTGTTAAGCCATTTGCCGTGCTTATATCCCAAATAAGAACATCATTTAACCAAATTTTCTCACATATTTCATAATCGGTATTATTTTCTATACCTCTTCTAAAATATGTTTTAATTGTATCAGTATCGTTGTTATTCCATTCAATTAGAGTAATTGGATATTCTTCTGTAACGGAATGGTTTAAAAATAATTTCATACTAATCGGATTACTTTCATTATTAATATAAAAATTTCTTGGAAAATCATTATTTGGATTATTTATTTCAATATTTTCATTGTTAATTTTATAATAAATTTTAAAGGCATTGGAGTTGTAATTAGTAGTATTTAACAAGTTATTGCCTTCTATTGATTTCAAGAAAATTGTCACACCATTATCTATGTTTATAGCGTCATTTGATTTATTACTATCAGTACTGCAACTATTAAATATTAACAGTCCTATTAAAAGAATTAAATTTTTCATATTATAATTAATTAGGGGTTATATTGTATACAATTCCTCTTTTATAGTTGAAAGTGCTTGAAGCAGGATTAAAATTATGGGCATTGTACCAACCGTTACAATATCCGCCCCAACCCCAATTCATATGAAGAAATAAATAACCATTTCCACCACCTGTACAGTTTCCAGAATCATCTCTAAAATATATCATCATTGATTGATATCCGTCGCAAACCCACGCATGCCCTCCAGTATAATAATTCCATGGCCAAGTTATTCCATTTCTTTTTCTACCACCTCTCAAAATAACTGGCTTGTTCAAATTTAATTGTTGAGTAATAATACTTGTACTATAATTACAGGTATATGTTGCACCATGATAATTAAAATCGTTATTAAAAGCACTTGCAACATCAGTTGTGGTATCTGCTCCTGAACTTGAACAACCATAATCCATTCCTACCGCCAGACCTATGTTCTTCATTAATAATTGAGTATCAGAAGTTCCATAATTATATGGCATATTTGACCAATTATAATTTACTGGTTTTTGATGATATTTCATCACTTGAGCCATTGCAGTAGCTACACAACCAGTCGGTGCTTTGCCTCCAGAACTATTTGAACAATTTAAAGATATTAAATTGTTATAAGTAGCACCTTGCGCCCAAATAGTATTTACTAAGGGATCTTTTTGGTAAAAGGTATCATTACAATTATTACCTCCATTAGGAGCTGGTAATAAATTTTGAACACTGTCCCATTCAAGTTTTATTTCTGGCATTTGAGTTAATTCCATTTCCTTTACATATTCAATTGCTTCTTTTTCTTCTTCAATCCAAGAAATAACTGAGTCTGGTATTTCTTCAGTATTATTTGAAAATTTACCATCGTCAGAATACGCTAAAATTGGACTAATTCTATTATCGGCTGAAATTACAACAAATCCTCCTTCATTATAATTAATTGCATAAAATGCATTTTCATTGCTTTCTGTTTTATATGTTGTAGCATCCATAATAGTTTTTGTAATGTCAATTCCTCTGCTCATACTATTAGTCCCTTTAGATAAACTTAAAGCTAGTTCTTTTGCATCAATTTCTGCAATGTTATTTTGATGTTTGGAAGATTTTTGAATGTTATCATTTTCACATGAAAACAAAAGTGTTAAACTTGCTAAAACTAAACAGATTTTTAAATTTTTAAATATTCGATTTTTGTTCATAATTTTTTAAGGCTTATAATTAATAAAAATTTTATCATTTCGATGCTAATTTTACATTAGTTTTAACCGAAATGTAGTTAAAATTGCATATAACTAGCAAATATGCATTATATACCTTCGTCTATACACCCATTCAGGTTGTTAGGCGAAGGTTAGTTTCACTTTTTGAATTAAATCAAATGTATTAATTTTTTTCTTACAAATCATCAAAAGGACTTTTAATTTATTGGTATTCAAATAGTCTTCTCTTTGGTGCCGGAAAGCTTCTCTTTTGCTTCCGGAAAGCTTCTCTTTGCTTCCGGAAAGCTTCTTTTTTGTACCGGAAGGCATCTCTTTGGTGCCGGAAAGCTTCTCTTTGCTTCCGGAAAGCTTCTCTTTGGTGCAGGAAGCCATCTCTTTGGTGTTTGGAGGCATCTGTTTGCTCTTTGAAGCCATCTCTTTGGTATTTGAAGCCATCTCTTTGGTATTTGAAGGCATCTGTTTGCTCTTTGAAGCCATCTGTTTGGTCTTTGAAGGCTTCTCTTTGGTCTTTGAAGCCATCTCTTTGGTGTTTGAAGGCATCTGTTTGCTCTTTGAAGCCATCTGTTTGGTCTTTGAAGGCTTCTCTTTGGTCTTTGAAGGCATCTCTTTGCTCTTTGAAGGCATCTCTTTGCTCTTTGAAGGCATCTCTTTGCTCTTTGAAGGCTTCTCTTTGGTCTTTGAAGGCATCTCTTTGCTCTTTGAAGCGAAGTGTTTGGTCTTCAAAGCGAACGTTTGGGTCTTCGAAGGCATCATGACTTATCCTAAAATAGGTTTTAACAAAAGAAAAACTTATGAAATCAAAAACTAAAAAAACTAAAAGAACTAAAAAAATCAAAACCATAAATAGTAACAAGTAAATTTCTCAAATTTTTTAAATCTGTGTTCTAAAAAAATCAAAAAAATCAAAAGAACTAAAGAAATCTAAAACCAACAAACAACCCAAACAAAACACTATACTATAGTGTAAATCCCAATTTCGCTCGTGTTAATGTCCATTTCGCTCGTGTTAATGTCCATTTCGCTCGTGTAAATGTCCATTTCGCTCATGTACGTTGCCATTTCGCTCGTGTAAAACCCCCTTTCGCTCGTGTACGTTCCAATTTCGCTCACGTACGCTCCATTTTCGCTCGTGTACGATGCCATTTCGCTAACGTACGTTCCAATTTCGCTCGTGTACGCTCCAATTTCGCTCGTTTACGTTACCATTTCGCTAACGTCGATTCCATTTTCGCTTCCGTCGATGCCTATTTCGCTCACGTCGATAACCATTTCGCTCACGTTCGTTGCCATTTCGCTCGTGTTCGTTCCATTTTCGCTCACGTACGTTGCTGTTTCGCTCGTGTACGATGCCATTTCGCTCATGTACGCTCCCGTTTCTTAACCCCAAACCAACAACTTACAACCCACAACTTACAACTTACAACTCGAAAAACAAAAAAATCAATTTGCACAATTCAAAACTTTATCCTACTTTTAGTAAGTGAACAAAACGCTATGACAGAAACCGAAATAGAACAAGAAAACAAAGCCATTGCTAAGGAATACAAAGAGTTACTCCGCATCAGCTACCAAACCCTAACCCCGGAAGACAAAAAAATAATCCGAAAAGCGTTTGATGTTGCCGTTGATGCCCATAAAGATCAACGACGCCGTTCCGGAGAAGCCTACATCTTCCACCCCATTGCCGTGGCTAAAATCGTCGCCGCCGAAATCGGACTTGGAGCCACAGCAATCGCCGCAGCACTCATGCACGATGTCGTTGAAGACTCCCCCATCACCGTCCACGAAATCGAAAAAATGTTCAACCCAAAAATTGCACAACTTGTCGACGGCCTTACCAAAATTGCGAAAGTAAAAACAGACCAGGAAATATCCATGCAAGCGGAAAACTTCCGCAAAATGCTCTTAACACTAAACGATGACGTACGCGTAATACTCATCAAACTCGCAGACCGCCTCCATAACATGCAAACCATGGAGTCAATGGTGGATTATAAACAAGCCAAAATAGCGTCAGAAACACTCTACATCTATGCCCCCCTTGCCCATCGATTAGGGCTATACAACATCAAATCAAAGCTCGAAGATTTAGGCCTCAAATACACCGAACCCGAGGTTTACGCCGACATCGTGAGCAAAATGAAAGAAAGCAAAGAAGAACAGGAAGCCTATATCACCTCCATCTCCGACGTGCTTAAAAAATCGTTAGACGATGAAGGCATAGAATACACCATCAAAGGCCGTCCAAAGTCAATCTACTCCATCCGTCGCAAAATGCTGGCACAAGGGGTCTCTTTCGACGAAGTATATGACAAATTTGCCCTACGAATCGTTTATAAATCAAACCAACACGACGAAAAATTTGTCGCTTGGAAAATATATTCCATCGTCACCGACCATTATCGCCCCAGCCCCAGCCGATTACGCGATTGGATATCCTCACCTAAATCAACCGGTTACGAAGCCCTTCACATCACCGTCATGGGCCCCAAAGGCCGTTGGGTAGAAATACAAGTCCGCTCCGAACGCATGGACGAAATTGCCGAAAAAGGTTACGCCGCACACTACAAATATAAACAAGGAATCTCTGAAGAGAACACCCTCGACACTTGGTTGAACTTACTAAAAGAAGCCCTCGAAAACTCCACCTCAAACGCCGTCGACTTTGTGGAAGACTTCAAATTGAATCTCTATTCCAAAGAAATATACGTATTCACCCCAAAAGGAGAAATCAAATCCCTGCCCAAAGGAGCCACCTCCCTCGACTTCGCCTTCAGCATCCACTCTGAAATAGGCGTAAGAACCCGTGGCACCCGCGTAAACGGAAAATTAGTACCCCTAAACCATGTGTTAAGCAGCGGTGACCAAATAGAAATCATCACATCGCCCAATCAAAAACCAAATTCACACTGGTTAGATTACGTTACCACGTCAAGGGCAAAGAATAAAATCAAAAACGTCCTCAACGAAGACACCAAGAAAATCGCTGAAGACGGAAAAGAACTCCTTAACCGGAAACTACGCCACCTCAAAATCACGTTGAATGAAACCACCACCAATGAGATGGTGAGTTATTTTAAACTGAAAACCAGTTTGGATTTGTTCTACCGAATTGGTGTAGGCACGATAGACAATCAACAACTAAAAGATTACGCCGCACAAAAAAGCAACTCGCTAATCAACTTCTTCAAGAAGATAAAACGTTCCCCATCCGTCGCTCCGGAACAAATACAAAAGAATGAGCTAAGCAAAAACTTCGATATGTTAGTTTTTGGAGCCGAACAAGACAAACTCGACTACAAACTCTCCAGTTGCTGCAACCCCATTCCCGGCGATGATGTTTTCGGTTTCCTCACCATCAATGACGGTATCAAGATTCACAAAAAAGATTGTCCCAATGCCATTAGTCTACAATCCAATTATGCTTATCGCATCATTCAAGCCCGTTGGATAGACTCCAGTCAAGAAGATTTCAAAGCCGTATTAAGAATCACCGGCATGGACAGCCTCGGATTAACAAACGAACTCACCAGAGTAATCTCAAACCAAATGAATGTCAACATTCAAAGCATCTCCCTTAGTGGCGATGCCGGAATATTCAATGGTCAGGTCACCGTTGTCGTGCAAAACAACACCATCTTAAAACGACTCATCGAAAACATCAAAAAAATTGACGGAATCGACAAAGTAACAAGGGTAAACAACGCCAAATCCGAGTAATTATTCACAGCTATTTGTTAATAATCTCAACCGAAACTTGATTGCCATAAACAGTCAAAATATAAAAATAGTGTATCTTTGTAGATATTAATAACAATGGAAACGATAAAAAACCAAGAAGTAGTAAAAAACGTTTTTACCAAGTATTTGGAGCAAAAAGGGCATCGAAAAACCCCCGAACGTTATGCAATCCTTCAAGAAATATACAACAACAAAGAACATTTTGACATCGAATCGTTGTATATCAAAATGAAAAACAAAAACTACCGCGTTAGTCGTGCCACTTTATACAACACAATTGAATTGTTATTAGAATGTGGCCTGGTTCGCAGACATCAATTTGGTCAAAACCAAGCCCACTACGAAAAGTCATACTTTGATAAACAACACGATCACATCATCATGACCGACACCGGTGAAGTAATTGAATTTTGCGACCCAAGAATCCAACAAATCAAACAAACCATTGAAGACATCTTCGGAATCGAAATACACAATCATTCCCTTTATCTATACGGTAATAAAAAAGCGATAAAAGAATAAATAACTACAACCTAACTATAACAACTTACAAAAACAATGACTGTAGATTTACTACTCGGCCTGCAATGGGGAGATGAAGGAAAAGGAAAAATCGTTGACGTACTCACTTCTAAATACGACATTATTGCTCGTTTTCAAGGAGGCCCAAATGCCGGACACACCCTTGAGTTTGATGGCATCAAACACGTGCTAAGAACCATCCCTTCCGGAATATTTCATAAAAACGCCATGAATATTATCGGCAACGGAGTCGTAATAGATCCGGTCGTATTTCAAAAAGAACTGGAAGGATTAGAAAAATTCAACATGGATGTTAAATCTAAACTATTGATTTCCAGAAAAGCCCATTTAATTCTACCTACCCACCGTTTATTAGATGCAGCCTCTGAAGCCTCTAAAGGAAAAGCCAAAATCGGTTCAACCTTAAAAGGCATCGGCCCAACTTATATGGATAAAACCGGCCGAAACGGAATCCGTGTTGGAGACATCGAAATGGTTGATTTTAACGAACGATACAGAGCTTTAGCAGACAAACACGAAGCCATGATTTCCTTTTATGATGTAAACCTACAATACAACCTCCCTGAAATGGAAGAAGAGTTTTTCGCTTCCATCGAAGTGTTGAAATCATTACAATTCATTGACAGCGAGGAATATTTAAACCAAGCACTCAAAAATGGCAAAACAATTCTTTGCGAAGGAGCACAAGGTTCATTATTAGACGTAGATTTCGGAACATATCCTTTTGTCACCTCTTCAAACACCACAGCCGCAGGAGCTTGCACAGGATTAGGCATTGCTCCCAATAAAGTAAAGAATGTATTTGGCATATTCAAAGCCTATACTACTCGCGTAGGCAGCGGTCCGTTTCCAACAGAAGATTTTGAAGAAGCCGGTGATATCATGGCAAAAGTAGGAAATGAATTCGGCTCAGTAACAGGAAGAAAAAGACGTTGCGGTTGGTTAGATTTAGTTGCCTTAAAATACGCAGTTCAAGTAAATGGAGTAACCGGTTTATACATGATGAAAGGAGATGTCCTTTCCGGATTTAAAACTTTGAAAGTATGTACGGCATATCAATACAAAGGTCAAAAAATCACACATTTCCCTTATAACATCGAACCGGAAAATGTTGAACCTATTTACACCGAAATGAAAGGATGGCAAGCAGACTTAACCGGAATGACTAGTTATGACGAACTTCCGGCAGAGCTAAAAACATATATCGAATTCATTGAAAAAGAAATTGAAGTACCTATTAAAGTTGTTTCCGTAGGACCTGACAGGACTCAAACCATTTTAAAATAACAAAAAATCCCATCCAAAAAACGGATGGGATTTTTTTTAACTAACCAATTTTAATTATGAATTCAAATAATTTTTTAAAATAGCAACCGCTTCCGTTGCTTTTGAATTTTCCGCATGGTCAAGTGCTGTAAAACCTTTGTCGTCTTTTACTTTTGCATCAGCACCTTTTTCCAGTAAAATTTTGATAATTTCCACCTGATTATATCGGGCGGCATACATCAACGGAGTTAACCCGTTTGTTTTCTCATTTACATTGGCACCATACTCAATAAATTTTCTCACGACTTCTACTTCACCCTTACTGATGGCAACACATAAAGGAGTAGCATAATATTTTGCATAAATTCCAACCTCTTTTGTTGGTGTTTTTTCAGAACCATTAAAAGCATTTGCAAATGTTCCAAAACCTAAAAGGGCAATTCCTAAATAAATAACTGATTTTTTCATACTGTTCGTTTTTGATTGATTGATTGATTGATTGATTGATATATTAGAGTAGACGATAACAAAATTTAAATGTTACAAAATCAGGAATCTATAACATAATTTTAACATTAGGAAATAAAAAAAACCACGTAAAAACGTGGTTTAGTTATTGATAAATAAGATTTTATTTGGCTAAATAGGCCAGCACATTTTTTTCAATACGTTCCTGAATGTTCGAAATATCTGCTTTCACGAATTTTTCTCCTAAGATATTTTCATACAACTCTATATATCGCTCAGAAACCGTTTCAATATAAGCCTCAGACATATCCGGAATTTGTTGCCCTTCTTTTCCCTGAAATCCATTTTCAATTAACCAACGACGAACAAACTCTTTTGAAAGTTGTTTTTGTTCTTCCTGATTATTTTGTCTTTCCTGATAACCTTCTAAGTAAAAATATCGGGAAGAATCCGGTGTATGAATTTCGTCAATCAATACTATCTGACCTTCTTTTGTTTTTCCAAATTCATATTTAGTATCTACTAAAATCAATCCTCTTGACGCTGCGATTTCAGTTCCACGTTGGTACAAAGCACGGGTATATTTTTCTAAAACCAAATAATCTTCTTCGCTTACAATTCCTTGTTCTAAAATAGCTTCCCGAGAAATATCTTCATCGTGCGAACCATTTGCTGCTTTAGTTGTTGGTGTTATAATTGGTCCCGTAGTTTCAGGAGGAAATTGATCGTTTTCCTTTAAACCATCCGGCATTTGAACTCCACAAAGAATTCTTTTACCCAAGGCATACTCGCGGGCTGCATGTCCGGATAGATAACCACGAATCACCATTTCTACTTTGAAAGGTTCACATAAATGACCCACAGCTACATTTGGATCAGGGGTGGCAATTAACCAATTGGGAACAATATCAGCGGTTAGTTGCATGAATTTTGTTGCAATTTGATTTAAAATTTGGCCTTTATACGGAATTCCTTTTGGCATAACCACGTCAAAAGCTGAAAGACGGTCAGTTGCTATCATGACTAAAATCTCGTCATTGATATTGTACACTTCACGTACTTTACCGTGATAAACTGATTTTTGATTGGGAAACTGAAAATTAGTAGTTGTAATTGTATTCATTAGGTAGTGTTGTTGTGTGGTGCAAAAGTAAAAATTATATGTTGTTTTTTCACCATGCTTTGATTATTAATTACAAAAAAAAAGGATAGCAAATTGCTATCCTTTCAATAAACTTTAGTAAAAAAGTTTAGAACATAATATTATAAGTAGTCCCTAATCCAATCACTTGAATATCTAAATCATTATCAGCAAAAGTATGTTGATAATAGCCATAAAAATTCCATTTTTCATTATGATATCCAATTTGAGGACTTAAATACAATCCCCCTTTTGCATCATTTGCATTGGTTAAAAAAGCATATCCAAAATCAACCCCTGCAAAAAATCCTTTTGGTTGAGCATAATACCTAACAAAACCAGCTAAAGGAATTAATCCAATATCACTTGCACCATCTTTACCAAAAAAATGATTATAACCAGAAGCTATACCGATTCCGAAACTTGGTGTTACTAAATGTTGACCTCTAACATCAACTCCAACCGTAAGTGAAGCAAAATCTGCCGTATCACCTATTGGTAAACCCACGTTTAGACCAGCTTTGAACCAAGAATTCTCGGTAGTAATATTTTCTGATTGTTGTGCAAAAATTGGACTTATACCAATTAAACCGATAAGTAAAACTATTTTTTTCATGTATGTAATTGTTTTTTTATTACGGTGCAAATTTCTAAAAACTTGACAAGAAAAATTTACATGATTCTTCGTAATTGTTACAGATTTCACAGAAAAAAAAGAGTCGAAAATATTTTATTACATCGCTTTTCTCGATTTAATCACATGACAAAAGAAAAAAATGTCCTAATCCAAATTTTCAATACTTTTATAGGCATCAATCACTTTTTTGACTAATCGGTGACGAACGATATCCTTATCATCTAAGTATAAAATACCAATACCATCCACATCTTTCAAAATCAAAATTGCTTCTTTTAAACCAGATATAGTTCTTCGTGGTAAATCTACCTGACCGGGATCACCGGTAATAATAAATTTTGCATTCTTACCCATCCGAGTTAAAAACATTTTCATTTGAGAATGAGTCGTATTTTGAGCTTCATCTAAAATGACAAACGCATTGTCCAATGTTCTTCCACGCATAAAAGCTAAGGGAGCAATTTGGATAATTCCTTTCAAAATATAATCTTCCAATGTTTGTGGTGGCAACATATCACGTAATGCATCGTATAACGGTTGCATATACGGATCAAGTTTTTCCTTCATATCCCCAGGCAAAAAACCTAAATTTTCCCCTGCCTCTACTGCGGGTCGGGTTAAAATAATCCGCTTAACTTGTTTTTCTTTCAAGGCTTTTACAGCTAATGCTACGCCGGTATATGTTTTACCTGTTCCGGCCGGACCAACTGCAAAAACCATGTCGTTTTTATGAATCAAATCAACCATTAACTGCTGGTTTGGCGTCATGGCTTTGATTAATTTTCCTCCAATACCATGTACTAAAATTTTGTCATGGTCATGCATTTTGTGCTCTTCAGCCGAATTACTTTGAATCACACGATCAATCACATTGGTATCAATGTTATTGTAACGTGTAAAATGGAGCATTAGGCGATTAAAACGGTTTTCAAACTCATCTAATACTTCCTTCTCGCCATAAGCCTTCAAGGTGGTGCCTCGGGCTACAATTTTTAGCTTCGGATAGTACTTTTTGATGGTTTCAAGATGAGAATCTTGAGCTCCCCAAAACTCTTTTGGGGCAATGTCGTGTAATTCGATGATTCTTTCGTTCAAAAGCAGTTGTTTTAAAATTAAAAAATAGTTTTTAATTACTAGATTTGCATCACTCAAATTTAAACAAAAAAGTTCGTAGGTTTTACGAATAGTTATAAACAAAAAGATGTCAATAATTACTTTAACGACGGATTACGGACTCAAAGACCATTTTGTTGGGGCTTTGAAAGGTAAAATCATCTCTGAATTTCCTGAAGCTAAAATCATTGACATATCGCATGAAATAGACCCCTTTAATATTGCTGAAGCAAGTTATATTCTTCAGGCTTCCTATGCTAATTTCCCCAAAGGAACTGTTCATTTAATAGGTGTTGATGCGGAACGAAATACAGAAAACGAACATCTGGCCATGCAATGGAATGATCAATTCTTTATTTGTGCCGATAACGGTATTTTAAGTATGTTAACGCAACGAATCCTGCCACAAAAGATTGTTGCCATCAACATTCACGACCGATTACCGGAAAATGCAACTGATATGGATGTGTTTAAAACCGTTGCTTGTCATTTAGCAAAGGGCGGAACTTTGAACGTCATTGGAAAAGAAATTACCGAATTAAAATCAATTACTGATTTTCAACCGATAGTTTCAAAAGACGGAAATTCGATTAAAGGGAATGTGATTTACATTGATCATTTTGGAAATATAGTATTCAATATTTCTAAAAAACAATTCCTGGAATTGAGTAAAGGCCGAACGTATGAAATTGTAATGAAACCTAAATCGATTAAAACCATTTTGCCTAATTATTCTTCTGTAGCCATTTCAGATAAATTTCCCATTAAATATTATGAAGGAGAAAAATTAGCTATTTTCAATGAAGCCGGCTTCTTAGAAATTGCTATTTTTAGAAGTAATCCTAAAACAGTGGGTAGTGCTGCGAGTTTGTTAGGCTTTAGCTATCGAGATACTATTACTATTAATTTTAAATAAGTTACCATGTTTGTGCGAATCGTAAAAATGAGTTTTCATACCGAACATATTCCAACGTTTTTGGAAAATTTTGATTTGATGAAAGAAAAAATACGAAATGCACCCGGAAATCGTTTGTTAGAATTGTATCAAGATAAAAATAATCCGGAATTGTTTTTTACTTACAGTTATTGGGAAACCGAAATTGATTTAGAAAATTACAGAAATTCGGAATTATTTTATGATGTATGGCAGTTTACCAAGCAACTTTTTAATGCTAAACCGGAAGCTTGGAGTGTCAATAAATTAGTTTCTTTAGTTTAATAGTAGCTTAAAATACTCAAACTTTTAAACCTATAAACTTTAAACTTTTAAACAAAAAATAAAGTAAATGAAAGCAATACTTTTCAGAGAAATAAAAACCTTTTTCGGCTCACCAATTGGCTATTTAGTAATTGCCATTTTCTTATTGCTCAATGGGCTTTTCCTTTGGGTTTTTGAGGGTGATTTCAATATTGCAAACAGTGGATTTGCCGATTTGAATCCGTTTTTTACTTTGGCTCCTTGGATTTTAATTTTTCTAATTCCGGCAGTAACCATGAGGAGTTTTTCAGATGAAAAAAAACAAGGAACCATTGAATTATTATTAACCAAACCTTTAACGAGCTGGCAAATTGTAAACGGTAAATTTTTAGGTGCTTTTCTATTAATTATTTTTGCTTTAGTTCCCACGCTGGTTTATGTTTTTGTTGTTTCAAAATACGGTTTACCGGAAGGAAATTTAGACCTTGGCACAACGATTGGCTCTTATTTAGGCTTATTGTTTTTGGTAGCATCTTATACCGCTATCGGAATATTTACTTCTACATTGTCTGAAAATCAAATTGTTGCCTTTATTCTTTCCGTATTTTTATGTTTCTTTTTTTATTTTGGTTTTGAAGGAATAGCCGCTTTTACTGCTTCTTTTGCAGATGTGGTTTCCGCAATTGGAATGGATTATCATTATAAAAGTATCAGTCGCGGTGTGATTGACACTCGAGATGTTATATATTTCAGTAGTGTGACCGTACTATTTTTGGCAGGAACAGTTTATCAACTTAAATCCTTGAAAAACTAATGAAAACTCAAACTAAGAAAAACCTGCAACAGTTATTTTTGCTTTTCATGTTGGTGATTGTCCTCAACATCATTGGAAATTTTTATTTCAAACGATTTGATTTAACAAACGACAAACGATATACTCTTTCAGAAACTACCATTCAATTAATAAAAGAAATCAAAGAACCCATTTTTATTGATGTTTTTTTAGACGGTCAATTTCCACCGGAGTTTAAACGTCTTCAAAATGAGACTAAACAAATCTTAGAAGAGTTCCGCAGTTATAATTCCAACTTGATTTTTCAATTTAATAACCCGATAGAAGACGAAAGCAAAGCAGAACAATATGTTCAAGAATTGGTCAGTTTAGGTTTTACACCAACCAACATCAACAGTAATAAAAACGGTAAAAAAGAACTGATACAAATTTTCCCTTGGGCAATTGCTAACCAGGGTCAAAAGTCAGTTCGTGTTCCTTTATTAGTCAATAATTTTGGTAATTCACCCTCAGAAAACATAACTAAATCAGTTCAATTATTAGAATTTGCTTTTGCTGATGCCATTACAAAAATAACCTCAGGAAAACAGAAAAAAATTGCTGTTTTAAAAGGAAATGGAGAACTTGGCGATAAATACCAAGCCGATTTTTTGTTAAACTTAAAAGAGTATTATCAATTAGGAGAATTTAACCTCGACTCACTTCAGGAAAATCCGCAAAAGATTTTAGAAAATTTAAATCGATTTGATGCCGCTATTATTACAAAACCAACGGAAGCTTTTTCAGACAAAGAAAAATACATCTTAGACCAATATGTGATGAATGGCGGAAAAAGTATGTGGCTGATAGACAAGGTTGTGATGGATATTGATTCACTTCAAACTGAGAACAATTCAGCTTTGGCTTATCCAAGAGAATTGAATTTGGATGATTTGTTTTTTAAATACGGCATCCGTATCAATTACCAATTGGTTCAGGACTTACTTTCTACCCCTATAACAGCTCAATCCGCACAAGGAGATGTTCCGATTGATTGGTTGTATTCTCCCATTATTAAATCGGAAGACAATCATTCCATTACTAAAAACATCAATTTAGTGAAGTTGGAATTTGCAAACACAATTGACACCCTTAAAAATGGTATTAAAAAAACTGTTTTGCTGAAAAGTTCTGCTCAATCAAAAGCTGTTGGAGCTCCATTAGAAGTTAATTTATATCAATTTATGGATAACTTGAATGAGGAAGATTTTTCAAAAGGAAATCAAACTATTGGGGTTTTGTTAGAAGGTAAATTCAACTCCGCTTTTAAAAATCGTGTTAAACCATTCACTCTAACAAAAGAGTTAGATTCAGGAATTGAAAATAAAATAATTGTTATAGCCGACGGAGATATTGTTAATTACAATTATGTCAATAAAAAACCACTATTGAATGGCATTGACCAATGGACCCAACAAGTTTATGGCAACAAAGAATTTCTGCTCAATGCCATGAATTATTTACTAGACGATACCGGACTTATTAACATTAGAAACAAAGAGATTACATTGGCTTTCCTAGACAAAGATAAAGTCAGTAAAAATTATTCCCAAATTCAGATTATAACTATTGGATTACCACTGATTGTACTCCTTTTATTTGGTGTATTGTTCTTTTTTGTCAGAAAGAAAAAATACGCAAAGTAGATGTTAATAAAATACATTTTTTTGTTTGAATAGTTACCTTTATATTTGTGGGATATAAAAATAAAAACCGAAATGAAGTTTATAGTATCGAGTTCATATTTATTAAAACAATTACAAGTTTTAGGTAGTGTAATTAACAGCAGCAATACCTTACCTATTTTAGATAATTTCCTTTTTGAATTAGACAATAATCGTTTGATTGTTTCTGCTTCTGATTTAGAAACTACTATGTCTGCTACTTTAGAAATTGACAGCACCAGTCAGGGAAGCGTTGCTGTACCGGCAAAGTTATTGTTAGAAATTTTAAAAACATTTCCGGAACAACCTTTAACTTTTACTGTTGAAGAAAATAGCACAATCGAAATTAGTTCTAATTCCGGTAAATATGCCTTGGCTTATGCTCCTGGAGATGAATTTCCAAAATCAGTAATTTTAGACGATCCATCTTCAACTGTTGTTCCTGCTGAAGTTTTAGCAACGGCAATCAGCAAAACTATTTTTGCAGCCGGAAATGACGATTTACGCCCGGTGATGTCCGGTGTATTTTTCCAATTTTCACCGGAAGGTTTGATTTTTGTAGCCACAGATGCTCATAAATTGGTAAAATATTCCAGAACAGATGTAAAAGCTTCGGAAGTAGCTGATTTTATAATGCCCAAAAAACCTTTGAATATTTTAAAAGGGATTTTAGGTGTTTCAGACAGCGAAGTGAAAATTGAATACAACGATAGCAATGCCGTTTTTTCGTTTGATAGCTATATGTTGGTTTGTCGTTTGATTGATGGAAAATATCCAAACTACGAAGCGGTTATACCAAAAGAAAACCCAAATAAATTACACATTGATAGAACACAATTTTTAAATTCTGTTCGTCGTGTTGCTATTTTCTCGAATAAAACAACACACCAAATTCGTTTAAAAATTGCGGGAACAGAATTAAACATATCCGCAGAAGATATTGATTATTCTAACAAAGCGGAAGAACGATTGACTTGTGATTACCAAGGTGATGATTTACAAATTGGTTTTAACTCGCGTTTTCTAACTGAAATGCTAAATAATCTTCAATCTGATGAAATTCAATTAGAAATGTCATTGCCAAATCGTGCAGGAATATTAACTCCCGTTGATGGTTTAGACGAAGGAGAAGTTATTACAATGCTGGTTATGCCGGTTATGTTGAATAATTAATCTTTACAATTTCTATAAAAAATAATCACACCGTAATATTTATTATTTACGGTGTTTTTTTTAGGGAGTATCCGAAAATCCATAAAAGAGTAGGAAATAATTAATAACAAACCAATTTAACCAATTATGAAAAAAAATGTTTTAGTAGCGATAACTTGTTTGAGTTTCGCAGTTACTGCCAGTGCTCAAAAACTAGATAAATTTGGAGCAGATTTAGCTAAAAAAAGTGTTATGGGAAAAGAAATCAGAGTACCATACACAGAGATGTCAAGTTATTTCGGATTTATTAAACCCGGAGCAGCTCCTGATGAAGTTGTGAATGGCAAAAAAATGTATTACGTTTATGTTTGGATTCCAATAGCAGCACCTGAACTTGGTGTTCGCATGATATCTCCGGTACCTGAAGGAATGAAACCAGGAGCAACAGATATAGTGTCTGCTGATTATACTGCAAATTCGGCTGATGCTAAAAGTTATTTTGACACATGGATAACTTTTGAAAGAGCTGAAAGTATTTTAAAAGTAGAAGACATTAAATCAAAAATAAAAACAACCAAATGGATTTCTATTGAGACAAATGATGATTCAAGTGAAATGCCTGCTCAACCATCAGGAAGCAAATACAATTCATTAATGCGTATAACGAGTGACACCGCTAATCCAACTAAATCATTAGTAATGGGATTATACAGAATTGGTTTTACTACATATAAAAAAGGAGAAGTTAACGGAAGTTTTCTAGCTCAAGTTGGGGCACCAATTAAACTACCTGGAGTGAAAATTGCTTCAAAACCGGAAGAATTAAGTGTTCAATAGATTAGAATTAAAAACCCGAAGCTCTTAAACTTCGGGTTTTTTTATCAAATTGTATTTTCGTGTAAAGCCAAAATAGGCACTTTCACATGATAAGAAAGTTTTTGAGTCATACTTTGTTTGAATAATTCTTCAAAGAACCCTCTTTTATAATTAAGCATCGCTAACATATCGACATTATAAGAATCAATAAAATTCAAAATAGAAGCACTAACATCTTCACTTTCATAAATATGGAAGACTACATTTTCTCCTTTCAATAAAAACTTCCAATCTTCAATCACCACTTCTTTTACATCCGATTTTTTAGTTTTGATATATAAACAATGAATTTTAGCCTCAAATAAATTGGCCAATTCTATAATTTTTTTCAATGCTTTTAAGTCTTTCTCACGGAATCTTGTTGTGAAAACTATATTATTTATTCCTGTAAAATCAGAATCTTCCGGAACACCAATAACGATGGATTCTACTTCAGTAATTACACTTCCCGTATTAGAACCCAAAAAAGTTTCTTTCAAACCGCTTGCCCCTTTAGTTCCCATTACCACATAATCAATGTGCTCCTCTTTTACAACTTTTTTAATAGCCCAAACTAAATCACCGTGTTTTAATATATTACTGATTTTTACATGACTCAAGTGATATTTCTCTGCAACATCTCTCAAAACCGGAATTTGATCTTTGAAATTTTCAAAATTTTCAAGTTCAATACTGTCATAAACCTCTTTCAATGTACTTGGCAGTCCACCGATATGCAATTGAGGTAACTCATAAGCATGAAGTGTAATTACTTCCGCCTTAATAGCATCTGCTAATTTTAAAGCATAAATGAACGCATTATTAGATGCTTCTGAAAAATCGGTTGGAAAAAGAATACGTTTCATTAGTTCTGTTATTTAAATTATATAAAATTCACTTACGTAAATTTAGCAAAATTTTCACGGAGATTGTATGATAAATGTCATTAATAACAACTATTTAACACTGTCCAAAAGTCTTATAATTCCGTCGTGTTTCATTAATTATTGCTAATTTTACAACAAAATCCGATTGTTATGATTCCAAATGAAACGATTGTTGCTTTAGCTACACCCTCCGGTGCGGGAGCTATCGCTGTAATTAGAATTTCCGGTAAAAATTCAATACTAATTGCTTCACTTGTTTTTCAATCCGTTTCCGGAAAAGACATCACTAAACAAAAAACACATACCCTTCATTTAGGATATGTTGCAGATGGTCCAAAAATATATGACCAAGTTTTGCTTTCAATTTTCAAAAACCCAAATTCTTATACCGGAGAAGATGTGGTAGAAATTTCGTGTCATGGTTCGGTTTTTATACAACAACAAATTATTCAACTTTTACTTCGCAAAGGTTGTAAAATGGCTCAGCCGGGTGAATTTACTTTACGGGCTTTTTTAAATGGTAAACTGGATTTATCACAGGCAGAAGCCGTTGCCGATTTAATTTCTTCTGATAATGAAGCCTCACACCAAATAGCCATGCAGCAAATGCGAGGTGGCTTTAGTAATGAAATTGCCAAATTAAGAGAAGAACTATTAAATTTTGCCTCACTGATTGAATTAGAATTAGATTTTGCGGAAGAAGACGTTGAATTTGCTGACAGAACACAATTTCATGATTTATTAAATAGAATTGAATTTGTTTTAAAACGATTAATCGATTCATTCGCCGTTGGAAATGTCATCAAAAATGGAATACCAATTGCCATTGTGGGTGAACCCAATGTAGGTAAATCTACTTTGTTAAATGCCTTATTAAACGAAGAACGAGCCATCGTATCAGAAATTGCAGGAACAACCCGAGATACCATTGAAGATGAATTAGTCATCGAAGGTATAGGATTCCGTTTTATTGATACTGCTGGAATAAGAGAAACCAATGATGTTGTGGAAAGTATTGGCATCAAAAAAACGTTTGAAAAAATTGAACAGGCTCAGGTCGTTGTTTTTTTAGTTGATAGTTCTCAGTTGTCCCTTTTCGGTTCTCAGTTGTCAGTTGACCAATTGAAAATGGAGATTGAACAAATAAGAAATAAATATCCCCATAAAACAATTTTAACAATTATCAATAAAAAAGACTTGATTTCATCTGATATGCTCCATATGTTAGAAACACAACTAACAACCGAAAACAAACAGCTGCAAACTCTTTTTATCTCTGCTAAAAACAAAGAAGGCATCGATGAACTCAAGCAAACCCTACTCTCTTTTGTCAACACCGGTGCTCTACGCAATAATGAAACCATCATTACCAATACACGCCATTATGATTCTCTTTTAAAAGCTTTAGAAGAAATTCAAAAAGTGAAATGGGGATTAGAATCCAATCTTTCCTCTGACTTAATGGCAATAGACATTAGAGAGGCCTTATACCATTTTGGAGAAATTACCGGTGAAGTTACTAATGATGAATTGCTGGGGAATATTTTTGCAAATTTCTGTATTGGGAAGTAAATACCAAAAACGAGCACATAATTTTAATTAATAAAACAAAATAAACCCAATAAATAGTGGGTTTTTTAATGCTTAAACTTTTTCTGTGCTTTTTAAAATTATGCTTCATTTTGCAATAATTTGTACCTCATTTGTACCTCGCAAAATATTTTTTCATTACATTTGAAATATAAATGAATTTTTGGCACTTATTTCTACTTAAATTAAACAATCTGATTTATCCCAATTGTAGAAAGTGGAGAGCACACTATCCAAAAACAGTAAATTATGAGTTCAAATCTGAGTATAAAAAAACGTTGCGAACATTGCAAAAATGAATTTCTGGCAAAAACCACAAAAACTCGTTATTGTTCCTTAGATTGCAATAGAAAGCATTATAAAATTTTAGCAAAGCAAAAGAAAGTCACTTTTGTTGAAACAGCCACTAAACTTAAAATTAATGACATAACTGAAATTAACAAAAAGGATTTTTTAACCGTTAAAGAAGCTGCATTTATTTTAAGCATGTCATTACGAACTTTGTACAGATTGGTTGAGAACAAAGAAATCAATGCTTATAATTTTGGTGTCCGAAAAACATTAATACGTAGAAAGGATATTGATTTTTATTTCGATTTAAGTATTAATAATATTGATATCAATAAAGACCATTTAAAAAACATGATTACAACGGAAAACTCCTATTCTATTAATCAGGCATCAGAAAAATATAACATTTCAACCTCCGCTCTTTTCAGTTTATTAAATAGATTGGAAATTCCAAAAAAACAGTTTGGAAAATTTGTATTGGTAAAAAAGGTGGATATTGACTCAATTTTTGCAAATCATGATTAAAGTAACGCTTCGAGAAAAACCGTTGAAAACTGAGAAAATCAGTTTGTATCTGGATTACTACCCTCCTATCATAGATTCTAAAACAGGAAAATCTACAAGACGCGAATTTTTAGAGCTGTATATCTTTAAAAATCCAAAAAGTCAAGAGGAAAAAAAACATAATTTAACTACTGTTTCTTTTGCAAAAGGCATTCGTTCTAAAAGAGAAGTACAGCTAATGAATAAAGAATATGGATTTAAAGATAATGTACATTTAAGTACTAACCTCATTGGCTTTTACAAACGTATTGTTAATGATTATTATAATAAAGGAAGTAAGTCCAATTATCATGCTTGGGAAGCATCTTTAAAACACTTCTCAAATTTTTGCAGTAATTTGATTATGACCAGTAATTTGGATCTTCAATTTGTAAACCGCTATCGGAATTATTTACTAAATGTCAATACAACCCGAAATTCTGAGCAACCAAAAAAAATAACTCAAAATACTGCTGCTACCTATTTTAAACATTTTTTATATGTTCTAAAGCAAGCATACAAAGAGGATTTTATTGAGAAAAACTTAGCTGAACAAGTTGATTATATCAAGGATGAAGAAACACATCGTGAGTATTTAACGGAAGAAGAATTAATGCACTTGTGGAAAACCACTATTAAAAACGAAAAGGTAAAACACATGGCTTTTTTTTCTGCCATAACTGGATTAAGATTTGTTGATATCAAAAATCTTGATTGGAGCAAAATTTATAATGACAAACATCAAGGTTATTATCTGCAATTACGGGAAAAGAAAACCAATTCTGTCCATAACCACCCAATTTCTGAAACAGCTTACAGTATCTTAAAATCACAAAACACAACCAAAGGATTAATCTTTGGAGATATTGAATATTCGCAAATAACCAGACCTTTAAAAGAGTGGCTAAAAATTGCAAACATCAATAAAAAAATATCTTTTCATAACTTTAGACACACTTATGCCACATTGCAACTAGCCAATGGATGTGATATTTACACCGTATCAAAATTGTTAGGACATAAAAATGTTTCTACTACCCAGATTTACACCAAAGTATTGGACAAAAACAAAATTGAAGCTGCTAACCGAATTAAATTGAATTTAGATGGAATATGAAAAAATTTATAATGAGGCATATTTAGTTGCACACATTGAAACTGAAAAATATATTAAAGATTTTTTAATTACCAAGGAAAATTCAATTAACTACTTTACTGAAAACTATAGAAATATCGAAGAAAAATATCGTGATGAATATAATAAGGATAAGTTCAATCAAGTGGATCTGTTTACAGATTTGTACGTAGAATTTGTAAGAGGACGAAAAAAAATCAAAA
>NZ_PNJW01000052.1 GCF_013822155.1 Flavobacterium sp.
TCACTTCTCGTTAAAACGATAAAAAATAATATTAAATATTTAACTCCTGATGTTTTCGTCAGGAGTTTTTTTATCGATAAACAGCACCTATGCCTAACTTAATCGTTTTTATTACCGTTTTGACGATTATAAAGTATAATAATGATTCTAAAGATTAGATTTACAGCAGGTTATTAAATACTGCCTAGATGAAAAGAATTGTTTTAGTTTTATTTGCTACTTTATTTTTAGTAAGTTGTGAATCGGAATCGATAGAAACCCAACCACAGGCATTAACTATTCCTGAATGGTTAAAAGGGAATTACGAAGGAGTACATACGAAAGAAAATCTTGTGATTTCGAATCAAAAAATCACCTTTAAGGTGGAGCAAACAGTATATGAATTTGAAGTAAATCAAATACTTTCACACCAAGAGGAAGAAAACAGATTTATAATTCAAACCGCGTCAGATATTTTAATTTTTAATAAAACCACTTCGCAAACAGAAATAAATTTTCAATTTAATGAATTATATCTAGGGTGGTTTAGAAAACGACTTGTCCAATAGATTTTATCTTAGTTAATTATAAAAAAAACCTTTCAAGTTTGTTTACTTGAAAGGTTTTTAATTAGCACAAAATTATAATTAGTTTTTATAAACTTTCAAAGCTTCTTTAAGTATTTGAACAGCTTTAATTAAATCGTCTTTTTTCAATACATAAGCAATTCGAACTTCATCTAAACCAACTTCCGGAGTAGAATAGAAACCGGCTGCAGGAGCAACCATAACCGTTTCGCCATTAAAATCATAAGTTTCTAAAAGCCATTGGGCAAAATGATCAGCATTTTTAACGGGCAACTTTGCAATACAATAAAAGGCACCTTTAGGGGATCCAACTTTAACTCCATCTATTTTGTTGAGTTCTTCTATTAAAGTATCTCTGCGGTCTTTGTATTCAGTAATTACTTCATCAAAATAACTTTGAGGAGTATCGAGAGCTGCTTCACTCGCAATTTGAGCAAAAGTGGGAGGACTTAATCTTGCTTGAGCAAATTTCATAGCTGTTGTCATCAACTCTTTATTTTTTGAAACAATGCAGCCAATTCTAGCCCCACACATACTGTAACGTTTAGAAACCGAATCTATCATAATGGCATTTTGTTCCAATCCCGGTACATTCATCACAGAGAAATGTTCCTCGCCGTCATAAATGAATTCGCGATAAACTTCATCCGCAATTAAAAATAAATCATGTTTTTTAACCAATTCAGCTAATTGAAAAATTTCTTCTTTGGAATATAAATAACCGGTTGGGTTTCCTGGATTACAAATCAAAATAGCTTTAGTTTTTGACGTAATTAATTTTTCAAATTCACCGATAGGAGGAAGTGCAAATCCATTTTCAATGGTTGAAATTACAGGAATAACTTTTACACCAGAGGCAGTAGAAAAACCATTGTAATTTGCATAAAATGGTTCGGGAATAATAATTTCATCATCAGTGTCCATTGTGCTTCCCATTGCAAAAAGTAATGCTTCTGACCCACCAGTAGTAATAATGATATCTTCAAAATTGATAGGTAAACCGTGTTTTTGGTAATAATCAGACAATTTTCTACGGTAACTTTCAAATCCGGCAGAATGGCTGTATTTCAGCACTTTAATATCTAAATTTTTTATCGAATTCATTGCTACTTCCGGTGTTTTAATGTCCGGTTGTCCAATGTTTAAATGATATACTTTTGTTCCTCTTTTTTTAGCAATCTCGGCATACGGCACCAATTTTCTAATGGGTGATTCCGGCATGAGTAGACCTTTTTTGGAAATTTTTGGCATAATTAAATTATTTGAAATGCAAATTTGCAACTTTTTTTATTCAGACCCAATCTTTTAAAGGATATATTTAAGGATAAGAAAATTCATTTCTTTTTTTGTAATTTTATGTTTTATATATTTTATGAAAATTCACAAAATTATATTTCTACTTCTTTTCTTCAATATTGGAGTTTTTGGTCAATCCAGTTTTCAATTTATTTCAGATAAAGACAAGATAAAAATTCCATTTCAATTTATCAATAATTTAATTTTTGTGCCAATTCAAGTGAACGGGGTAGAATTGACTTTTTTATTAGATACAGGTGTAGAAGAAACTATTTTGTTTAGTTTGTTAGATAAAGATCAGGTGGAATTTAACAACGTTGAAAAAATAAAACTCAAAGGTTTGGGTAATGCTGAATTTATTGAAGGATTGAAATCCTCTAAAAATAAAATAGTTGTCACGCCAACTTTTTTTGATCCGAGTCATACCATTTATATTATTTTAAATGAAGATATTAATATTTCTTCCGGAGTTGGAATTCCTGTTAATGGTATCATGGGTTATGGTTTTTTTAAGGATTATCCAATGGAAATCGATTATGTGAATCATTACATTACGGTGTATAAGCATAAATCAAAAGCAGTCAATAAAAAATATAAAAAATTCAAAAAATATCCAATTATACTTGAAAATAATAAACCTTATTTAGAAACAAAATTTGCTATTGACACAACGGTTATTGATGCGAAATTGCTGATTGATTTAGGGAATAGTGATGCCGTTTGGTTGTTTCAAAATAAGTTAAAGTCTTTTGAACTCCCCGAACCTAATTTTAGTGATTTTTTAGGGCAAGGATTTAGTGGACCTATTTTTGGAAAACGTGCAAAATTGGCAAAATTTTCATTAGGAGAATTTGTATTTGAAAATCCAATTGTAGCTTTTCTGGATTCACTTTCTACTCAAAGTGTGAAACTTGTTAAAAATAGAGTAGGCTCTATTGGAGCAGAGATTTTAAAAAGGTTTACGTTATTTATTGATTACAGAAATTCAGAAATAGCTATTCGTAAAAACAGAAACTTTTCTGTACCTTTTAATTATAATATGAGTGGTTTAGAAATTCATCACATCGGATTAAAATGGATTCCGGAAAAAATACAATTCAATAAATCGCAACTGATTCAGAGTACAGAATCAGTTGGTTTTTATTATAAATTTGTTCTTAAACCTATTTATGTTATTTCAAATGTTCGTGATGGTTCTCCGGCTGCGGAATGTGGATTAAAAAAGGAAGATATAATTGTATCTATTAATAAGAAAGAAGCACATTTACTCTCACTTCAGGAAATTAATGATCTATTAAAATCTGAAGAAGGCAAGCTTATAAAAATGGAAGTTCAAAGAGGAAGTCAATTTCTTAATTTTAGTTTTGTTTTAAAAAGCATTTTATAAAAAAAAGCTCTTCTTTTGAAGAGCTTTATATTTATTGCATTGGACCTACATTTTTCTTTTCTAATAAATTTACTTCCGGACGTTCTAAAACTTCACCTTTAATTTTTAGATGAACTGTTCCGTTTTCATAATTTACAGCATTACTTTCAACGGTAATGCTTTTTCGAATAGGGCCTGTCGCCATGTTATATTTAACTTCAATTTTGTCCGACTTCCCTGGCATGATTGGTGCTTTGGGTTTTGATGGAACAGTACAACCACAGGTTGACTGTACATTTGTGATAATTAAAGGGGCATTTCCGGTATTGGTAAATTCAAAAACTCTGACACCATTGTCTGAATCTTTATATACTTTACCATAATCTATTGTATTATCGTCTGCTTTAAAAACGATTTTAGGACCATTTTGAGCAAATACAGAAAAACTGAATAAGCTAACAACAGTAAAAAAGAATAATTTTTTCATGGTTATGTGTTTTTGGGTTGTGTAAAATTAATCACTTTTTATTAAAGTACAAATACAAATTTGATTTTTAATACTCTAACGAAATCATTACTTTTGCAAGATAGTACAAAAATCAGACCAAAATTGTTAATTAAATATAACCAATTATCAATTATAGTTAACTAGTAACATAACCAATTTCACATGTCAATTCCAGCTCAATTTGATGCCAAGCAATCTGAACAAAAATGGTATAACTATTGGATGAAAAACAATTACTTTCATTCAGAACCGGACCATAGAACGCCTTATACTATCGTAATCCCACCCCCAAACGTGACAGGTGTATTACACATGGGACATATGTTGAATAATACCATTCAAGATGTATTGATTCGTCGTGCCCGTTTGAAAGGAATGAATGCTTGTTGGGTTCCCGGAACGGACCATGCCTCTATTGCTACTGAAGCAAAAGTAGTAGCTAAATTGAAAGCAGAAGGAATCAATAAAGAGGATTTAACTCGAGAAGAATTTTTGAAACATGCTTGGGAATGGACAGATAAACACGGTGGTATTATTTTAGAACAATTGAAAAAATTGGGTTGTTCTTGCGATTGGGATAGAACAAAATTCACAATGGATGATGACATGAGTGCTTCGGTTATCAAATTGTTCGTTGATTTATACAACAAAGGGTTGATTTATCGTGGCTATAGAATGGTCAATTGGGATCCGGAAGCAAAAACCACACTTTCTGATGAAGAAGTAATCTATGAAGAACGCCAAGGGAAATTATATTTTCTGAATTATAAAATTGAAGGCTCTACTGAATCAGTCACTATTGCAACAACACGTCCAGAAACAATATTAGGTGACACTGCAATTTGTATTAACCCAAATGACGAACGTTTTGCCCATTTAAAAGGTAAAAAAGCGATTGTTCCTATTTGTAATCGAGTGATTCCAATAATTTTTGATGACTATGTAGATATGGAATTTGGTACCGGTTGCTTAAAAGTAACACCGGCACACGATGTTAATGATAAAGAATTAGGAAATAGACATAACCTGGATATCATTGATATTTTCAATGAAAATGCAACGTTAAACAGTTATGGATTGCATTATCAAGGAAAAGACCGTTTTCTGGTTCGAGATGAGATTGTAATTGAATTAGAATCTCTTGGGCATATTGCCAAAATTGAAAATCACATTAATAAAGTTGGAACTTCCGAACGGACAAAAGCGGTTATTGAACCTCGTTTGTCTGATCAATGGTTTTTGAAAATGGAAGATTTGGTTAAACCGGCATTTAAGGCCGTAATGGAAACGGAAGAGATAAAATTATATCCAAATCGATTTAATAATACCTACAAACATTGGTTAGAAAATATCCGAGATTGGAATATTTCCCGACAGTTGTGGTGGGGTCAACAAATTCCTGCTTATTTCTATGGAGACGGAAAAGAAGATTATGTGGTTGCTGAATCTATCGAGGAAGCCTTGGAATTAGCTAAAGCAAAAACCAATAATCCGCAACTTGCAATACATAATCTTAAACAAGATGCAGATGCTTTGGATACTTGGTTTTCTTCTTGGTTATGGCCAATGGCTGTTTTTGGAGGAATTTTAGAACCGGAAAATAAGGATTTTAAATACTATTATCCAACAAATGATTTAGTGACAGGTCCGGATATTTTGTTTTTCTGGGTGGCTAGAATGATTATAGCCGGCTATGAATATACTGGTGAAAAACCATTTACAAATGTATATTTAACCGGAATAGTTCGAGACAAGCAACGTCGAAAAATGTCTAAGTCATTAGGAAATTCACCTGATCCGTTAGATTTGATTGAGAAATATGGTGCTGATGGTGTTCGGGTTGGCTTATTACTAAGTGCTTCTGCCGGAAACGATATTATGTTTGATGAAGAATTATGCAATAATGGAAAAGCTTTCGCTAATAAAATATGGAATGCCTTTAAATTGATAAATGGTTGGGAAGTAAGTGATTCTATTCCGCAACCGGAAAGTTCAAAAATTGCCATTGCTTGGTATGAAGCAAAATTAGAAAAAACGTTAGCGGAAATTGAAGATCAGTTTGAAAAATATCGTTTGTCAGATGCATTAATGGCAATTTATAAACTAGTTTGGGATGATTTCTGTTCATGGTTTTTGGAAATGATTAAACCGGGTTATCAACAACCAATTGATAAAGTAACCTATACAAGAGCTATTGCAGCGTTAGAAGCAAATTTAAAATTGTTACATCCTTTTATGCCTTTTTTGACAGAAGAAATTTGGCAACATTTAGCAGAACGCTCACCGGAACAAGCCTTAATAATTTCAGAATGGCCAACTATAGCAAATACAAATGCTAATTTGATTGCTGATTTTGAATTTGCTTCCGAAGTGATTGCAGGTTTGAGAACAATTCGTAAAGACAAAAATATTCCATTTAAAGAAGAAATTGAATTGAAAGTTATCAATCATGAAAATGCCTCAAAAGAGTTTGATTCAGTTATAATTAAATTAGGAAATGTTTCTTCCATAGATTACATTTCTGAACAAGTAAATGGAGCTTTAACTTATAGAGTAAAATCCAATGAATATTTTATACCGATTAGTGGTGCAATTAATGTAGAAGAAGAAGTAGCGAAATTACAGGAAGAATTAAAATACACGAATGGTTTTTTAAATTCAGTAAGAGCAAAACTTTCTAATGAAAAATTTGTATCGGGTGCCCCTGAAAAAGTTATCGAAATGGAACGCAAAAAAGAAGCCGATGCCTTAGCTAAAATAGCTACAATCGAGCAAAGTTTAGCAAGTTTGAAATAGTTTAAAAAAAGGTATAAACCAAAAAAAGTCCCTAAAAAAAGGGACTTTTTGTTGTTGTAATAATAGGATTAAAAATTATTTAACGGTTGTAGCGGTAGTAAATTTCTCTGCTACTTTATCCCAATTGATTACATTGAAAAATCCTTCTAAGTAATCTTTTCGTTTGTTTTGGTGTTTCAAATAATAGGCATGTTCCCAAACATCTACATTTAAAATGGGGGTTCCGGTATTTCCTAATTTTGTCATTAAAGGATTATCTTGATTAGCAGTTGAAGTAATTGCTAATTTGCCGGTTTTATCCACAATCAACCAAGCCCATCCAGAACCGAATTGTTTCATTCCGGCTTCAATAAATTGTGTTTTAAAATCAGCAAAACTGCCAAAATCTTTGGTTATCGCTTCAGCAAGAGCTCCTTTAGGTTCTCCACCTTTATTGGCTCCCATGATTTCCCAAAAGAAGTTATGATTGTAATAACCACCTCCATTGTTACGAACAGCTTTGTTTTCAGGATCTAATTTTTTAAAGATATCTTCAATGGACATGTTTGCCATTTCAGTACCTGCGATTGCTTTGTTCAAATTATTCGCATAAGTTAAATGGTGTTTAGAATAATGAATTTCCATTGTCTTAGCATCAATATAAGGCTCTAGAGCATTATAAGCATAGGGTAGGGCTACCATTTCAAAAGCACCGCCTTCATCAACTTTTACATCAGCAGGATTTCCCATTTCGGTTACAACTACTTCTTTTTCAGGAAGTGGAACTTCCACAACTTCCTCTAATTTTTTATTATTATTACAACTGATGAGCGTTGTGATAACTAGAGCTGAAAGAACTACATTTTTTTTCATAAGATTATTTTTTATTTAACAAAGAATTTATTGTTTCAATATAAAGTTCCTTTGCTTCATCGGATGAAATGTGGCTAATTTGCATCCAAGCATTGGTTTTAAAAGCATTTCGCAAATCATTGGAAGAAGGTTGTGTGTATCCTACCATTCCATGTGTTGCTTGTTTATAGTAAGCATAAATACGCAACATAACGTCCGGAGGTAATGTCTCGGTCATGTTAGAAGCTTTCTCAAAAGCTTCCCGGAATCGTGTATCTAAGTCTTTTTCAGCCATGAATTATTTTTCAGCAACTATAGTTTCTCCACCTTTTACAATTTGATTGAGCGTTACATTAATTTTTGTACCTAAAGGTAAGAATAAATCCACACGTGAACCAAATTTTATAAATCCGGCATCAGTTCCTTGAACTACTTGCATTCCTTCTTGTGCATAATTTACAATTCTACGTGCTAAAGCACCGGCAATTTGACGGTATAAAATTTCGCCAAAAATTCTATTTTCAATAACAACAGTAGTTCTTTCGTTTTCAGTACTAGCTTTTGGATGCCAAGCGACTAAGTATTTACCGGGATGGTATTTACTGAAATTAATTTTTCCGTTTGCGGCATATCTAGTAACATGAACATTGATAGGTGACATGAAAATGGAAACTTGTAAACGTTTATCTTTAAAATACTCCGGTTCAAAAACCTCTTCAATAACTACTACTTTTCCATCAACCGGGGCGATAATATGGTTATCATCAATAGGTGTATTTCGTTTCGGATTTCTGAAAAATTGTAATATCAGAATTAAAAATAGAAGCCCAATAGTTTGAACTGTCATTCTTAACCAAACTAACGAAATGAATTCATCTGCCATTAGAATCCAAGCAGCGACTATCACTGTTGCAATTAAAATAATTTTAGCTCCTTCTTTATGAAACATAATTTAAAATTTGGTAAAACAAAAAAATGAATGGTGCAACAAAAATCATACTGTCCAAACGATCTAATATACCACCGTGTCCGGGCATAATTTTTCCGCTGTCTTTTACACCGGCTATTCGCTTAAATCTCGACTGAATTAAATCACCCAGCGTTGCAAATATACTAACTAAAACGGCTGTTCCAATCCAAATGGTTAAATTGGAAGTATTCAGTAAATATTTTGCAATAATAATACCGGCAATAATTGTAAATACAAAACCACCAATGAATCCTTCGATAGTTTTTTTAGGAGAAATTCGTTCAAATAATTTGTGTTTACCAATCGATTTTCCAACTAAATAAGCAAAAGTGTCATTGGTCCAAATTAAAACAAAAATCCCGATGATAATTTTAGGATTGTACCCTGATAGTCCGAAAGGAATTTTGGTGATAATTACAAAGGGAAAAATTATGTAACCAATTAAATAAAGCCACTTTTCAAAATTGGTAATCGTTTTTTCTTTTGTTGAAAATAGAGAATATAATAATTTGAAGGAGACCAAAACGGTGAAACTTGTTATAATTCCATCTTGAAAGGGATAAAATGTAGAATCACAAAATAGTGCAAATAGTGCTACAGCGAAAACTGCTGGAATACTTTTTGGAAGGTCTACTAACTTACAGAATTCAAAAGTTGTTAAGCCCAAAAAACCACCAAACAATATATAAAAAGATAGTTCTGAATGTAAAATACAGCCTACTAGTAAAACAATATAAACTGAACCAGATAAAGCTCTTGTAACCGTTTCATTCATTTTATAAGTCTTCTAAAAGCAATAAGTACAGGTTTTTAGCTGCACTTCCATATTGAAGAAAATCTTCTTCTTTTGCTTTTTCGAAATATTTAATAGTAGTGATATTAGTTGGGTAATCTTTAACGTAACGTTTTTTTATTTCTCTTAAACCGTCACTTTTACTCTCTAAAATTTGACTAGTTGTAGCAAAAACAATCATATTTGCAGGTAGTTCGTGTGGTTTATTTTGTTTTATTTGATTTGAAGTTAATAAAACAGAGCCTTCATCTGCTATTAGATTTTCACAACTGGTCAATAAAAATTTTGGGTTTACCGGATTTTTAAAATTGAGTTTGTTTTCGTCTAATAAATGGAAAAGTTTTGGTTCAAAACAAACGGCTTCACATTCAAACCAATCGTTTTCTTCTAAGATATTTAAGAATTGTTCTTTAATTTCTTCTAAGTTTTCACAATACAAAAATTTACCTCCATTTTTTTTGAAATTGAAAGTAAATAATTCATCTACAGGAATTTTGTTATCCGGATTAAAAGGACTGGCATCTTTTTCCTTATTCTCTTCTGAAGCCTCGTTTCCGGAACCAAATAACTTTTTAAAAAGACTCATACTATTTTAACAATTGTACTAGTTGTAATTGAAAACGTTCAAAGATAAAAAAAACTCAATTCAAATTTCATATTGAATTAAGTTTTTTCTGTTTTTTCTTAAAATTGGTTAGAAAAGCTATTCACCAACGGAAACATGCGACTCATCTCCAAAAGGTCTTTTTCCGAAAATAGTTTCTAAATCATCTTTGAAAATAACTTCTTTTTCAATTAAAATGTCAGCTAATTGTACTAATTTATCTTTATTATCTTCTAAAAGTTTAATAGCACGTTGGTATTGACTTTCAATTAAATTTGAGATTTCTTTATCAATGGTAACAGCAGTTTCTTCAGAATAAGGTTTAGAAAAACTATATTCACTTTGACCGGAAGAATCATAATAGGTAACATTGCCTAACTTTTCATTTAAACCATAAATGGTTACCATCGCTCGGGCTTGTTTTGTTACCTTTTCTAAATCACTCAAGGCTCCTGTGGAAATTCTGTTGAAAATTACTTTTTCAGCTGCACGTCCACCCATAGTGGCACACATTTCGTCCAACATTTGATCAGGACGAACAATTAATCGTTCTTCGGGTAAATACCAAGCCGCACCTAAACTTTGTCCACGAGGCACAATAGTTACTTTCACCAATGGAGCAGCATGTTCCAGCATCCAACTAACTGTAGCATGACCGGCTTCATGAGTAGCAATTGCTCTTTTTTCATCCGGAGTTACAATTTTGTTTTTCTTTTCTAAACCGCCAACAATTCTGTCAACAGCATCAAGAAAATCTTGTTTGTCAACCGCTTTTTTGTCATGTCTAGCTGCAATAAGAGCCGCTTCATTACAAACATTTGCTATATCTGCACCGGAAAAACCAGGAGTTTGTTTAGCTAAAAATTCAGTATCTAAACCTTCTTGTTTTTTCAAAGGAGCTAAATGCACTTCAAATATTTCCTTACGTTCTCTAATGTCCGGTAAATCAACATATATTTGACGATCAAATCGACCGGCTCTCATCAAGGCTTTGTCTAAAACATCAGCACGATTTGTTGCGGCTAATACAATAACGTTAGTATTGGTTCCAAAACCATCCATTTCCGTAAGCAATTGATTTAGCGTGTTTTCACGTTCGTCATTTGAACCAGACATGTTATTCTTTCCTCGAGCTCTTCCGACAGCATCAATCTCATCAATAAAGATAATTGCAGGGGATTTGTCTTTAGCTTGTTTAAATAAATCACGTACTCTGGAAGCTCCAACACCCACAAACATTTCAACAAAATCAGAACCTGAAAGAGAGAAAAATGGAACTTTTGCTTCACCGGCTACCGCTTTTGCTAATAATGTTTTACCTGTTCCGGGAGGACCAACTAACAAAGCACCTTTTGGAATTTTACCTCCAAGCGTAGTGTATTTTTCCGGATTTTTAAGAAAATCAACGATTTCCTGAACTTCTTCTTTTGCTCCTTCTAATCCGGCTACATCTTTGAATGTCACTTTAACATCTGTTTTTTCATCAAATAGTTTTGCTCTTGATTTTCCGATATTAAAAATTTGACCACCACCGCCACCACCTGATCCACCTGACATACGACGCATAATGATAATCCAGATGACCACAATTAGTATGATTGGTAATAAATTAATTAAAATACCTGACCAATTACTTTTTACTAAATAATTATAATCGGCTAATTTATTTTCCTTTTTAGCTAATTCCAGTTTTTCCTGAAATAATTTACCGTCAGCAATGTTAGGCAAAAGATAATGTGCACCCGTATTTTCACGACCTAACACATCTTTTACAACACCTTTATGTTTTTGATCTTTCAGAGCATCTTTCTTAATGTAGATTTCAGCTTCACTGATATTTTCACCTTTATTGTAAACTAATACTTTTTCAATTTCACCATTTTCAAGGTATTCGTTGAATTTAGAAATGGTTAATTTTCCGGGTTCCTGAAAGGAACTTCCACCGGAAATGACACTGATAAATATAAAAATACCGGCAACTATAAAATAAAGTAGCCAAGGATTAAATTTAAACTTATTTGAATTCGGAGTAGAATTATTTTCTTTCGCCATTATATATTTTTCTTCTTTAGCAATTTTTAAATTTTATTTGGAATCGTTGTGATTTTTGCATCACCCCATAATCCTTCAATGTTATAAAATTCACGAACATGTTTTTGAAATACATGTACAACAATGTCCACATAATCCATTAAAACCCATTCGGCATTATCTGCCCCTTCAACATGCCAGGGCTTGTCTTTTAGTTCTTTGGAAACCGTTTTTTGGACCGAGTTAACAATAGCGTTAACTTGTGTGTTAGAAGTACCATTGCAAATTATAAAATAATCACATACAGTGTTTTCAATATCGCGTAAGTCTAATATATCGATGTCATTTCCTTTAACTTCTTCAATTCCTTTGATGATGTTGATTAACAATTCATCTTTACTAACTTTTTTATTCGCCATTTACTATTTTATAATTTTCGCAAAGTTATCAAATTTTGTGTTTATTTTTGATGCTTAACACAAGTTTAAAACAATTTCAGTATAATAATACCTTATGCATATCATCAAACTAAGTGCCACTCCTTCGACAAACAACTATTTAAAGCAATTATTCTCCCAACAAGTAGTAGCTAATTTTACAATTGTTATAGCAGTAAATCAGTCGAAAGGAAAGGGGCAGATGGGTACTTCGTGGGAATCAGAATCAGGTAAAAATCTCACTTTTAGTATATTGCTAAAAGATTTGATTGTTGATGTAAAGCAATTGTTTACGCTAAATATTTTAGTTTCACTTGCCTTAGTTGAAGTTTTGGAAAGGTATAAAATTCCTAATGTGACTGTCAAATGGCCAAACGACATTATGTCAGGGAATTTAAAATTAGGTGGTATTTTAATTGAGAATAGTATTAAATCAGATGGAGAAGTGATTTCGATAGTAGGAATCGGGCTTAATATAAATCAATTGTATTTTGAAAAAGCTCCCAATGCAACTTCTTTACATCTAATTTCAGGAAAAACCTTTAATTTAGATGAACTTCTATTAGATTTTTGCACTTCTATTAAACAAAATTTAACGATGATGGAAAAGGATTCAGAAAAAATATGGGTCAATTATCATCAAAAGTTATTTAAAAAAGGAATTCCGATGGTATTTGAAGATGTTTATGGAAATAAATTTATGGGAATAATTCAAAAAGTTTCCAATGATGGTTTATTACACATTCTTTTAGAAGATGATTCTATTGCTAAATTTGGAGTGAAGGAAATTAAAATGCTCTTTTAATAGTCAATTTTATCTGTTTTTAATTTCCATTCCTGAAAGACTTCTAGTGCATTTTCTTGTTGAATTTGCTCAAAAGTGATGTGTCTTTTTTCTATTGGAATGTTGATTTCATTATATATAAAGTCATCATCAAATCCAATATTGGCAGCATCTTCTCGCGTGTTAGCAAAATATACTTTTTCCGGGCGTGCCCAATAGATTGCTCCTAAACACATTGGACAAGGTTCGCATGATGTATACATTACACAACCATCTAACTGAAAAGTTCCTAAGTTTTTGCAGGCATCCCGAATAGCAACAACTTCAGCGTGAGCAGTTGGATCATTGCTGGAGGTAACTTTGTTATTCCCTCTACCAACAACTTGATTGTTTTTAACAATTATAGCACCAAACGGGCCTCCTTCGTTTGTATTCATACTTGTTCTTGATAGCTCTATAGCTTCTTTCATAAAATGATTGTGGGTACACATAATGTAGGATTTCTGTAAAGATACTAAAGATTATAACTGTTTTTCTTTTTAGAATTAATAATAAACCACGCTATAAAGCGTGGTTTATTTAATCAACAACTAAACTAAAAATTATTAAAAGCAGTAACTGTTTTCAGCTACTAATTTGGAGGTAATGGTTTCACGTAGACCAACAATATTTGGCATATTGGTGTATTTTGTAAAACGACGTAAACCCATTAGCATCATGCGTTGTTCATCACCTTCTGCGAATGAAATAATACTTTCTTTCCCTTTTTGAGTTACTATATCTACGGCTTTGTAAAGGTATAATTTAGCCATGGCAATTTGTTCTTTTGCTTTTTCTTCTCCTACTTTTTTGGCTAGTTTTTCGGTACGTAAAACGGTACTTTCTGCCATGTATATTTCGATTAACATATCTGCAGCAGCCATTAGTAACTGTTGGTGGGCATCTAAATCCATTCCAAATTTTTGAACAGCGACTCCGGCAACCATTAAAAAGGCTTTTTTCAATTTGCCAACCATTTCTTTTTCTTCTGAAAATAATTCCGAATAATCAGGAGTGTCAAAGGATGGAATGCCCATTAAATCTTCTTGTACTTTCATGGCCGGACCTAATAAATCTACATGACCTTTCATGGCTTTTTTAATCAACATTCCTACCGAAAGCATGCGGTTGATTTCGTTTGTACCTTCATAAATTCGGGCAATTCGGGCATCTCTCCAAGCACTTTCCATAGGTGTATCTTCTGAGAATCCCATTCCTCCATAAATTTGAATACCTTCATCGGCACAGTTTTGAACATCTTCAGAAACGGCTACTTTCAAAATAGAACATTCGATAGCAAATTCTTCCACTCCTTTTAATTCCGCTTCTTGATGAGAAGTTCCTTCGGCCACACGTGCATTTATTCTGTCTTCAATTGCTTTAGCAGCACGATAAGTAGCACTTTCACCGGCATAGGCAGAAGTTGCCATTTCCGCTAATTTATATCGAATTGCTCCAAATGATGAAATTGGTGTGTTGAATTGGACTCTTTCATTGGCATAATTAATGGCATTGGAAGTCACTCTTCGTTGTGCATCTAAACAAGCAGCTGCTAATTTGATACGACCTACATTTAAAGCATTCATCGCAATTTTGAAACCTTCGCCACGTCCGGCCAACATATTTTCAACCGGAACTTTTGTATCCGAAAAGAATACCTGACGAGTAGAAGAGGCACGAATTCCTAATTTATGTTCTTCTTCATTCATTGAAATGCCATTTGATGGGTCATTTTCCACAATGAAACCTGTGATGTTTTTGTCGTCTTCAATTCTTGCAAAAACAATGAACAAGGAACAAAAACCTGCGTTAGAAATCCACATTTTTTGTCCGGTAATGTTGTAATGAGTTCCATCTGCCGATAAAACTGCTTTTGTTTTTCCTGAATTGGCATCAGATCCTGCACCCGGTTCGGTTAAGCAATAAGCTCCAAACCATTCACCTGACGCTAATTTGGGTACGTATTTTTTCTTTTGTTCTTCTGTTCCATAAAGGGTAATCGGCATAGTTCCAATTCCGGTGTGAGCTCCAAAAGCGGTTGAAAACGAACCGGTTGCACCTGAAATATAATCACATACTAAACAGGTATCTACGAATCCCATTCCCATTCCGCCGTAAGCTTCCGGAACGGCTACGCTTAAAAAGCCCATTTCTCCTGCTTTTCGCATTACTTCCTCCGTAAATGCAAAGTCTTTCTTTTCAAAACGGTCTTTATTGGGCCAAATTTCTTTGTCCACAAATTCTTTTACTGAATCACGCATCATGATTTGCTCTTCTGAGAAATCTTCGGGTGTGAATACGTTTTCACATTTGGTTTCTTTGACCAAAAACTGTCCGCCTCTTGTTATGTCTTCCATAGTTATTTTTTTTATCTTTTATATTTTTTGAACACAGATTTAAAAAATCAGAGAAATTTTTAAAATTTTATAAATTTCTTTAATCTGCTTTTCTTTATCTTTTAATTATAACAATTCATAAATCCCTGCAGAACCTTGTCCGGTTCCTACGCACATGCTTACGATTCCGTATTTGCTTCCCCGTAAACGCATTTCGTCAAATAATTGAACGGATAATTTAGCCCCTGTACAACCTAGTGGATGACCTAAGGCAATGGCTCCTCCGTTCACATTGACGATATCAGGATTTAACCCTAATTCACGAACCACTGCTAAGGATTGTGATGCAAACGCTTCATTTAATTCAATTAAATCAATGTCATTTAAGGTTAAACCGGCTTGTTTTAAGGCTTTCGGAATGGCTTTTACCGGCCCGATTCCCATGATTCTTGGTTCTACTCCGGCGGATGCAAAGTTTACTAATCGTGCGATTGGTGTTATTCTTAATTCTTTTACTAATTCCTCACTCATGATTAATACAAAAGCAGCTCCGTCACTCATTTGGGAAGAGTTTCCTGCAGTTACGCTTCCGTCTGCGGAGAATACCGGTTTTAGTTTTCCTAATGCGGCTACGTTAGTGTCAGCTCTTGGTCCTTCGTCTTTAGTAACGGTGTATGATTTGGTTTCTTTCTTGCCGTTTTCATTGATGAACGTTTGTTCAACAGTGATGGGTACAATTTGTTTGTCAAATTTTCCTTCGGCTTGTGCTTTTAGTGCTTTTTGATGGGAATGAAAGGCAAACTCATCTTGGTCTTCGCGGGAAACATTGAATTGTTTTGCGACTGCTTCAGCGGTTAAACCCATTCCCCAATAGTAATCTTCGTTTCCGGAAGCGGCAACGGCATAATCGGGTGTTGGTTTGTAGCCACCCATTGGAATAAAACTCATGCTTTCAGCTCCTCCTGCAATGATGCAATTGGCCATTCCGGATTGAATCTTTGCAGTTGCCATTCCGATGGTTTCTAAACCGGAAGCACAATAACGATTCACGGTTACTCCCGGAACATCGGTTACTTTTAATCCCATTAAGGAGATTAGGCGGCCTACGTTTAAACCTTGTTCTGCTTCGGGCATGGCGTTTCCTACCATCACATCGTCGATGCGTTTTTTGTCGAAATCGGGTAGTTCATTCATCATAAACTGAATGGTTTCTGCTGCCAATTCATCCGGTCTTTTGAAACGGAATACTCCTTTTGGTGCTTTTCCTACTGCGGTTCTATATGCTTTTACGATATATGCTGTTTTCATATTTATAAGTATTAAGATTGGAGTATTAAGTATTAAGACTTGCCAACCGTTTATTTATGATTTTAATGTTTTTTGAAAGGAGAAATTCATATTTGAAACTTCTACCAATTGATTAATTATGGGTTGTGCTGTTTCTTCGTTTATAAGTTTTAGTCTTTTAGCTAGTATTAATTGCGTTATTAATTCAAACGTTGAGCCATTTGCTATTCCTAAAAATTGAATAAATTCTTTATTATGATTTCTTCCTGAACCTTCTGCAATATTTGATGGAATTGAAACCGCACATTTCTTAATTTGATGTATTAAATTGAATTTTTCATCATTGGGAAGCAACAAAGAAACTTCATATACTTCAACTGCAATATCCATTGCTTTTTGCCATATTTTAAGTTTTTCAAAATTGTGCATATATTTAGTCTTTATCTGTCTTAATACTTAATACTTCCGTCTTAATACTAATTTCTTAGTGGTTTTCCTTTAGTTAACATGAATTGGATTCGCTCTAAAGTTTTTCTTTCGGTACACAAACTCAAGAATGCTTCTCTTTCAATATCCAATAAATATTGCTCACTTACCAATGTGGGTTCTGATAAATCACCGCCTGCCATAACATAGGCAAGTTTGTTGGCAATTTTACGGTCGTGTTCAGAGATGTATTTACCGGCTTGCATTTGATCTGTGCCGACTAAGAACATTCCTAAGGCTTGTTTTCCTAATACTTTGATGTCTTTTCGTTGAATTGGTTGTGTGTAGCCTTGTTCTGCCATTTGTAAGGCTACTTGTTTGGCTACTGCAATTTGTCGGTCGCGGTTTACAACTACGATGTCTTTTCCTTTTTGAAGGATGCCGTAATCGAACGCTTCATAGGCGGATGTGGCTACTTTTGCCATTCCAATGGTTAGGAAGTATTCTTGCAGTACGTTTAATTCGACGTCGTTTTTGTGGAATAAATCGGAGGCACGAACAGTCATTTCTTTTGAACCGCCACCTCCGGGGATTACACCTACGCCAAATTCTACTAAACCGATGTATGTTTCTGCGGCTGCAACGACTCTGTCTGCGTGCATGCTCATTTCACAACCACCGCCAAGTGTCATTCCGTGTGGGGCGACGATTACGGGGATGGAAGAGTAGCGGCAACGCATCATGGTGTCTTGAAACATTTTGATGGCCATGTTTAATTCGTCGTATTCTTGTTCGACGGCCATCATGAATATCATTCCGATGTTTGCTCCGACAGAGAAGTTTGTTCCTTGGTTTCCTATTACTAATCCGTTGTATTCTTTTTCGGCTAAGTCAATTGCTTTGTTGATTCCTTGTAGTACTCCACCGCCGATGGTGTTCATTTTTGAATGGAATTCCAGGTTTAGGATTCCGTCGCCAAGGTGTTGGATGGTTGCGTCTGCATTTCCCCACACTTTGTGGCTTTCCCGAATGTTATTTAGGATGATAAATGCATCTTGACCAGGGATTTTTTCCTGTGTTTTTGATGGGATGTTATAGAAATGTGTTGCTCCGTTTTTAATGGTGTAGAAGGAGTTGCTGCCTGCTGCGAGCATTTCGGTTACCCATGTTGCGGGTTCGTATCCTTCTGCTTTCATGAGTTCAATTCCTTTGGCTACGCCGATACTGTCCCAGATTTCGAAGGGTCCGTTTTCCCAACCGAAACCGGCTTTCATGGCATCGTCTATTTTGTATAGTTCGTCGGAGATTTCGGGTATTCTATTGGAACAGTAGGCAAACATTGCGGCGAAGTTCTTTCTGTAAAATTCTCCTGCTTTGTCTTTTCCTTTTACGAGTACGCGAAAACGGTCGATTGGTTTGTCGATTGTTTTGGTTAGTTCCAGTGTTGCGAAGGATGCTTTTTTGTTTGGACGGTATTCGAGTGTGTTTAGGTCAAGGGAGAGAATATCTTTGTCTACTTTTTTGTAGAAACCTTGACCTGTTTTGCTGCCTAGCCATTTGTTTTCCATCATTTTGTCGATGAAGGAAGGGAGTTTGAAGAGGCTATGTGCTTCATCGTTGTGGCAGTTTTGGTATATTCCGTTAGCGACGTGGACTAGGGTGTCGAGGCCTACTACGTCGACGGTGCGGAAGGTTGCTGATTTAGGCCTGCCAATGACGGGGCCGGTTAGTTTGTCTACTTCTTCGATGGTTAATCCCATTTCTTTTACTTGGTGGAAGAGACTCATGATGCCGAAGATTCCTATTCTGTTTCCGATGAATGCGGGGGTATCTTTGGCAACTACTGCTGTTTTTCCGAGGTATTGAGAGCCGTAATTTGTTAGGAAATCAAGGACGGATTGACTTGTTTTTGGTCCGGGGATGATTTCAAAAAGCTTTAGGTAACGGGCAGGGTTGAAGAAGTGTGTTCCGCAGAAGTGGTTTTGAAAGTCTTCTGTGCGGCCTTCTGTCATGAAATGGATTGGTATTCCGGAGGTGTTTGATGTTACGAGGGTTCCGGGTTTTCTGTATTTGTCTACTTGTTCGAAGACGAGTTTTTTGATGTCGAGGCGTTCTACTACGACTTCGATTATCCAATCGACGGTGCTGATTTTTGCGATATCGTCAGTGGTGTTTCCGGTTGTGATGCGGGAAGCAAATCGTTGGCTATAGATGGGTGATGGGTTTGACTTTAGGGCGTTTGCAAGGCTGTCGTTTACGATTCTGTTGCGAACGGTTTTGTTGTCAAGGGTTAGTCCTTTTTTTTCTTCGGTTTCGGTGAGGGAGTTTGGGATGATGTCTAAAAGGAGTACTTCCACGCCAATGTTAGCAAAATGGCAAGCGATGCCGGAGCCCATGATTCCGGAACCGATGACGGCCACTTTTTTGATTGTTCTTTTCATATTTTATGTCTTGTTGCGAGTTGCGGGTTTTTATTTTTATTTTAGAACACAGATTTTAATAATTTTTAAAATTTAAATAATTAAAATTTTAAACTATTAAACTTAAAATATTTTCTTTTCGTTGATGAGTTCGTTGATTGTTTCGGCGACGTCCATGAAGGTGTTTAGTTTTTCTTGTGGGATGTTGTCTTTGATTGTTTCATTGAACTTTATTACGGTGTTTCTTGATAGTTCTCTTTTTTCTTTTCCGAGTTCGGTTAGGTATATTAGGACACCGCGACCGTCATCGGGGTTTTTTTTACGGATGATTAGTCCTTTTTCTTCGAGTGTTTTGAGGGTTCTGGTGAGGCTTGTTGCTTCCATTCCCATTCTGTTGCTGATGTATGTTGATGGAGTTCCGTCTTCTTTGTCGATGCTTAGAAGGGCGAAACCGATTGCCATTGAGCCTTCGTATTTTGATGCTTCGTCGTTGTACATTCGGGCGACTGATTGCCAGGTTGCTCGAAGGATATAGTCTATGGTTTTGTCTTTCATGTTTTTCGCAAACGTTTTCAAAGATATATAAAATTTATTATGCACGCATAGTATTTTTTAATTTTTAACACATTTTTTGTTAAGTAGTGTTTGAATTGTAGTGTTTTGTGTGGTTTTGTTGTGTTGTTGTTTGTGTTTTTAGGGTTATTGTTTCTTTTTTTATGGTTATTGTTTGCGTTCAGATGTGCATGCTATAGTGTTTATTGTCGTTGTTTCGGGTTTTATGTTCTTTGTTACACCATTTATGGTTGTTGTCTCGGGGTTTTTGGTCGTTGTTTACGTCTGGAAGAGCATGCTACACATCCGGATTAACATACTACAAGCTTTTATGGTCGTTGTTTATGATTGGATGAGTATGCTACACCTATGGATTGATATGCTACACCGTTTTGTGGTTGTTGTTCATGTTTGGATGAGCATGCTACACGTTTGGATTGACATGCTACAGGGTTTTAGGGTTGTTGTTCACGTTTGGATTGATATGCTACAGCAAAATATTGAGATACTTCAGGGTTTTGGTTAGTGTTTATCTTCTTTGGTTGTTGTTCATTTTATTTAGCTGGTGTTTTACGTAAATGGTTGGTGTTTTGTTAAAGTGGTTGGTCTTTAATATTTGAGTTGGTGTTTTTGTGTTTTTGGTGTTTTTTATGGGTTATTGTTGCTGTTTTTTAAATTAGTTTATTGGATTTTTTAATTTTATGTAAAAATGATGTGAGTGTTTTTTTATTAGGAATAAACTTTCTAAGTTTGGGTATATTAATTTATTAACTTACTGATTATGAATCAATATCAAAATAAGAAGTTGGGTATGTATCTTGTTATGCAAGATTATCTTAATGAGGTTTCACCTGATGTTATTTCTTTAATGCCAAATTTTAATTTGAATTTGACCTTATTTGTGGAGAAAGTGACTTATTTGTATGAACAGTTGGAATTGCAACGCTTGAACAGAGGTGGATATGCGGCTAACAAACAGTTGTTGAAAACGGATTTAAGTATTTATGGTGCTTTTATATCTGCTAAGATGGTGGCTTTTGCTAATAATACTTCGAATTTTGTTTTGCTTGATAAGGTGAATTACAGTAGAAGCAAATTATCGTATTTGGCAGACACGGCTTTAGTGACTGCGGCGACTATTATATATGAGCAGACTTCGGATAATTTGAGTTTGTTGACAGCCTATGGCATTACGAGTGATGAGCTGGATGATTTGCAGCGGAAGATTACTAATTTTAGTGTTTCGATACCACAACCGCGGGCGAATATTTCGATTAAGCGGGCGTCGACATCGGAGTTGAAGGTTGTTTTTTCGGCTTGTAATGTTTTGTTGCGAAACATGGATTTGTTGAGTAAGACGATGCAGTTGACTGATAGCACTTATTATGAGAATTATTTTAATCGTCGCCATACGGAGCGACCGAAATATAGAAAGTGGCTGGCGAAGGGAACAGTTCGGGATGTTGACGGAGTTTTGATGGGTAATGTTTGGATGGTTTGTACTGCATTGGGGATTAAAAAGCGTGTTGGAAGTTCGGGTATTTTTTATTTGCGTAGTATTCCGGATGGGGTTTATGAGTTTGAGTTTAGACGGACAGGGTATGTTACGGAAGTTGTGACGGTGACGATTTTTTATAGTGTGACGAGTGTGGTGGAGGTGGTGATGGTTGCTGTTTAATGGTTTGGGTGTTAAAAACTCTCCTGTGATGGGGGAGTTTTTTTTTTATTCTTTTAGTTTTTTGATTCTTTTAATTCTTTTAGTTTTTTAGTTCTTTTAGTTTTTTTAGTTTTTTTTGATTCTTTTAATTTTTTTAGTTTTTTTAGTTTTTTGATTTATTTAGTTTTTTTAATTTTTTAATTTTATTGATTGATTGTTGAAAGTTATTATATTTATAAACTATTAATTAAATGTTGAAAATAGTAGATAATTTTTAAGGTTTGAATTATGAATATCCACACTAAAAGATTTGAGGGGTGGTGTTAGAACTAAAAAAACAATATTTTTAAAATTTAAGAACATTTTATAATTATTAAATGAAAACTACACTTTTAATTTTTTTATTGCCATTATTTTCTTTTTCACAAACAAAAGCAACCGGAAATGTTTGGGCTGCTAAAGAATATAG
>NZ_PNJW01000053.1 GCF_013822155.1 Flavobacterium sp.
TACCATACGACCTAAATCATCATTCATATGGAAATCAAACTCATTGTTTTTGTTGTATAAGAACCAGTTGAAACGACGTACTTTATACGGACAGTTGTTGGCACAATAACGAGTACCGACACATCTGTTATAAGCCATATGGTTTTGACCTTGACGACTGTGAGAAGTGGCAGCAACCGGACAAACTGTTTCACACGGTGCGTGATTACAATGTTGACACATTACTGGTTGGAAAGCAACTTGAGGGTTATCTGCTGGATGTTCTAACTCTCCAAATCCACTTAAAGAACCTTTCTCTCCGGTTAAACCGTCAAATTCTTCTTTTTTCTTATTATCACCAGCAAAAGTATCTTCAGAAGAATAATATCTGTCAATACGTAACCAATGCATATCTCTACTTCTTCTTACTTCAGTTTTACCAACTACAGGTACATTATTTTCCGCATGACAAGCAATAACACATGCTCCACAACCGGTACAAGAATTTAAATCAATTGATAAATTGAAATGGTGTCCAACACTTCTGTCAAAACTATCCCATAAATCAACTTTTGTAGCTTCTATTGGCTTGTGATCCATAGAAACCATTGGTGGTGGATTCCATACTTTCGCATCTTTTTCTGCATTAAATACGGTTAAAGTGGTTTCTTTAATAATGTCACCACGACCCATTAATGTTTTTTGCAACTGAACACAAGCAAATTCGTGTTCACCACTTTCCAAAGCAATTGTTGCCGATTGAGTTGCGTTGAATCCTTTATATAATGTGTAAGCGTTCACACCTACTTGCATTGCTTCTTTTAGAGCTGCTTTTTTACCATAGCCAAGTGCTAAACCTACGGTTCCTTTAGCTTGACCCGGTTGGATAATTACAGGTACTTTTTCAAGTTTTGTACCACCTACTGTTACTGTAACATAACTTCCGTTCAATCCGCCATTGGCAACATTATGATTTTTTACACCATATTTCTCAGCATCTGCTTTTGAAATGGTTAAGTAATTATCCCATGAAGCTCTAGTAATTGGATCCGGGAATTCCTGTAACCAAGGGTTATTAGCTTGTTGGCCATCACCCATACCGGTTTTGGTATATAAATTTAATTCTAAACCACTACTTGGTTTTGCTTGAGCTAATGTAGCTGCTGCTGTTGAAAAATCAGCTAATGTAGCCACATTTGAGGAAACAGTTGCCGAAACAAAAATTCCGTCATGAACTGCTTGATTCCAAGTTTTTCCAACTAAAACTCCTGTCCATGATTCTTTTAAGAAATCATAATAGGTTTTACCACTTCCGTTCCAAACTAATAGATTGTCTTGTAACTGACGTGTATTAAATAACGGACGAATAGTTGGCTGTGTTAAACCGTAAGTACCTTTGATAATTTGAACATCACCCCAACTTTCTAAATAATGAGGAGCAGGAGCTGCTATATTTGTTAAAGAAGCTGTTTCGTCTTCTTTTAAAGAAATAGCCACAGAAAGTTTTGCTTTTTTCAATCCGTCAGCGAATGCTTTACCGTCTGCTAAAGAATATACCGGATTCACTCCACTCATAATAAGCGTGTGCACTTTTCCACCATTTAAATCCGCCACTAACTGAGCAACTGCTTGATTAGAACCTTTTCTGATTTGACGGGTTTGATTTGGATTGAATGCGTCACTGTTTAATTTAGCATTAATTGCTAAAACCAATAGTTGAGCATTTTTATCATCAATACCGGAAACTAAAACTCCTTTAGTTCCTGATTGATTTAATTGTTCTGCAATTTTTACAATTTCAGCTTCATTTGCTAATTTACCAACAGAAACAGGCGTTCCAGTGACGATACTGAAAATTTTAACTAAAGCTTGTTTTTGTTCGGCAACAGACATTGGAATTCTTTTGTCGGCAGCTGCACCTGACAATGTCATATTCGCTTCTAATTGAATATGCTTAGACATTTTTCCTTGTTTAGGAACTCTTCCTTGTGCATATCCTTTGTCGTATCCGCCACCTTGCCAATCTCCTAAGAAATCTGCTCCAACAGAAACTATCGTTGATGCTTTTTCAAATTCATATTCAGCTAAAGCTCTTTCTCCATAAACTGCTTGAAAAGCATCTAACGCTTCTGAAGAAGAAACTGAATCATAAATAATATGTTTTGTAGTTGGATTATTAACCAAAAACTCACTTACTAATTTATCTGTAGAAGGGCTCGCCAAAGTACCTGTTAAAAGGACTACCTGAGCTCCTGTTGCTTTTGCATCAGCTAAACTAGCTTTTACTTTTGCATCAACTTCTGACCAAGTAGCGTCTTTTTGATTCACTTTAGGTTGTTTCAAACGCATGTTATCATACATCGACAAAACCGATGCATGAACACGAGCATTTGCAGTAAATTTAGCACCTTCAATTGTGTTATTTTCTATTTTGATTGGACGACCTTCACGCGTTTTTACTAAAAGATTAGCAAAATCGAAACCGTCGAACATGGAAGTGGCATAATAATCAGCAACACCGGGAATAATTTGCTCCGGTTGCACAACATAAGGAATAGATTTGATTACCGGTCCTTCACATGCAGCCAATGAAGCGGCGGCAGTGCTAAAACCAACGTACTTTAAGAAATCACGTCTAGAAGTAGAAGAATTTGACAAACTGTCTTTATCTCCTAAGAACTCATCCGTAGGGATAGGCTCAATGAATTCGTTATTTCTTAACGTCTCAACAATAGAGCTGTTTTCGTTTAGCTCTTCAACACTTTTCCAGTATTTTTTGTTTGATGACATACTGTATATATATTAGCTTCTTAATAAATTAATTAATAGTGACATTTTCCACATTCTAAACCTCCCATATCGGCAGCAGTCAATTTATCTTTGCCGTATTTTTTAGAAAGTTCTTCGTGAATTTTTTTGTAATAGTCATTGTCTTTCATATTCACTTCCGTTTGTCTGTGACAATTGATACACCAGCCCATAGTTAAAGGAGCAAATTGTTTTTGTAATTCATACTCTTGTACAGGACCGTGACACGTTTGGCATACAATTCCTGCTACAGAAACGTGTTGCGAGTGATTGAAATAAACTAAGTCAGGTAGATTATGAATACGAACCCATTTCACCGGCTGCGTTTTTCCGGTATATTTTTGATTGGCTTTATCCCAACCTACAGCATCATATAATTTTTGAATTTGTTCATCATAAAAAGCTTTGCTGTATTCCGGTGTTGCAGTAGTTTCAGCTACTTCAGCAATATTTTTGTGACAATTCATACAAACATTTAATGAAGGTATACCTGCATGCTTGCTTTCTCTTGCAGAAGAGTGACAATATTTACAATCTATTCCATTATCACCGGCATGAATTCTATGTGAATAGTGAATAGGTTGAATTGGCTCATAATTTTGATCAACACCAATTTGCATCATCCAACCATATACAAAGTAAGCACTAGATAAAAGTAAAAATATAGCTGTTACCAAAACTAAAAATTGGTTTTTTGCAAACGCTTTCCAAATTGGTAATGTTGGTTCTTTTTTAGTCGTTTCAATACCATTTGCCTGAGCTATTCTCAACAATACATTTTTCACTAAGAAAAGCATTACCACTAACATTCCTAATACCAATGCAAGAGCACCTAGAATCACTTCATTGGAAATCCCATCCGCAGCACCATTATTAGCGGTAGCACCTTGAGCAGCAACATCTACTTTCGGCTCTTCTTTCGGCTGTATTGTGTAGGCAATGATATTGTCAATGTCTGCATCTGACAATTGAGGAAACGCAGTCATTGGAGACTTGTTAAACTCATTGTAAATTTTATTTGCTCTTTCGTCTCCAGATTTAATGAACTCAGCACTGTTGCGAATCCATTTGTACAACCACTCCTTTTCATACTTGGCACCAACACCTCTTAAGGCAGGACCTGTCATTTTTGCATCTAATTTGTGACATGCAGCACATTGGGCATTAAACAATGCCTTACCTGCAGTAGGATCACCAGAAACAACTGCAGCAGGAGCGGCATCGGCAGTAGCCGGAGCAACAGCTGGAGCAGCGTCTTGAGCAAAAAGTTGAAATGTAAAGGTTAGCATTAATGCTAAACTGAATTGTAGAATTCTTGAAATCGAATTAGGGTTACCCACCTTTTTCATATAATAGAATATAATTTGTCGACAAATTTTGGTATGATTTTTTCTATAGTTCTTAATAAAAACAACTGTATTTATTTTAAACTCGGACAAAAATACGATTTATGAGCTATTCTCAAAACCTTAAAATACTCTTAAATCGTAATTTATATTTATTCTAAATAATTTTTTTGTTTTTGTTTTATTTCATAACGCGTACATTTGTATTAAAATCAATTCATTATGCTATTTCAAGAAAGAAAAAAACACCTTTACACGTTGATTCTATTAACTTTATTTGTTTCAAATTTCACACTGAGTGCACAAAACATTACAGTGGAACAAGATGCTAAATTTGAACAACTGTTAAATGAAAAAAGAAAAGTTAATGCCTCTATTGCAATGAATGATAGATGGAAAATTCAAATTTTCACGGGGGATAATGAAAATTCAAAAAAAACATTATTAGCTTTTAAAAAAGAAAACAAAAACATAGATTGTTCTATCTTTTTTCATACCCCGGTTTATAAAGTTTGGGTTGGAAATTTTAAAACAAGAATAGAAGCTGAAAGAAATTTAAAAGACATAAAATTAAAATACCCTAATGCTTTTTTAATCAAACCTAACAAATAGAATTGCATCTTATAAAAATAAAAAATCCCAATTGCTCGGGATTTTTTATTTAATTTATTTTAATTTTTTCTTCACTTCGACTTGGCTGAAGCATTCGATTAAATCATTAATTTCAATGTCGTTGTATCCTTTAATTTGAATACCACAATCGTAGCCTTTAGAAACTTCTTTTACATCATCTTTAAATCGTTTTAAGGCAACTAAATCTCCGGTGTAAATAACAACTCCCTCTCTAATCAATCTGATTTTAGAACTTCTAATAATTTTACCATCTAAAACCATACATCCGGCAATTGTACCAATTTTAGAAATTTTAAAGGTTTCGCGTATTTCCGCTGTTCCTGAAATTTCTTCTTTCATTTCCGGAGATAACATTCCTTCCATAGCATCTTTCAAATCATCAATTGCATCATAAATAATAGAATATGTTTTGATGTCAATTTCTTCTTTATCTGCTAATTGTTTTGCATTTCCGGCAGGACGAACATTAAATCCGATAATAATCGCATCTGATGCAGAAGCTAACAAAACATCCGATTCTGTAATCGCTCCAACCCCTTTATGAATAATTTTAATTTGAATTTCTTCAGTAGATAATTTAGAGAAGGAATCTGAAAGTGCTTCAACAGATCCATCCACGTCACCTTTTAAAATGATATTTAACTCTTTAAATTGTCCTAAAGCAATACGTCTACCAATTTCAGCAAGTGTAATATGTTTTTGTGTTCTAACCGATTGTTCACGCATCAATTGAGAACGTTTTGCAGCAATTTGTTTAGCTTCTCTTTCGTCTTCAAATACATTAAACTTATCTCCTGCTGTTGGAGCACCATCTAAACCTAAAATTGAAATTGGTGTAGAAGGACCGGCTTCTTTTAAACTGTTTCCACGTTCATCATGCATAGCTTTTACTTTACCATGATTTTTTCCGGCTAAAACATAATCTCCAATTTTAACCGTTCCTGCTTGTACCAAAACGGTAGAGATATAACCTTTTCCTTTATCAAGGAAAGCTTCCACTACAGTACCAACAGCTGGTTTATTAGGATTTGCTTTCAAATCTAGCAACTCAGCTTCTAATAATACTTTCTCCAATAATTCTTTAACACCGGTTCCAACCTTTGCAGAGATATCGTGTGATTGGATTTTACCACCCCAATCTTCAACCAGTAAATTCATACCTGCTAATCTTTCTTTAATTTTTTCCGGATTAGAGTTTGGTTTATCTACTTTGTTAATCGCAAAAATCATTGGTACACCAGCCGCTTGAGCATGACTGATTGCTTCTTTCGTTTGTGGCATGATGTCATCATCCGCAGCTACAACAATAATTGCAATATCCGTTAATTGAGCACCACGAGCACGCATTGCTGTAAACGCTTCGTGACCAGGTGTATCTAAAAATGTGATTTTTTGTCCATTTTCAAGTGTTACACTGTAAGCACCAATGTGTTGTGTAATTCCTCCCGACTCGCCAGCTATTACATTTGTTTTACGAATGTAATCTAATAATGACGTTTTACCGTGATCGACGTGTCCCATTACAGTAACGATAGGAGCTCTATGTACTAAATCTTCTTCTTTATCATCAATAACTTGTATTGCATCTTCAATATCAGTAGTAATAAACTCTACTTCATAACCAAACTCATCGGCAACAATTGACAATGTTTCTGCATCTAAACGTTGGTTCATCGTAACCATAATTCCCAAAGACATACAAGTTCCGATTACTTTGGTAATTGGCACATCCATCATCGTAGCGATTTCTCCAACAGTAACAAATTCAGTTACTTTAATGGTTTTGCTTCCTTCTTCGATTGCTTTTAACTCATCGTCAGAACGTTGACGGTGTGTATCTCTCTTATCTCTACGGTATTTTGCTGCTTTGCTTTTATTTCCTTTACCCTGAAGTTTTTCAAGAGTTTCACGGATTTGTTTTTGTACTTCTTCTTCGGTTGGCTCAACTTTAGCCACAATAGCCGGACGAACCCCTTTATTGAAACCAGGTCGAATTGGCTGATTTGGTCTAATTGCACCACCGCCTTGTTGATTTCCTTGATTTTGTCCTCCACCAGGAGTCCCCGGTTTTGGCGGAATTCTTTTGCGTTTATTTTTATTTGCATCAGATGCGGCACCTTGTGTTGCAGATCTGGGTTGAATTTTAGGCTCTTCTTTTTTCTTTTTAGGCTTATCAAACTGCGATAAATCAATTTTTTGTCCAGTGGTAGTTGTTCCAGATAATTTTTGATATTGCGTTTCAAATTTTTCGTCAACTACAGGAATATCTGTCGCAACCTTTGGTTCAGCTTTCTTAGGCTCTTCAACTTTTGGAACAATTGCTTTGGGCTCAATTTTCTTAGGCTCAATTTTTACTTTTTCTTCTTGTACAATTGGTTTAGGTTGAATAGGTTCAGGTTTTACAACCTCAGCAACTGGGGCTGGTTTAACTTCAACTATCTTTTCAGGTTGAGGAACAACAACTTTTTTAGGCTCTAAGTCAATTTTACCTACTTGCACAGGTCCGGTAACAACAGCTTTCGCTTTAATTACATCTTGTTGTCTATGAAGATCTTCTTCTTGTTTTTTGAGCAATTCTAGTTCTTTTTCTCTTTCAATACGCAAAGCTTCTTTTTCTTTACGTTTTTCCTCACTTACTTCTTTAGATGCTTCTTTATTTCCCTTATCGCCTGCAAATTGATTGCAAAGAGTTGCATATACATCTTCTGAGATTTTTGTATTTGGACTTGCTTCAATAGCAATTCCTTTGTCTTTTAAATAATCGACAGCTCTCTCCAAAGAAATATTCAACTCCCTTAAAACTTTATTAATTCTTATATTCTTTTCTTCAGACATATAACTTTTTTAGTGTGTTCTTTTTCGTTTGTAATTTAGCCTTCAAACTCTGATTTCAATATTCTCATAACGTCTTGAACGGTTTCCTCTTCTAAATCAGTTCTTCTAACCAAATCTTCAACGCTATGTTTTAAAATACTTCTAGCTGTATCTAATCCGATTTTTGCAAATTCATCTATTACCCATCCGTCAATTTCATCCGAGAACTCTGTTAATTCGACATCGTCTTCTTCTTCCGCAACGCTTCCTTCTCTGATAACATCTAATTCATAACCGGTTAATAGTCCCGCTAATTTGATGTTATGGCCGCCACGTCCGATAGCTTTTGAAACTTCTTCTAATTTCAAGTAAACTTCCGCTCTTTTTTTCTCTTCATCAATTTTAATAGAAGATACTTTTGCAGGGCTTAAAGCACGTGTAATAAATAATTGAATGTTACTGGTATAATTAATAACATCAATATTTTCATTACCTAATTCACGAACAATTCCGTGAATACGAGAACCTTTCATTCCGACACAAGCTCCAACAGGATCAATTCTATCATCATAAGAATCAACGGCTACTTTCGCTTTTTCTCCCGGAATACGAACCACTTTTTTAATCATGATTAACCCATCAAAAATTTCAGGGATTTCTTGTTCAAATAATTTTTCCAAAAACTTTTCAGAAGTTCTGGACATAATAATTTGAGGTTTATTTCCCTTCAATTCAACATTTTCAATAATTCCTCGTACATTATCTCCTTTTCGGAAAAAATCGGAAGGTATTTGATTTTCTTTTGGCAATACAATTTCATTTCCATCATCATCTACCAAAATTACAACTCTTGGACGAACATGATGTACTTCTGCAGTATAAATTTCACCTATTAAATCTTTAAATTGTTTATAAAGATTAGTGCTGTCGTGTTCATGTATTTTAGAAATCAAATTTTGACGAAGAGCTAAAATGGCTCTTCTTCCTAAATCAATTAATTTTACTTCTTCCGAAACATCTTCACCAACTTCAAAATCAGGTTCAATTTTTCTAGCTTCTGATAATGAAATTTCAGAGTTTTCGTCTTCTACTTCTCCATCAGCAACTACGATACGATTTCTCCATATCTCCATATCTCCTTTATCAGGATTAATAATGATGTCAAAATTATCATCTGAACCATATTTCTTTTTCAAGGCATTTCTAAACACATCTTCCAAAATGGCCATAAGCGTCACACGATCAATTAATTTGTCGTCTTTAAACTCTGAAAATGATTCAATTAATGCTATATTTTCCATGCTAATCTATTGTAATTTAAAATGTTATTGTCACTATTGCTTCTTTAATTTCTTTGTAGGGTAATTCTAAGTTTTTTTCAACCGTTTCTTTCCCTTTACCAATTTTTTTAGGCTCTCTTGCTGACCATGTCAAGGTGATAAAATCATCATTAACAGCCACTAATTTTGCTTCGATAGTATCAGTTGCCGTTTTAATTTTTAAAACTCTTCCAATATTTTTTTTATATTGTCTTACCATCTTCAAGGGAGTTGACACACCTGCAGAGGCAACTTCTAATGAAAAATCGTGCTCTTCTCTGTCAAGATTATTTTCAATTGCTCTACTGATGTCTATACAATCCTGAAGCGTCACTCCTTCATCACCGTCTAACGTTACTATTATTTTTTGACTATCTGTAATGGTCAAATCAATTAAAAAGACAGCAGGTTTTTCTGCAAGTCCATCATTCAATAAAGCAACTACTTTTTCTTTAAATGTCATATTTTTATAAAAAGAGGGGAGCTCTGCTCCCCTCATTATTCACATTTTAATCAAATAACGGTGCAAATATAGTGATTTTTTTTATATTTGAAAATACATTGAAAAATGATAAAAATATTTGTACCTTTATATTTTAAAAAACCAACGAAAATTAAAACTATTTTACACGACTTTTTTTATGAAAAAAATTTTAATTCCAACCGATTTTTCTGAACACGCGGAATATGCTTTAAAAGTAGCTGCTCAAATTGCCAAAAAACATAATGGTGAAATTATTTTGCTACACATGCTAGAGTTACCTAATCAAACCGGCGATGCTGTTTCTAGCGGACACGCGTTGCCTGAAATCATGTTTTTTAAAAATGCCGCCTTAGCTAAATTAGAAAGTTTAATGGATTCTGATTTCCTTGAAGGTTTAAAAGTATCCGAAATTGTTCAATTTGAATTAGCTTTTGATGGCATCCTTAAATTAATCAAAAAAAATGATATTGATTTAATCGTAATGGGTTCTCATGGTGCCAGTGGATTTAAAGACATGTTTATCGGCTCTAATGCAGAGAAAGTTGTTCGCCATTCAGAAGTACCTGTCTTAATTATCAAAAAAGAAATTCCTGATTTCACTATTAACAAATTTGTTTTTGCTTCTGATTTTTCAGATGAAGTGAAAGCACCTTTTGCCAAAGTTGTTGAAGTTGCTAATAAATTTGAAGCTGAATTAAATTTAGTTATGATTAATACGCCAAATAGTTTCAAATCTACTTTAGTAGCTCAAGAAATCATGGATAAGTTTGTTGCTCAATTTAGCATCAAAAAATTCTCAACGCACATTTTTAACGATGCTAATGTAGAAAAAGGAATTTTAAACTTTTCTAACTATATCAATGCAGATTTAATTGGAATGTGCACACATGGAAGAAAAGGATTGTCTCACTTTTTTAACGGCAGCATCAGTGAAGATTTGGTAAATCATGCTGTTAAACCCGTTTTAACATTTAAAATATAATTTAAATTATATCTCATAAAATCTCGATTCGTTAATTAATCGGGATTTTTTTATGTTTAAAAAACAAAAAAACCACTCATAAAGAGTGGTTTTTTCTGTTGGTCCACAAGGACTCGAACCTTGAAAGACTGCACCAAAAACAGTTGTGTTACCATTACACCATGGACCAAAATCGCTTGAATGCGGGTGCAAATTTATACTATTTTTTATTTAAAGCAAATATTTCATGCCTTTTTATGAAAAATATTTACACTATTTATAATACTTCCTCAACATCAATAAGTTCATTTTTGATTTATTTTGTTTTCATTATAAATCGTAGTGAGAAAATTTTGTTAAGCCAACGTTGTTTACGTAAAAAAATAGTTTCTTTGTAGCTATTATTTCTTTCAAACAAAGATAGACAAATGATGACATTTGATTTCAAAAAATGGAATACCATAATAGGATGGTTAACCTTTACCATTGCTTTAATAACTTATACTTTAACCGTTGAACCAACTCTTAGTTTTTGGGATTGTGGTGAATACATCGCTACTTCTGCAAAACTTCAAGTTGGCCATCCTCCGGGAGCTCCTTTATTTCAGATGATGGGTGCCTTTTTTGCTTTATTTGCTCCAGATGCCTCAAAAGTAGCTTTAATGGTGAACATGATGTCTGTTTTTTCGAGTGCGTTTACAATTTTGTTCCTATTTTGGTCATCCTCCATTTTGCTTAAAAAAATAATAGCACAGTTTAAGGAAATTACTTCTATTGAAGAAATTGCAATTTTAATTGCCTCTTTTGTAGGAGCTTTGTCTTTTACATTTACCGATAGTTTTTGGTACAATGCCGTTGAAGCAGAAGTTTATGCTATGGCCACCTTATTAATTGCATTATTATTTTGGTTGGGTTTACGATGGGAACAAGAAATGCACACTCCCAGAGGCAACAAATGGTTGTTGTTAATCTGTTTAGTCATTGGACTGTCCTTTGGTATTCACTTTATGGCTTTGTTGACTATTCCTTCTATTGGTTTACTTTACTTTTTCAAAAACTACAAAACAATAACATTCAAAAGTTTTATTATTGCTAATTTAGTAGTTGTAGCAATCCTTTTGTTTATTTTCAAATTATTACTTCCGTTAACCATGGCTCTATTTGGTAAAACCGAAGTCTTTATGGTCAACACCTTTGGTTTACCTTTTGATTCAGGGACAATTATTACCACTTTAGCTCTCATTGCTTTTTTCTATTTTGGTTTAAAATATACCCGAAGTAAAAACCTTCCGCAATTTAACACAATCTTATTATGTATTCTTTTTGTATTAATAGGATTTTCAACCTGGATGATGTTGCCAATTCGTGCTAATGCCAATGTTGTTATCAACGAAAATAGACCTTCAGATGCCCGAGAAGTTTTAGCCTATTATAATAGAGAACAATACCCGCAAAATCCTTTGTTTTATGGACCTCAGTTTTCAGATATGTTTGCCGGATTAGATCCGGATGAGCCTTATTTAGACAAAGCTCCAAACTATGAACGTGATTATAAATTAGGCAAATATGTCATTACAAATAATTATGAAAATGCAACTCAAAACAGTCATAATGCACACAAAGCTATTTTGCCAAGAATGTGGAGTGGAGACCACGCTCAAAATTATATGGATTTTACCAATGTATTAGAATTCAAAATAAATCCGGAATATGCTCATGAACAAGAATTAGTGGATATTGTTTCACAATTCAGAAAAGCTTATAGTTCAGGCAGATTAGATACTGAAGATTATGTTTCGTTTTTGAAATCTTACGGAAATTATTTGATTGTTGAAAAACCAACTACCTCAGACAACATCAAGTTCATGACACAATTTCAATTTGGCTACATGTATGTTCGTTACCTCTTGTGGAACTTTGTAGGCCGTCAAAGTGACGTTCAAGGAAAATACGATAATGAAGGAAATTGGCTAAGCGGTATTGATTTTATTGATGAAATATTTTTGGGTTCTCAAAAAAATCTGCCTCAAGATGTTTTAAATAATAAAGGCCGAAATGTCTATTTCTTTTTGCCTTTTATTCTAGGCATTATTGGCATTCTTTTTCATGCAAAAAGAGATATTAAAAGCTTTTATGTTCTTTTAGCTTTGTTCTTATTTACTGGAATTGCATTAAAAATATACTTGAATGAAAGACCTTTTGAACCACGGGAAAGAGATTATGCTTTAGTAGGGTCTTTTTATGTTTTTGCTATATGGATAGGATTAGGCGTTTATGCAATTTTTGATTTCATAAAAAAATGGTTACAACCAAAATTTGCTTTGCCATTAGTTTTTGTATCTACCTTATTTGCAGCACCCGTTTTATTGGCTTCTCAAAATTGGGATGACCATGACCGTTCTAATAAATATACTGCTTTAGCTAATGCAAAAGGTTACTTAGAATCTTGTGAACCAAATGCCATATTATTCACTATTGGTGATAACGACACTTTTCCATTGTGGTATGCCCAAGAGATTGAAGGAATCCGGCGAGATGTGCGGGTAGTGAACACACAGTTATTTATGACCGATTGGCATATTGACCAAATGAAAGCAAAAGCATATGATTCTGAACCCTTACCTATTTCTTTTGACAGAAGCCATTATGTAGGTGATAAATTAGATTATTGTGTGTATAATGAAATCACTCAAAACCGTTGGGAATTGAAAAACTTTTTAGACTTTATAAAAAGTGATGACCCAAATACAATGTTAGAAATGCAAAGTGGCCAAAGCGTTCACTTTTTTCCAACTAATAAAATTAGAATTCCAATTGACAAAAATGTCATTATAAAGAATAAAGTTGTCGCTGAAAAATACTATGATTCCATAGTTCCTTATATTGATGTTGATATAAAAGATCGTGCGATCTATAAAGCTCGTATAATGATGTTTGATGTTATTGCAAACAACAATTGGAAAAGACCAATCTATTTTACAGGAGGTAGTTTTACAGAGGAAGATTATTTATGGATGAAAGACTATCTTCAATTAGATGGATTAGTGTACAAATTAGTTCCTATTAAAACTCCTGTAGATGAAGAAAACAGTCCTTTTGATATGGGTCAAATTGATTCAGATAAAATGTATGAGATTGTAATGAAATGGGATTGGGGTAATGGTGAACGAACAGACATCTATCATGACACAGAAACGCGAAGAAACAGTATCACTTACAGAACAAATTTATCTCGATTAATGCAACAGCTCATTGTTGAAGGCAAAACAGATAAAGCTAAAAAGGTAATTGATCTTGCCATCAATAAAATGCCAATTGATTTATATGGTTATTATACCATGGTTGAACCTTTTACAGGAGGATATTATGATATTGGTGAAGTAGAAAAGGCCAGAGCATTATTGCAAAAACTTGCTTCAAAATACCAAGATAATCTCAATTATTACAGTGGAATTGCCCCTTCTGAGCAAAATGACAGAATCGTCGATATTGTCACAAATTTAGAACGATACCGATCGCTTTTATATGTTATGAAAGAAAAAGAAGATATTGAATTCTATGAGAAAAACAAAAAAATATTCAACGGATATAATAAACGTTTTGAGCGTTTTAACAGAAAAGATGAATAAACCCGAGAGCCATGAAAGTGGCTCTTTTTTATAAACAACTATGAATTTTCTTTGGATAAAAACGAATCGTCTTATTAAATTTATTTTTTCAAACTATGTTTGGAATATTTCGAACGGTGAAAAGAAAGTTTACCTGACTTTTGATGATGGTCCAACACCGGAAATCACCGAATGGGTGCTAGAACAACTCAAAACCTACAACGCTAAAGCTACTTTTTTTTGCATTGGAAATAATATGGCGAAACATCCGGAAATTTTCAAAAGGTTATTAAATGAAGGACATACCATTGGAAATCACACCCAAAATCATGTAAAGGGTTGGAAAACAGAAAACAACACCTATTTTGAAGAAGTAGAAAAATGTGATGAAGTAATTAGCAAACATACTAATATAGATTCAAAACTTTTTCGACCACCCTATGGAAAAATAAAACCCTCACAATCAATCTATTTACGAAAAATAGGCTATAAAATAATCATGTGGGATGTATTAAGTGCTGATTTTGACACCACAATCTCTAAAGAAAAATGTTTAGAAAATGTACTTAAAAATGTAGAATCAGGAAGTATAATCGTTTTTCACGACAGTATAAAAGCATTTCCGAATTTGGAATATACTTTACCCAAAACGTTGGAATTTTTATCCAAAAATGGATATGTCTGCGATAGAATTAATTAGACTTGTTCTTGAACCAAACCAATTATAGTGTTGGCATCTAATTCGCCGGATTGTCTCCAAACCATCTGACCTTCCTTATAAATCATTAAGGTAGGAAGCCCTTTGATTCGCAAAGCATCAGCCAATTCCTGATTTTTATCCACGTCTATTTTAATCACTTTTGCTTTATCACCCAATGCTGCCGCTACATCTCTAATAACTGGATGCATTGCAACTGAAGATTCGTTCCACTCGGTGTAAAAATCAATTAGCACCGGAACTTGAGCGTTAATAAGTTCACCAAACTTTGACATATTTGACAAATTTTAAATAAAATTTAAATCTATTCTTTAATAAGGAATATACAAATGTAGCATTTTTAACGAATTACACTACTTTTTCTCCTTTTTTTAGTTCAATAACCGTAATTTCAGGCCAAATTCCTACTCTTCCGGGATAAGCATGAAATCCAAACCCACGATTTACATAGATATATCGTCCTAAATTTTCATATAAACCAGCCCATTGTTTGTAAACATATTGAACAGGACTCCATTTAATAATTCCCGGTATTTCAATTCCAAATTGCATTCCATGGGTGTGTCCCGATAAGGTTAAATGAAAATACTTTTGGTTATTTTTCACTTCATATTCCCAATGGCTTGGATCGTGGCTCATTAAAATTTTGAAATCATTCACTGACAATCCATCCGAAGCTTTGTTTAAATCACCGACTTTTTTGAAATTATGTCCCCAGTTTTCCACTCCTACAATTGCAATTTCATCTGAACCGTTTTTAAGCTTTACATGTTCATTCAATAATAACTTAAAATCAATTTGTTGATGTAAATCTTTTATAGCTTCAAAATTTTCATCTTTAGCTTTTTGAGTTGGCCAATCGATGTATTCACCATAATCGTGATTTCCTAATACAGAAAATTTTCCGAATTTTGGATTATGAATTCCTTTAAACATTTCAATCCACTGGTGCATTTCTGTAGCATGCGTGTTGACAATATCTCCGGTAAATAAAATCACATCTGATTTTTGTTGGTTAATTAAATCGACAGCATATTGAATCTTTTCTGCATCATCAAAACTTCCGGAATGAATATCGGAAATATGCGTAATGGTTGTTCCATCAAAACTTTCCGGTAAATCAGGAAAGAATAGAATTTGTTTGATAACTTTAAAATTATACTTCCCTTTTGTTACTCCATATAAAAGCGATAAAAATGGAACTGCTGCAATTCCTAAGGCAACTTGACTGACGAATTTTCTTCTTTGTGGAAGAAACGAACTATTCTCTCCACTTACAAAGAAATGTGAAATCAACCCTGAAATCACGCGAAAAAAATCTTCCCCAAACATGAATAAGGTTAAAATAATTTTAGGAATTACTGTTATTAAAAGCAATCCCAGTGTAAAAAGAGTTTGTTGCGTTTGTCCGACTCTTCTATCAAACTGCGTGAAAGAATAAATGATATAAATCAAAATCACTACACTTAACAGAATATAAGTATATTGAACCCATTTGATACGCGAAATCGTCTTAAATGCCTGAAAAGCATAGACTTCAACAATTCCAACAAACAGAACAAAAAAGAGTAATCTAAATAACACAGTATATTTTTGAGCAAAGTAACAAAGAATCAATGGCTTAATAGTTAATAATTAATTAAAATTTATATCCTTAATTACATCCTAAGATTCCGCTAAGATTGCTTATTTTTACGTTTTTAAATTTTTGTTTTATGTCACAAAAACGCCTTTTTCTTCTTGATGCTTATGCCCTGATTTTTCGTGGTTATTATGCTTTTATCAAAAACCCACGTATCAATTCCAAAGGAATGGACACTTCTGCAATAATGGGTTTTATGAACGCTTTAATGGAGGTTATCAAAAGGGAAAAACCGGATCATTTGGCAGTTGCTTTTGATAAAGGCGGAAGCGATTATCGCTATGAAATGTATAAAGAATACAAAGCTCATCGTGACGAAACGCCTGAAGCCATTAAGATTGCCGTACCATATATTCAAGAAATACTAAAAGCCATGCAAATTCCGATTATGGAAAAAGCGGGTTTTGAAGCCGATGATTTAATTGGAACTTTGGCAAAACAAGCTGAAAAAGAAGGTTTTCAAGTTTTCATGGTTACGCCTGATAAAGATTTTGCTCAGTTGGTTTCCGAAAATATTTTTATGTACAAACCCGCTCGAATGGGTAACGATATTGAAATTTGGGGAATTCCGGAAGTGTTGGCCAAATTTGAAATTGAACGTCCCGAACAAGTCATTGATTACTTAGGAATGATGGGGGATTCTGCCGATAATATTCCCGGTTTTCCTGGTGTTGGAGAAGTGACAGCTAAGAAATTATTGAAAGAATTCGGTTCGATGGAAAATCTTTTAGAAAACACTAGCAAACTAAAAGGTGCCTTAAAAGATAAAATCGAAAACAATAAAGAACTAGGGATTTTATCTAAAAAACTGGCCCGAATTCTGCTGGATTGTCCGGTAACGTTTGATGCTACCGATTTTGAATTATCTAAACCCGATGTAGAAAAAACGGATGCTATTTTTCAGGAGTTGGAATTCCGACAAATGAAAGCCCAATTTGATAAATGGTTTGGAACAGGAAAAGAATATGATGAAATCAATACAAATGGAAATGGTGACAGCAACAGCAATGAAATTGGAAATGGCACCGAAAAAGTAGTCAAAATAGCTGCAACCAAAAAATCCAACGAAGATCAATTTGATTTATTTGGATTTAGTGACGACGATTCCAATGAAGCGAAACCTAATTCATATTATGCTACTTTAGAAACTACCGAACATTTTTATCAAAGTATTCAAGGAGATTTGCCTTTAAAATTGCTTTTACAGAATTTGATGAACCAAACTTCGGTTTGTTTTGACACCGAAACAACCGGAATTGATGCGTTGAATGCCGAATTAGTTGGTTTATCATTTTCGTGGGAAAAAGGAAAAGCGTTCTACATTCCGTTTCCGGAAAATCAAAACGATGCTCAACAATTAATTGAAAAATTCCGACCATTTTTTGAAAGTGAAACCATTGAAAAAATTGGTCAGAACCTAAAATATGATTTGAAAATCTTAGCGAATTATGGCATTGCTGTCAAAGGAAAATTATTCGACACGATGATTGCTCATTATTTGATCAATCCGGATATGCGTCACAATATGGATATTTTATCAGAAACCTATTTAAAATATTCGCCAAAATCCATCGAAACGTTAATTGGAAAAAAAGGGAAAAACCAACTTTCCATGCGGGATGTTCCTTTGGAAAACATCAAAGAATATGCTGCCGAAGATGCCGATATCACATTTCAGCTGAAAGAAATTTTCAGTCCGATTTTAGACAAAGCCGAAACCAAGAAATTGTTTGAGGAAATCGAAATTCCATTGGTTCCGGTTTTAGCCGCCATGGAATCAGAGGGTATTCGATTGGATGTAGACTTTCTGAAAAAAATGTCGGTGGAAATGCAAAAAGAAATCACTGATTTTGAACAAAAAATCTATGAAACAGCCGGTGAAAAATTCAATTTGGCTTCTCCCAAACAATTAGGCGACATTTTATTTGACAAATTAAAAATCGGTGGAGCCAAACAAAAGAAAACCAAAACCGGTCAATATGCCACCGGCGAAGAGGTTTTGAGTTATTTAGTGAATGAACACCAAATCGTAAAAGACATTTTGGAATGGCGACAAATGGTGAAATTACAAAGCACCTATATCGATGCTTTGCCTAACCAAGTTGATCCAAAAACACAACGTGTTCACACCGATTATATGCAAACGGTTGCCGCAACAGGTCGATTGAGTTCCAACAATCCGAATTTGCAGAATATTCCGATTCGTACCGAAAGAGGTCGTTTAATCCGAAAAGCATTTGTTGCCAGAGATGAAAATTACACCTTAGTTTCTGCCGATTATTCACAAATAGAACTTCGCATTATAGCCGCTTTATCAGGTGAAGAAAATATGATTAAAGCCTTTCAAAACGACGAAGATATTCACAAAAGTACCGCTGCAAAAGTGTTCAATGTTCCGCTGGAAGAAGTCACCGCAGCACAACGAAGCAATGCTAAAACGGTGAACTTCGGAATTATTTATGGTGTTTCGGCATTTGGATTGAGCAATCAAACTTCATTATCCAGAAAAGAAAGTGCCGAGTTAATTGATGCCTATTATGCCACTTATCCAAAATTGAAAGCCTATATGGCGAACCAAGTTGATTTTGCCAGAGAACATGGTTATGTACAAACGGTTTTAGGAAGAAGACGCTATTTAAAAGATATCAATTCCGCGAATGCAATGGTACGAAGCGGTGCTGAGCGAAATGCGGTGAACGCTCCCATTCAAGGTTCGGCGGCCGATATTATTAAAATTGCGATGATAAATATTTATAAAAAACTTACGAGTGAAAATTGGCAATCCAAAATGTTATTACAAGTGCACGATGAGTTGGTATTTGATGTTCACAATTCGGAACTAGAAAAAATTCAACCGATGATTAAATACGAAATGGAGAATGCGTTTAAATTAGCTGTTCCGTTGGATGTGGAATTGGGAATGGGAAGAAATTGGCTAGAGGCACATTAAGACAATTCTCAGTAAACTATAAAAAAACGCTGTCAAAAGTTGAACTTTGATAGCGTTTGAGAATGGCATTAAACATGTTTTCTGAATTCCAAGTAAATAAAAACTTAAACCCTCCTTGTAGAATCCCGTTGTCTCAATTCCGTTTTAACAACCGTAGTTTTAAACGTTGGTATTTCTTGTTTGCGTTCTAATTTTTCAATTAATAATTTCGCGGCTTCTTCGCCAATTTCAGGACCATGTTGGCTAATTGTTGACAAACTTGGTGTCAATCTTCGTGACCAAACACCATCCGCAAAACCAATAATACAAAGCTCTTCCGGAATTTTTATTCCTTTTTGAATAGCTACTTTCATTGCCATAGTAGAGGCATGTTCGTCGACAGCTAAAATACCATCAACTTCACCGCTCGACAATAATTTTTTCAACCGTGCATCAAAATCTTCCTCACTATCCGTTTTAATTACCAAGTAATCTTCAACACTTCTTTTATGGTCCTGTAATGCTCGTTCATATCCCAAAGCACGGTGTTTTCCAACGCTTAAATTATCAATACAGGAAAGTAAAGCAATTTTATTACATCCTAATTTCATTAAATGATTGACTGCTTCAACAGAAGATTCAAAATCATCTACGATAACTTTATCACAAGAAACATCTTCCATTGTTCGGTCAAACATAACGATGGGCATTCCTTCCCGTAAAATATCTTTAAAATGTTGCGTTTCATGTAACGATTGGGTTTCCTGAGCCACAGAAAGTATAAAACCATCAACAGTTCCATTGCTTAACAAATCCATTGCTTGTTTTTCTTTGGCATGTGATTCATTAGAAATATAAGTAATCACATTGTATCCTTTTGCATTAGCCGCCTTTTCAATACCACTAAATACTTTTGCAAAAAAAGGATTCAAAATATTTGGAATGATTACGCCAATCGTATTAGTACGTTGATTTTTCAAATTCTTAGCCATAGTGTTTGGCTTATAATTTTGCAACTTAGCATATTCTTGAACTCTAATTTTAGTTGGTTCACTAATTTCATGACTATCGCTCAACGCTTTAGAGACGGTGGAAACAGAAATTCCTAAATCTTTTGAAATTTGCTTTAATGTGGCTTTTGGCTTCATACCTTTCGAATTTAGACGTAAAAATAGTAAAATAATGAATAGAAAAGGAAGGGTTTTAACTATATCTGAAGCTTATTATTCATTTTTTTTAGATTATCGACTAAAAAAAAGTGTTTATCAACTGCCAATTAAGAACTTTAAATAGGCTGTTAAGAGTCTATAATAAATAGATTTAAGAAAAAAATAGGCTCAAAAAAGTGATAAAAAAAATATTCTCAAATAGCTATTTGCTTTTATAATAAATAATTGTACTTTTGCAACCCCTTTATTGGGGATGGAATGTTTAATTAAAATAAATTATTGTGAACACATTAAGCTACAAGACAGTTTCAGCCAACAAAGCTACCGCGGATAAGCAGTGGATTGTTGTAGATGCTGAGGGTCATAACTTAGGACGTTTCGCTTCAAAAGTAGCCATGCTATTGAGAGGTAAATACAAGCCTAATTATACCCCGCACGTTGATTGTGGTGATAACGTAATTGTTATCAACGCAGAAAAAATCAACCTGACTGGTAACAAGTTGGATGACAAAACGTACATCCGTCACACAGGTTACCCAGGTGGACAAAGAAGCTTGACCGCTAAAGTAATGCAACAAAAAAATCCTGCATTATTAGTAGAGAAAGCTGTAAAAGGAATGTTACCTAAAAACAAATTAGGTGCAGAATTATTCCGAAATTTAAATGTAAATGTTGGTATTGAGCACAAACATGGAGCTCAACAACCAAAAACCGTTAACTTAAACGATCTAAAGTAATGGGAGTTATTCACAAAATCGGTAGAAGAAAATGTGCTGTGGCACGTGTTTATGTTTCAGAAGGAACAGGAAAAATCACCGTAAACAAAAGAGAATTTGAAAACTACTTCCCTACTGCTACTTTACAGTACAAAGTAATGCAACCGATGTCTATGACAGAAAATGCAACTAACTTTGACGTAAAAGTAAATGTACAAGGTGGTGGTTCAACAGGACAAGCAGAAGCTGTGAGAATGGCTATTGCAAGAGCAATGTGTGAAGTGCAAGCTGAAAACAGAGCTATCTTAAAACCAGAAGGATTGCTAACAAGAGATCCAAGAATGGTAGAACGTAAGAAATTTGGACAGAAAAAAGCTCGTAAGAGATTCCAATTCTCTAAACGTTAATCGATTTACAAAATTATTATTAAAAAAGTTATTGTTGTTATTATTCCGATGCGATCGGAAAATTAGTTTAGCATCTAAATAATGAAGACCAGAGTAATCGCTACTACATTATTGCTAATCAACAGAACGTAAACTAGTACAAAAATGGCAAACAAAGTTGAAGTTAAAGACTTACTAGAGGCTGGTGTTCATTTTGGACACATGACTCGTAAATGGGATCCTAACATGGCTCCTTACATTTATATGGAACGTAATGGTATTCATATCATTAACCTATATAAAACTGCTGCTAAAATTGAAGAGGCTAACGAAG
>NZ_PNJW01000054.1 GCF_013822155.1 Flavobacterium sp.
GTTCAATTTCACTTTGACTCAATTTAAGGCTCTCTAAGTCACTTTTAACAACATTAACAACATCTTGTTCTCCAGAACAGGAAATAAAAGAAATAATACATATAAGAATCAATTTTTTCATAACTAGAAAAATTTTTTAATACTGCCTTTTACAGCAAATACATGGTTAATAATTTTTATTGGAATTTCTTGCTCAACAAATTCAGGTTCGTTTGAGAAAGGTATTAATTTTAAAAATCCATCTTTACTACCTTTTGTAACAATCTTTATTGTTCGGAATTCATCAGTTACAATTGCATAAATTTCTCCATACAAAATAAAGTCTCTCCAATTTGAAATCTTTTTTAAAGCAATTATATCACCATGAGATATCAAAGGAGACATTGATTTACCGGTTACATTAACATAATAATCCGCATCATTAAATGGACTAAAATTTATAAAAAAACTTGGATTAATACTTTGATCATTATCTATAACATCAAATCCTCCAATAAAATCAATATCGTAATAAGGGACTCCTTTGTTTTTTGAAATGTATGGTTGAGAAATTGGTTCATTTAAAATATTTTGTTCTAAATCGAAAAATTTTTCGATTTCTTTGACTTGTAAGACATTTAAACTCCTTCTTTTAACAGCCATTCTAAAAGCCTCACCATTCATGCCCAAAACATCACCAAGATCTTTATTATTAAGGCCTCTTTTCTTTTTTTCTACTAATATTTTATCGTAAAAATCCATTTTTATAATTTTAATCGAAATGAAAAACGAAATTTTTTTTGAAATTTTTTTGTTTTTTGTTTGAAAACGAAAAATATTTCGTATATTTGTCAAGTCAATATGTCAAAAGTAAACAAAAATGAAAACACTTGTATTAAAAATCGTTGAAATTGTATCTAAAATCGGTACAATGCTTATTTCTTGGGAAAAACCAGAATCTGAAATGTCAGTTGATGAATTTATTGCTAATCATCATTTAAAAAATTTTCCAAATCAAAAATCATGTGCATTGCCAAAAATCAAACAAACAGAAAAGTCAGATGATGATTTTGAGGATTCTGATTTTTTAGTATTAGTATAAAAGCCCCAGTTTTCATAAAACATATTGACACGGAGGAAAGGGGCTTCCTCCAGTCAATATAAAATTAAAATCAAATGGAAATAAAAGAGCAAATTTTCGAATTACTTCTTAACGATTATGAACTCGTTAGAAAGATAGCAAAACAACTTGATTTACAAGAAGCATCTGTACAAAGATGGGCAAGAAGAAAGCAATCAAGATGTGTAGGACTTTATCCGGTTGTAGAAATAATTAAAAGTCATTCAGGATTAAATGCTGAAGATATATTTGAAAAAGTAGAGTAATGAAAGTCGAAAAGAAATTTAGAATCAAAATTAAAATTAGTGAGTCCGAAAAGGATAAGCTAATAAATATACTTGACAAAAGCTTAAACGCTATGTCAGATTCAAAGTTGCTTTTGCCTTTGCTTACTCAAGATGAAAAGAGTATAACATTAGAGTTAATAGAATATTTAAAAAAATGAGTGACGATACAAAAGATATGATAAAATCTTTATTGGCATTCATAGCCGGAATAATCGCATTTACACTTTTAAGATGAACAGAACCGAGCAAATATCATTTTACAAACGACAATTAAATTCTGCAAGGGAATTACGAGCAGTTGCTGAGCAGAATATTAGCATAGCTACACAACTCGAAAGTGAAGCAAAATCCGCTCTGGAGATGTTGGGAGCATCAACGGAGCGGTCCCGAAAGGGGAATGTTCTCCCAGAACAATTAAGAAATAGTTTAAGAGCAAGTTTAACCAAATAAGAGCAAGTTATGAATAATGAAATTTATACAATAGAAGCAAAATTAATCCGAGAAACAGAAAAGAGTTTCTACTTGGATTGTGAAGGAGACTACGCTTGGTTTCCAAAAAGTCAAGTTGAATTCAATGAAAATAAAGAAGAATTGAAAGCTCCTCTTTGGCTTCTTAAAGAAAAGTTTCCTGAAACAATATTCTAATAAAAAAACCACCCCGAGCAAGAAGTGGTTTTAAATCAAATTTTAATAACGCCGAGCAAGGCATAATCAAATAGAGTATGGCAAAGATAAGCAAAAAACCTGAACAACAAACTTTCAACCTTGAAGTTTGGTATCGATTCGGAAATGAAGAAAAGGAATTTGAAAACTATTCCATCAAAGCTAATTCAATCGAAGAAGCAGTTGAACAAGCGGAAAGCAAACATCGGTTCATCATTGGAACCTATCACAACGGAGTAAAAGTATCACCTAACAGAGTAAACCTTTAAAATATGAAACCAGGGCAATTATTAGCAAAGCTTCAAAACACTCAAGTTTCAGATGATAAAAGTTTGAAATTGATGGGTGAGATTATCAGAAAAGAGTTTGACCAAACCATCAATGAAGAAAGAGCCTTTGAGCTTCTTCAATTGGCTTATAAATACAGAACACCTCAATTCGAAGAGATGTTAAACGACTACCATTTGTCGGACTTTAAATGGTTCTAAAATCGAGTATTAATTCAAATTTAAATAACTATGAGTTTAATTAAAAAAGCCAACGAGCTTAACATTCAGAGCAAAATCAAAGCATTAATTTACGGCCAACCTGGTACCGGAAAGACTACACTAGCTCTTTCATCACCAAAGCCATTATTATTCGACTTTGACAACGGTGTACACCGTGTGAACTTCGCACACCTTAACGGTGTCGATACAGTACAAGTTTCAAGTTATCAAGATTTCTTGGACGTATTGGAGAAAGAAGATCTTACACCTTACGAAACATTGGTTATCGATACTGGTGGAAAGTGTTTGGATTTCATGGGTGATTATATCATCAAACGCAATTCCAAAATGGGTAAAGCAAATGGAACCTTAACCTTACAAGGTTATGGTGAAAGAAAAGCGGAATTTTCAGCTTTAAACAGAAAGATTTCCTCAATCGACAAACATGTGATTTATGTAGCACATAGAGAAACAAAAAGTGAAGGTGATGATACTAGATACATTCCACAATTCGGAGGTTCTAACTATGATAGCTTAGTAACTGAACTTGATTTGGTTGGTTATCTTGAAGCCAATGGACGTGATAGAGTTATCACATTCGACCCTACAAGCCGTAACGATGGAAAAAATACCTGCAACCTTCCAAGCTCTATCAAAGTTCCGGTAACTGTAAATGAAACCGGTGTTGTAGTCGGGAAAAATAACTTTTTCGCAGAATTCGTGATGAAGTCTTATGCTAAGAGACTAGAAGTAAGACAAGAGCTAATCAATAAGTACGATGCTTTGATGAAAGAATTGGAGCATGAAATTGTATTGATTCACGATGCAGATTCAGCCAATGATTTTGTTGGTAGAATTGATGCCTTTGAGCACATTGGTAACTCTAAAGCTGCATCCGGACAATTGTTGTCAGGACATGTAAAAAAATTAGGATTGTCTTTTGACAAAGATGCCAAGAAATACATTGCTCCTGCTCCACCGGTTGCAGAGAATACCGCTAAAACTCAAAACTCTTTAGTATAATGGAAAATTCACTTGAAACATTCGTAATCGAGGAGAAAGACCTTGAGTTAGTAATCAGCGAACAGAAGCTTGGAGCATTAACCACCAACGCAAAAGAGATAAAATCTTTGGTAGAGAAAATCCTTCCTAACTATGATATTGCTAACTATAATGAAAGCAATATTGATGTAGCTAAAAAGGACAAAGCAACTCTAAACAAAGCTTCAAAGGTTTTGAACGATAAGCGTATTGAATTAGAAAAGGAATTCATGGAGCCATTTTCAGAATTTAAGGAAATCATCAATGACACTTGCAAGCTTATCAAAACTGCCACGGATAAAATTGATTCCGTGGTCAAGGAAAGTGAAGCAAAGGAAAAGGAATCCAAGAAAATTGAGATTGGAAAGTTTTGGGATGCTCAAGATTTTAACCTTGTTTCCATTTACAAAATCTTTGATGAGAAGTGGTTGAATAAAACAGCCAAAATGAAAGATGTTCAAAAGGAGATTTTAGAGAAAATCAGTAAAATCAAAGATTATATAATTACCATCGAAGCTATTGGTTCTGATATTGACCTATTGAAATCATTGTACCTAGACACTTTGAATTTGAATTCGACAATTCAATATGCCAATACTCTAAAACAGAACCGGGAGACAGCTCAAAAAGAAGCTGAGGCAAGAGCTAAAGAAGTTGCACCAGTTGAAGCAGTTGCAAAAATGGAAGTAGTTGTAGATGACAATCCTTTTGAGGAAGCTAAAACAGAACCTCAAGCAGTAAGTACAGAAGCTACGGTTGTTAGTACAGAACCTAAAAAGGAACTACTAACTAGAACCATGAAGGTAATCGGAACCTACGCTCAATTAGTTGCATTAGGCAATTTCATGAATGACAACGGTATCACTTTTGAAAAGATTGAAAATGGTACAGTATAAAATCTATCCTACTTTGTTGGACAAATACGAGGGCTATATCAATAGCTCTCGTATCTACCAACAGTTCTGGGGCTTTGCAGAAGAACCATCAATCACAGAGGAGGAATTTGAACAACAGCAATTTCAAAGTCTAATCGATGGTATCAATCGTGTACCCTTTGAAAGTGACGCAGCTGATAGAGGAACTGCATTCAATGAAGTAGTTGACTGCATCATTGATAAAAGAACTTCCGATAAAATGGAAATCAAAGCTTACAAGGAAAGTGGAGTAATTGCTGTTAATTACAAACATCACCTTTTCAACTTTCCGTTTGATCTTACAGTAAAAATAGCAAAGGCTCTTTCCGGAGGAATTACATCAAAATTCTGTGAAGGTATTCTTCCAACTCGATACGGAGATGTAAAGCTATATGGATTCATTGACCAACTAATGCCTTTCACGATTGTAGACTTGAAAACTACATCTAAGTATTCAGCATTTAAATACCGTGACAATTGGCAGCATCGAGTTTATCCATACTGTTTGAATCAAGAAGGTATCAACATAAATGAATTTGAGTACATCATAACAGACTTCAAAAGCATTTGGAGCGAAGAGTACACTTTCAATGAGATTGAACAGCAGAAGCTATTGAATCATGTTGAGCGGTTCATTGAGTTCATAGAACAACACCGCCATTTGATTACAGATAAAAAGATTTTCGCATTAGATGAAGTAGCAGCATGATAGTAGAAGTAGCAACCCTTGAACAAATCATGAAGGAACTGAAAATAATTCAGTCTGAAATAGAAATTGAATTATCTGAGGATATTCAGCAAGCCATCGATAGAGGTAACTATTGCAGTGCAATGTTGGCAAGAACCGGTAAGCTATTGGCTGATGCCAAAATCCATAAGGATAGAAAATTGAACTCCGAAGTTGTTACAAACTTGAAAAAGATTATAGCACTTCCGGCAACCACCGGTAACAAGTTTATCGATTCTCTTTGTCATGATGAGAACTATATCGTGAACTGGTGTGAGAGAGTTAACAGAAGTTGCACCCATCAACTTGATTGGTGCAGAACATTAATAAGTAAAGCCAAAGCAGAAATGCAAGCATTTAATCCGCAATAATTTAAACCCTATTTATATGAATGTATTAATTAAAAAAGCGACCATCAGAGGAAGTCTATTCCTAAACTTTGAATTCGACCAAACAGATGGTGATGTTAAAAACAACATCAAAACCGCATGTGATGCTCCTATCCATGATGATTTAAGATTAAAGTTTAGAGAACTCATTCCTTTCTTTACTTATATCACGGAAGAAATTACAGATGAAAAAGTAATTGAGGATGCCGTTAAGAACCCGGAAGAATATGTATTTGATTTTGAAAATGCTAAATCACAAGTATTCTTTAAATATCGTGTATATGAATTCTCAATTCAAGAGAAAAAAGGATTCGAAATGCTTACTCTTTCCGGTTCTAAACAATTGGCCAATCATCAAGAAATTTCATTTTCAACTCCACCTATTGATATGGATTCTTCTGATAAGTACATGACAGAATTAAGAGCTGTAATTGAAAGAATGAAAGAAGAAGTAGTTGCCTATATGCAAGGAAAGCAAGCCCCAAAAACACAACTTGAAATGTTCGGTTCATCTACTGATGATTCTGGAGCATTTGAAGAATAGTTCAATTATTAAATAGAGTCGAGCAATGCAAATAATTGAGCACCCAACAGAATACCACGTAAAGATACCTTACAATCGATTTAGAGATAGAAATCAAAATCTAATCAAATTAATTGCAGGTTCATTCTTTGACTGGGGAAGAAAGGTTTGGGTAGTTCCATTCAGCCAAAGAGATTCATTGGAAGTAATTCAACAAAAAACTAGAGCAGAATGGATTAAAATAAATTCAAATGTTCCGGAGGAAATTGGAGAAATACCACCAATGCCAGATTTGGATATGGAATTACCGATAGTAAATAAAAACAATGGAGCCATTCCAAGGCCATACCAATTACAAGGTGTGGCCAAGGGGCTCGAATTGAAAAGGTTTATAAATGGAGACGAACAGGGTTTAGGTAAAACACTGCAGAGCATCGCTACCATTTATGCTGCCAATCTTAAAGGAGAACTTTCATTTCCATGCTTAGTTATTTGTCCGGCATCTACCAAGATAAATTGGCAAAGAGAATGGGAAATGTGGACAGGTAAGAAGTCATTGATTCTAAATGATAAAATAAAAGATACCTGGCATCGATATCATGAGGTAGCTGGCATTGATGTTTTCATTGTTAACTATGAATCATTGAAAAAATTCTTTGTTGACCATATGCCACCAAAAGGCAAATTAAGACATAGTTCTGAAATTAAAATGAACCCAAGAGTTAAGCTATTTAATTCTGTAATCATTGATGAGATTCACCGATGTAAAGACAAGAATACTCAACGTACCAAAATAGCTCTGCAGATAGCATTAGGAAAAACATATCGCATTGGCCTAACCGGTACCATGGTTGTAAACAAACCAATTGATGCTTTACCTCAGCTGGCCATAATTGGAAAGTTGAAAAGTGAAAAGGTATTTCGTGAGCGATATTGTGAAGGTGGTTCTGGAGCATCCAACCTAAAGGAACTGAATTATATGCTTTACAAGAATTGTTATTTCCGTAGAGAAAAAAAGGATGTAGCTAAAGATCTTCCTGAAAAGCAAAGGCAAACTATTCTTTGTGACATCACCACACGTGAGGATTACAGAAAAGCATATAATGACTTTCAGAAATGGCTTGAAGAATCCGGAGCAAGTGATGAAGAAATTGCTAGAAAGCTTCGAGGTGAAATCATGGTTAAGATGGGTGTTCTAAAGCAGATCTCCGCAAAAGGAAAGCTAAATGAAGTTAAGGAGTTCATAGAAGAAGTTGTTGAATCAGGAGAAAAGATAATTGTTTTCCATAATCTTCATGAAATCGGTGATGAAATCAGAAGAATGTTTCCAGGTTCTGCTTCTGTAAATGGAAGAATGTCAGACGTTGAAAAGCAACGTGATATTGATGCTTTTCAGAATGATCCTAAGGTTCAAGTTATCGTATGTAATATCAAAGCTGCAGGTGTAGGTATTACACTTACCGCATCCAGTCGCGTTGCATTTGTGGAATATCCTTGGACCTATGCAGACTGTGCTCAATGTGAGGATAGAGCTCACAGGATTGGTCAACAAAATAATGTCATGTGTACTTACTTTCTTGGTCAAGACACTATTGATGAAGAGATGTATAAAATGATTCAGGAGAAACGCCATATAGGTAACACCATTACCGGTGCCACTGATGAAATGGAAATGAAATTTATTGATAACGTTTTAAAACTATTCAAATGATTTTAGATGCTCTTTGTGCAGAAGCCAACAAAATATTCAAAGCAGATTGCTTTGACAAAAGCAGATTGAGAAATAATGTTGATTGTAGAATCGCGATATCAGTTATTCTTCGACAAAGAAGATATTATACCTATAAAAAAATAGGTGATGTATTTGGAGTCAAACATGACCATATTCTTTTTTATGAAAAAAAACATAAAATTCTTATGCAGTATACACATGATTACCGTAATAAGTATTTAAGTCTACTAGCTCTATTTGAACCTCATATAGTTGCAAAAGAAAGTTATTGTAGACAAGTCAAATTTACAATTATACGCCACGCATGAATTACATAGAGCAAATAAAAGGTTTCTGGCGTTCGCATGATGTAGAAACATATCCAACTAATGTTATTGCACTTTACTTCTATCTACTTGAGGTAAACAATAAAACATCTTGGTCCGTTTCGTTCAAGCGTAACAATTCTAAAATCTGTGCAGATTTAGGAATCAGTTACCCTACTCTTAACAACAGTCGTAATAGATTAAAGCAATCAGGATTAATTGATTTTAAAACACAAAACGGAAGCCCTAATGTTATGTATACCTTGAAAAAATTTTTAAAGGTTACTAATGAGGTTGGTGTTGAGGTTAGTGATGAGGTTGGTGATGAGGTTGGCTCGGGGTTGTTTAAGACTAAAGATAAACTAAAACCTAAACAAAAACTAAAACTAAATTCTTCTTCCGGAGTCAAGTCTCCGGTGGAAAGTAACTCAACAAAATTTTGGAAATCATTTGTTGATATTTGGTTTAGAACCTATGAATCTCATACATCTGCTAAACCTACTTTCAATGGTGCATCTGCAAAAAATTTACAATCAATAATCAACCGGTTAGAAAAGCTCTACATCCAAAAAAACAATGTAGAGGCTTGGACAGAAATTGCGGCATTAAAAACCTTCAATAAGTTTTTAGATAATGCCCTAAAGGATGAGTGGCTAAAAGCAAACTTTTTACTTACTCACCTATCATCAAAATTTGACGTAATAGTAAATCAGCCAAAAGATGGAAAATCAATTAACAATACAGGAAATTCAAGTACGGGTTACAAACCAGCAGCTATCGATACCGATGAGTTCATACGAGAACTTACCAATGATGCTCAAGCTGGAAATATCCCAGGACAGTATTAAAGATGCACCTGTTGAAACGAAAACAAAACTAACCAATGATTTAATGAGGCTATTGCAGGTTCGTGAAAAGAATGTTGAGATGGCAAAAGATTGGTTATTGTTTTTGGCCACTTCAAAATTCAATAAGCTAACAGCTGGAGAGATATACAATGCTTTCAAGTTAGCCATGAGTCGAGAACTGAAAGATGCAAAAGGAAATGACTTTGAATTATTGCCCGAGCTTTCAAACAATACCACTGCAAAAGTTCTAACCGCTTACATGGAAAGTAAGTTACTCAACACAGAGTATTACAAGGCTAAGAAAGCATTAACAAAAACTTCTGATGAGATAACTCACGATGAGATAGCAGAACGTCGTGAGAGATTCATAGAGCATTTATTTGAGGAACTAAATGAGAAAGGCATTTGTACAGAAGCGTGGATACTTTATGATGAACTGGAACAGGCTGGAAAGATTAAAGTATCCAATGAAGAAAAGAAGAAACTATATGCTGATCAGTTGGAGGTTTACCAAAATGAACTGACAGAAGATAGAGATGCTAACAAAGGAAATGAAAAATTCAGGCATTCATTAGAGTTTCTTATGGACCAAATAAAGCTTGGAAAGAAGAACCGAGTAGTTCAAAACCGTTGCAGATCAATATTGGTAATTGAATACTTGAAAGCTTTTTGTAGTGACTTATCAGCCTTTAAGAATGAATTGGCCAACGATAACGAAAGTAACGTATGCCAAAGTCATGATTGCAGCAATCAGAATAAAAATACCTAAGTCTTTGAATAATTGTTTCATAACACAAATATATAAAAAATGACAGAAGAATTAAAACAAAAGTTGAGAGAAGCAGGTCGTGAAGATTTGATTAAGATTCACGAAATCAACCAATCAGGTTATGCCGGTGTGTTACCTAATGGAAACATAGTTGACAGAAGAGAACATCCAGAAGCGATACCAGTACAGAAGAATTCATTGTTTAACATTCCTGAGCCGAAAACAATTTCAAAAGATGAAGTTTAAATACTGTAAAAGATGTGTTGGAATAACACCACACAAAATAGATGATTGTACAATATGCAAAAAATCAAAGTATGAGCTGGACAGCAAAAGACATTCAAAACTTAAGAACAAAAGGACTTAGCATACATGTTCAACAAAACACTGAATCAGTTAAAATCCCGAATGTTGACAAAGGTTCTGTAGGGAAAAATACAATTGAAGCATTACTGCAAGAAATGAAAAGACTTGGAGTGATCAGCGGATATGTTCGCGAACTTAAATTTGATGAAGTGAGAAGGTTTCGTTTTGATTGGGCTATACCGGAATTAAAGTTAGCCATTGAGTATGAAGGATTAAATTCTGAAAAGTCAAGGCATACCACAAAAAAAGGATATACCGGAGACTGTGTAAAGTACAATTTAGCCATCTTAAATGGATGGAAAGTATTACGATATACAGCCCTGAATTATTCCGATTTCCCTCAGGATATAAAGGTTTTTTTACGTAAATTGTAATATAAAATATTACTAAATAGAGCAAATTATGAACACTTACGCAAAGTACACAGCAAATGTTTTTGTGGCAAAATGCCCAGAACAACATGAAAAAGGAGATTCAATAATCCTTACAACAAAATACGGACAAGAACATGAATGTATTGTTTTCAATCTGGTTCACCGTGATAAAGAAAGCAACTTCTATTACTCAATTGTTAGAGCTGATGGTTTCAACTATCAAGAGTATTGCAAAGCAAAAGCTGAACGTTACCAAAGCTGGGCAATATCTAGAGAAAAGAAATCAAATGAATACTACCAGGCTTCACAAGAAGGCAAAGACTTTCTTTCACTTGCAGAACCAATCAAAGTAGGACATCATTCTGAAAAAAGGCATCGAGCATTAATCGATAGAAATTGGAACAGAATGTCAAAGTCTGTCGAACATGGTAAAGTAGCAGAGGTACATGAAAGCAAAGCAGATTACTGGACCAAGAGAGCTAATGATATTAATCTTTCAATGCCGGAAAGTATGGAGTATTACGAGTATAAACTTGAAGAGGCAAAAGAATACCATGAAGGATTGAAATCCGGAAAGTATGAAAGGAGACATTCATATTCTCTGACTTATGCCAAGAAGGATGTAAACAAATTTCAGGACCTTTTTAATGATGCTAAAAAGTTATGGGGGAATGAATAATACAGAAACAATGGCAATGCTATCAAAGGCAGCCAAGATGATAGCAGATGTATCAAAGGAAATTGATTTACCAATTGAGGATATACTTCCTATGGTTACAGCACTAGCAAAAAAGCATAATCAAGAAAACAAAATCGGATTCAAAAATCAAAATAAAAATAACAATGAGCAAAACTAATCACACTCCAGAACCTTGGAAAACAAAAGAGAATTTTATAACATCCATTGATGGTTTATTCATATCAAGCCTTCATGGAAGCGGAACATTAAAGTCAGAAGATATTGCCAATGCAAAGCGTATTGTTGAATGCGTAAACGCTATGGCTGGAATTGAAAGTCCTCAAAAGCTTAGAGAAACATTTGAAAAAGTAAGATACTTAAAACTTGATGCTTACACCGAAATCAAAGCAGAAAGGGATAATCTTCAATCATGGAAGAATGATGCTGAGTTTGGTCATAAGCTAATGATGGAAGCTTTTAAAAAGCAAGAAGAAATACTTTCCGGACTTATTCAAGAGTACAAAGAATTCATTGCGGACTGTGAAGTTCCGCCAAGTATAACAGAATTCTTAAGCAAAGCAGAAAACCTAGTTAAAAACAATAATTCAATTAAAACCGAGCAAGCATGAAAACAACAGACAATTTTAAAAATTCAATTCAAAACCATTTGAACCAATTAGCAGAGAAGGATCCCCTATTTGCCGAAACCTTAAAAAAGGAAAACAAAAACATTGATGGATGTATTACCTACATTTTACAAACAGTGCAAAAATCCGGATGCAATGGCTTCGAAGATTCTGAAATATTTGGAATGGCAGTTCACTATTACGATGAGGATAGTATCAATGTGAAAGGTAATATAAACTCAAACACCAAAGTAGTAGTCAATCATGTGGTGGAGCTAAGCGAAGAAGAAAAAGCAGCGGCTAGACAAAAAGCCATTGATGATGTAATAGCTCAGGAAAAGGAAAAGATGACAAAGAAACGTGAAGTTAAAAATCCGGTGGAAACATCCAAAGCCAAACCTTCTTTATTCGATATGCTATGAAACCAAAAACTAGATTGCAAGTAGAAGTCTGGGACCTCCACAAGAGGATCCCAGAACCAAAGCATCATGAACCTTTCATGATTTCAAAACATGATTTCTATTACACTACCCATTACAAGAACCTGGTATGTTTGGAATGTAATCACCAGTGGAAACCAGTTTTACAATTTTGGGCTAAACAATTAATTGGTGTGAAGTGTCCATCATGCCAAAAGAAACTCAAGCATATAAAAATTGAAAACGGACAAAGAGGCGTTCGTATACTAACATTCTCAGAATCTTTAACTGTAGATAGATTTCAAGTTCATAGATATTTTTCATGCTGGAAACACATGAGCAAAAATAAACTTCCGGAGTATAGTTATAAAAGTTTGTTTGAAGAATGGAAGGATTGGGATAAAAATAAAAGAGTTATTATTGGCAGAACCATATCCTATAATACAGATGGATTCAGTACTTCTGATTATGAAATTAGAAACGTTATGCAATCCGGGTGGAGAGCTCCAACCTATGACAATGTTGCTTCTGATTTTAATTTACCAAAACCGAAATTTTTACCAAGGTTCCATAAGTATGGTCTTAAAGATGATTTTCACAATTGCGACTACCGGTTTCTTTTGAATCTACTTGAAGTATCACCAAAGATTGAAACCCTATTTAAAACTAGGCAAAAGGAATTACTCTTTACTGCTGTTCACAAACAAAGCGAACATAATAGATTTTGGTCACAAATTAAAATTGTGCTAAGGCATAAGTATAAAATTAAAGATGCCGGGTTGTGGTATGACTATTTAGACCTACTCTCATATTTTGGAAAAGACTTGCACAGTCCAAAATACATCTGTCCGGCCAATTTGAAAGCTGAACATGATCGCTATGTGAAAAAGAAAAGAATTGTAGAGAAAAGACAAAAGCTCGAAGCACAGAAGAAGAAAATGATTACAGACCAAAAGAACTATGAAAAAGAAAAAGGAATGTATTTTGGTTTGGCTTTTCAAGAAAATGGAATTACAATTAAAGTAATAGATAGTGTCGAAAAGGTTTTGGAATACGGTGACAAATTTAAACATTGCATCTATACCAATGCCTATTACAAGAAGAAAGATTCTTTACTATTGGTAGCTTATGCAGAACAGGAACCGGTGGAAACAATTGAATTATCACTTAGCAATTTTAAAGTTCTTCAATCGCGAGGATTACAAAATGAAGCATCTAAATTTAATCAACAAATCTTAGAAATTATTTCTAAAAATACCAGCAAAATTAAAAACGTATCCGGATTAAAATTGAAAAAAGTAAAAAAATCTGTATCCCAGAAAATGTTATAAAATGTAATTAAATGTAATTAAATGTAAAAAAGTGCAAAATTTGTTCGCAATTAATTCATGCTTTTAATTATAGTTGTATATTTGTAGAACAAAAAACCACCCGCTTGTGCAGATGGTTTTTTAGAATTAAAACAAAAAACTAAGTGTTCCTAATGCAATTGTTATTTCAAATGTAATCCGGAACCTGAAAACATTATAACGTCTTTTCTTTTTTTTCATTCGCGTCGAAAAATTTAGAACGTTGTAATAAAACACCTCAGCTACCAAGGCTGGCATTAAAAACCGAGACCACGAATCTCGGTTTTTATATTTATCAAAATTAACTCAAACTAAGGTATTAGTCAATTTTAGTTATCAACAAAAGAATGTCGTAAATTTACTTTTGGGAACAGATACAAAAGTAGTTACTTTCCTCAACTGCCACAAACTTCTTACCTTTTAGCTTTTTTTTCAAAATTAATTTATTTGTTTAAACTCATACCGGAACAAAGTTCGTTTTTTAATTAAAAAAAAATCCATAGTATAGATGTAATATAATTTATTACTATATTTGTTTTCGTTTATCATTTAATAATATCAAATGAAATTAAGAACGCTCTTAATGTTTGCCATCGGGATGATGGTTTTCACGGTGCAGGCTTATACACTATCACCGGAGCAAAAACAAAAACAGGAACCTATTCCTATCGTAATGATGGAACAACAAATCCTGAATGTAGAATCAATGAAACCGGAAATCTTTTCAGCACAGGTTACAGAAGTAACCAATGAAAACAAAGCTTTCCAAAAAGTATCTCAAGATTTCAAAAACATCTTTATCAACGTGCCATCAGATGTAGGATGGATTAACAAAACATCGTATGTAAATAAACGATTATCCACAAACATACGACATCAACCAAAACCAGTTATAAAATATTTACACAGGCATTGCGTTTAACATCATAGTTAGTTTTTTTGGTTAGTAGGAAAGAGTTACTTCACGGTAACTCTTTTTTTATTTCTTCAAAGTAATATTATTTATTACTTTTGTGTCTAAACAAGTCGTTATGAAAATAGTAAAACTTCCAATTGAAAAGGTATTTCCAAATGAAAACAATCCAAGATTCATAGATGAGAAAGCATATTCATCTCTTTTAAAATCTATAATTGAGTTTCCTGAAATGTCAGAGGCACGCCCACTAGTTGTTAATAAGTCCAACGTAATTGTAGGTGGAAACATGCGACACAAAGCAATGGTTGAGGCTGGATGGAAAGAAGTACCGGTTATAGTAGTTGATTGGCCAGAGGAAAAACAACGTGAATTTGTCATTAAGGACAATGCCAATTTCGGTAAATGGGATTATGATTTGCTTCTTGATTTCGGTACACCAGAACTTTTAAAAGATTGGGGAGTTGATTTTCCTAAGGATAATTTTGAGCCTAACCTATCCCCTTCTTTCAACTCAGAAGCAATTACTGCGGAGGATATGGAAAAGAGTAAGGATGAAATGGGTATCAGAGAAAAAATAGCATCTACTATTGAGGTTATCTGTCCTGATTGTGGTCATGAGTTCCATATAAAAAACATGCATAATTAATGGATATCCTTAAAGAAATACCTGAAAGCCTATGGACAATGTCACTCACTCAAAAGGGGTGTTATTGGTTTATCATGGATTGGAAGGTTGAGCATTTTGAATTGGTTAATGAGATAAAAGCCTTAATCAAGAAAAACGGAATCCCTAAACAGTTTGACCAGGTTGTGCATCCAATAATCATTCAAGGTGATTATTACTATTGGACAACTCAATCAGCAAGATTTAAGAACACGTTTGTCAATCGTGCCAAAGTAACTGATTTGAGTGATTACAACAACGTTACTTCTTACGATGATTACTTTGACCAAACCTATTATTTAGCTGAGGACAAACTAATCTTTAACATGCTCGGAGATTTGAAAGGAACTGTTCTCGATATTGGATGTGGTACCGGTTATCTTTTGGATAACAAACCAATTGAAAAGTATCACGGAATCGACCCATCACCAAGCATGATTCAGGAACTCATCAAAAAACATACGGATAAAAGAAGTAGTGTTACAATCACTACAGCAGAGGAACTATTAAAACTAGGCAATCAATATGACAATGTCATTGCTCTGTTCTCTGCTTCATACGTAAATGAATTGAGCGTATTTGAAAAGCTATGGAATTACAAAGGAAGATTGTTCCTTATGTTCTACAAAGAGAATTACAAGCCGGTTACTCATCAGCATCTGAATATCATTCCTAAATATCAAAAGTGGACAAAGCAAGAACTTGAAAATGAATTTCTTCACTTAGTAATGGAATTCAATAATTATTACATCGTATCAATATGAAGATCTTCCAAAAAATAAATGTATTTGAAGCTGCTCAACAAAGGGTATCATATCTATTTGATGAGTTTGAAAATGTAGTGGTTGGTATATCCGGAGGAAAGGATAGTACAATAGTTTTCAATCTTGCTTTGATGGAAGCAAAAAAAAGAAACCGGTTACCTCTTTCCGTTTTATGGTTAGACCAGGAAGCAGAGTTTCAGATGACAGCTGATTACGTTAAGACCATTATGGAAATGCCGGAGGTAAAACCTTTATGGCTTCAAGTTCATTTCAAAATATTCAATGCTACAAGCCATGAAGAAGAATGGTTAAACTGTTGGGAACCTGGAAAGGAATGGATGAGAGAAAAAGACCCAATAGCAATTATGGCAACTGTAAAAACAATCAAAGATTTGTTACAGAAAAGGCTCAGCAATAAAGTTGACCTTTTAAACACATTGCAGTCTACTTCTCTTGACAACGTTCCGGATGCTATTCAAAAGATGCGTGAGGAAGAGGCGTCAAGAGTTCGGGCAGTAATGCAAGAGCAAAAGGACTTAATCGAAATCATCAACGCACTTTTCCCAAATGAGTAAGAAAATAAAATGTACTGCTATTGAAAAGGAGAATAGGCTGTTCATGGTCCAAGGTTGGATTATTGAAGGTATTCAAGACCGTTTAATTGTCAAGCAAATAATGGAACGGTGGAGTCTCGACGTTCGACAAGCTCAAAGGTATGTACGTGATGCTTATGATAGCTGGAAAAAGATTGAAGGCGTTAATCTTGATATGAAACGCGAATTAAAGATTGCTGAACTGAAGCAAATCAAGCGTTCATTGAAAGATGCTTATAAAGGAACTCCATCAGGGATATCCGCGATAATGGCTGTTGAAAAAGAAATCATTAAGCTTGAAGGTATTGAGCTGCCAAAAACTGTTAAACTTGAATTGCCAGAAGTTGATGCAATAGAATTCAATGTAGTGTATGGCAAAAGTAAAGATTGACATATTAGTTCATCAAGCAAAGTTCATTGAGTCACTTGTAAAACACACCGCCTTAATAGGTGGTTATGGTTCTGGGAAAACACAAGGAGGAGTATTGAAGGTTATTGCTATGAAAATGAGGTACCCTGGAATTCCGGTTGCTTACTATATGCCAACCTATGGATTGATTGAAGATGTAGCCTTTGAAAGATTTGAAGAAATGTTCAAAGTTTTAGGAATGACCTACAGTTTGAATAAATCAAAATACTATTATGAAACTCCTTTTGGAAGGATAATTATGCGTTCCTTGAACAATCCGGAAAGAATAGTAGGTTATGAAGTTGGTTACTCGCTAATCGATGAGACTGATTTACTTTCCACCGATAACATGACAATAGCTTTCAACAAGATTATTGCTCGTAACCGGAAGAAATTACCAAACGGAGAACCAAATAGAACAGATGTTGTCGGAACACCAGAAGGTTTCAAATGGGCTTATAAATTCTTTGTAAAAGAGAATAAGGCAAATCGCGTTATCATAAAGGGAAAAACAGCGGACAACCCGTATTTACCCGAAGATTATATCGATACCCTAACAGATTCATATACGCCTCAACAACTAGAAGCTTACCTTAATGGAGAATTCGTAAATTTAACATCAGGAACGGTCTACCATCGATTCAAGAGAACCCAGAATCATAGTGATAGAACCATCCAACAAAACGACGTTCTTCATATCGGAATGGATTTCAACATTACAAAGATGAATGCAGTTGTGCATGTTGTAGATGGAAGTGTTAAAACAGCAGTTGATGAGATTATTAATGCTTATGATACTCTTGAAATGTGCCAATTGATTAAGCAAAAGTATCCGGGTTACAAAATTGTTATCTATCCGGATGCATCAGGAGCAAATAGGGATTCAGCTGGTAGATCCGATATTGACATTTTGAAACAAGAAGGTTTCCTAGTTCGTAAACTATCGAAGAATCCATTTGTGAAAGACCGTGTAAATTCTGTGAACTTGGCTTTTTCAGATTCAAAGGGTAATATAATATATTACGTTAATACAAATAATTGTCCGGTTTATACTGAAGCTTTGGAAAGCCAAACATATAAAAATGGTGAGCCGGATAAGCATAGTGGATTTGACCACGTTACAGAGGCTGGTGGTTATTTCATTTATTACCAATCTAAAAATACAGGCACATGGGGAAGCTCATCAACTCACTAGAAAGATTATTATTATCAAGGCCAAAGATGGATGACTATCTATCAATGCTTCCAAATGAAAAGGATTTCATTGATGATGTAATTAAGAATTATGTTAAACCAAATAGTATTCTTAGAACAAAGAAACATTTTTTTTTAAGAAAGAATGTTGAACCTAAATCTAATGATTTTTGGAAGCTTTCATGGAACGATATTTTAATGATCAGGAATGGATTCAAAAAAAATAATTTATATGATGTATTAAAAATACTTTACCCAATCGATGAAAAGCAATTTCTGAAATTAGAAATTCTAAATGTATTTGCATGTTACAAATACATAACAGAACAAATGCAGAAGTTAGAAGCAGCAGAATTAGAAAGATTAAATTCAGAAATAAAGGATGAAGATAAGATGGCCGGAGCTGAGGAGTTACTTGAATACGGTTATTACAATTCATTAAGAGCTATTTGTCCGGACCTAACAAAGCAAGAAGAATATTTGAAATTGCCATACACAATAATTTTTAGAGAATTAGCAATATCCAAACTAATTAATGATATCAATTTAAAGAAACAAGAAAATGCTTCAAGAAAGAATCAAACAAACGGTAGATAGTTTAAATGCACCGGAACCAGCTCCTAAGCTTTTTCATTATGCTTATGGAAAAGACCATTGGCAAAACTTAGCAGATCATCAAAATGATGACAACAAACTTTTTGAGGAAAGAAACAAGTACTTCAAATTACTTTGGGTGGATGATACCCACAAGATGAATGAATTTTCAGCAGTTGAAAATATAGTTTATGACGCAGAGCTTTTGATTTTGGCAACAAGTAATTTTTCAGACCCAAGCTATGAGTATAAGTATGAAACTCACATTAAGAAGTTGAAACAATTAGCAGCCGAATTTTATATTAAAATTTTGGATTGTAGTGATTGGAAAATTACAGCTTGGAAAGTAATTGAAATTGAAAATATATATGATAACAATTTGGATGGTTTGAAAATTAAAATGACCTGCAGTCACAAGCATGAATAAAGACGCAATCTATATAAAGTATTTAGAAAAACTTCGATTGAAGTTGGTTGCAAAGTATGATGAACTTGGGTTACGTGCTTCAGGAAAGTATGCTGAAGAATTGGAGTATAAAGTCATTGGAGATAGATTAATTATGATGGGTTCCTTTCATTCTCAATTTATGGAGCATGGAAGAGAACCGGGTAAGTTTCCTCCAAGGAGTGCAATATTAGAATGGATTGAAACAAAAGATAGTTTGCCTAATGAGTTCAGAGAGAAAAAAGACCAGTTCGCGTTCTTGATAGCTCGTAAAATTGCGAACGAGGGAATAACTGTTCCTAATGAATATAATCGAGGAGCTATTATAAGTTCAGTAGTAGATGATTTTCTTGGTAATGATATTAGAGATATGTTGGATGAGTTGGGTATTGTGTATCTGAATAGAATTAAATCTGATGTAGTACAATTATTAAAACAAGCAGCATAATGGATATAGAAAATAATTTTGAGATAGGACAAATTGTCTATTTAAAACATGACGTTGAGCAAAAACCGAGAATGATAACTGAAATTAGAATACGTAAATATAACATTGTATATGAAGTGTCTTGTGGAACTGATTACTCAGTTAATAAAGATTTCGAACTATCAAAAGAAAAAAATCCATTGTTATGAAAAAGCCCGTAAAAAATAGAATAAAAAGAACAGTAGTAATAATTGTAATTCATTTGATATTCATTTACTCATTAATAAAATTAATAAAATGGCTGTAGTATTTTTAAAAGACATATCGACAACTAACCTATTGATGGCTTACAATAATCATTTTGTGAAGTTTTATTCTGATACAGATGATAAAGTTCCGGTTAATTGTAGAATTCTAGGTATTGGTATATCTCCAATTATTATTTATCCTCATCCTGATGGAAGCTTCCTATTCAATTTATCAGACTATGTCAAATCAGACATCAATACAAACAACTTTGCAGATAACCTGGTAACTGAATTTAACTCTTTAGATGCTGAAACATTTACCTATGATGTAAGTGACAATGCATTCTTAAACCCAACGGTTACATTTACAATTAATTTTACAGATAATACTTTTGAAAGTGAAACCAGAACATTAAAATTTTTATCCGGAGTTGAACAATTAGAAACTTATAAAAAGAATGAAATTATAATTTCAGAATCTAATTACCTTATTCTATCTCCGGTGGCCACGAGAACCAACAACGTTACTAATATTTATTATTGGGAAGGATATCCATTTGAGTTCTCATTTTATACAAATTTTCCAGATGATGAATTCAAACTAATCAATACATCAAATGCTTTAGACTATTCTTTTTTAGCTAAAGGCAATATCACTTCTGTTTTTCTTAGTGATGGAAAAACCGATGTAACTATTGAAGATTTTCTTCCATTGGTTGTTGGGAGAAATGTTTTAAGATTTGAACACAATACCGAACTTCAAGAACCTATTTTGAATATATATAAGCAAGATACTGATTGTGGTATTTACATTAAGTTCTTGAACAAGTATGGCCGTTGGAACTATTGGTTGTTATCGGAAAACCATTTTAGAAACAGGAACTCAAGATATTTTTCTGAACTTGAAAATGATTTTTCGAATTTGGAAGATACTATTTCTCCAAAAATACAAAGTGGTAAAAGTGCTCAAGACAGTTTGAGATGCATTTATGAAAGAATGACTTTAGAACAAAAACTAATTTTAGAATCTATTTTGGATAGTCCAAAGATTTACTATTTCACTGGGGAGAGATTTACAAGAGCAGAAATAAATGATTGGATTGAAGTGTCCCTAAAAACAAATAGCCTAAACATCACAAAGCCAAATACAAATTTATATACGATTGAATTGGAACTTGAGCTTCCAGAACGATACATGCAACGATTATGAGTTACATCGCATACTTAAACGGACAAAGGTTAATTCTTTCAGAGACAAGACCTATAGCACATACTAAACAAGTGAATGATCTAGCATCATTAGATAATAGACAATCAAATTTCACTAATCGTATTGTGGTGCCTTTCAATGCTGTTAATAATAGAATCATGCAAAATTTATCAATGGTAGGAAATCAAAGTAATGTTCCTTACCAAAAGAATGTTTTTGATTTGATTGATGCTGATTCCGGAAAACATTTGATATATAAAGGCTGGGCAAATATTACAAAAACTTCCAATGGTTATGAGCTTAATTGTTATGATGGATTGATTGACTTCTACCGGTCCATTGAGAATAAAAACATTAGTGAAATTGGTGTGCCAGAGTTGAATCATTTGAAGAATATGGACAACGTTATTGATACGTTCGTGAATGATGACTTAATGTATAAATATATTATTGCTGACTACAATGGAAAATCTTTAATAGATGGTAGGATTAATATTGATTACCTGGTTCCATCCGCACGTAAAAGTTATATATGGGAAAGAATTCATCAATTTGCAAATTTCACATTTTCAGGAGAAGTATTCAATTCTGAAAAATGGAAAAATAATTGGTTAACTTATCCCAAACCAATACCTACTTCTGAACCATCCTTGATTAATATCAGTACTCAAGATTCTGAACTTATGGCAGATGGTAATGATTTTTTCTACTCCTTTTTATTATTAAATTTTTTTCCAAATAACTTTAATACTGCTTACGCTAATAACTTAGGAGCAGA
>NZ_PNJW01000055.1 GCF_013822155.1 Flavobacterium sp.
GCGGTTTTTTTAATTTAAATCATTCAATTATTTAAATAATAACACCTAATTTTGAATGACAATTTATGTTTAATTCATAATTTTAAAATAATTAATAATTGAACATTACAAATTTAAAATAAAATGAAAATTATCAATAAATACAGAAAACGGATTATGTTTTTTCTTACAAATCAGGTGGGTAAAAAAACAACTATTCTTAGTAAAAGTGAAATCAAAAGAGAAAACATCAAAAGGGTTTTGATATGCAGACCCAATCATCGGTTAGGAAATCAACTTTTAATAACGCCTCTTGTTCAAGAAGTATCCTCAACTTTTCCAAACTGTAAAATCGATTTATTTTTAAAAGGCGGTTTAGGACCTATTATTTTTAAAAATTATGACAATGTGGAAACCATAATTCAGTTACCAAAAAAACATTTTAAACAATTGTTTCTTTATATAAAAAGTTGGAGTAGAATTAGAAAAATAAAGTATGATATTGCAATAAATGTAGAAAAAAATTCATCTTCCGGAAGACTTTCTACAAAGTTTGCCAATGCTACTTATCATTTTTTTGGTGATAATGAAGATGATTTTAGACAAAAACATGATGATTATTTTCACATGGCTAAATATCCTGTTTATAGTTTCCGTGAATATATAACTACCATTGGACTAAAAGCAGAAAATAATGAAGTGCCAACCTTAAATTTAAAATTAAGTGCGGATGAACTAATCGACGGCAAAAAAAAACTCAGCACTTTAACCCAAAATAATCAACAAACCATTTGTCTTTTCACCTATGCTACAGGAGCAAAATGTCATTCGACAGCTTGGTGGTCTGAATTTTATGAAAATTTAAAAATTAAGTTCCCAAATAAAAATATAATTGAGATTTTACCAGTTGAGAATATATCGATGATTGATTTCAAAGCTCCTACGTTTTACAGTAAAGATATTCGGGAGATGGCTTCATTGATGGCCAACACGAATGTCTTCGTCGGTGCAGATAGCGGAATTATGCATTTAGCTAGTGCAGCACAAGTTCCTGTCCTAGGGTTGTTTTCAGTAACAAATATGGAAAAATATAAGCCATACAATTCCAACAGCATTGGATTGAATACAAATGATTCCAATAATGAGGCAATTTATGAAGCAATTGAATCTATTTTAAATTAAGGTAGCAAGTTTTATTATGCTTCTTTTAATGCAAGCTAATCTATTAGTATTTCTATTCTAATTGAAAAAAATACCAAATCAAATCTGACCTATTGCCAAATTAGATAAAATTCAATTTGAGAATTATTATCCATAAGAATTACTATAAAAAATTAAGGAAATTTAGTTTGTTTTGCTTAAAACAACTTGCATTTTAACTGTTGTTCATCTTATTTACATTTTTTTTTACCTTATTTTTGTTTAAACTATTTAAAATCAAGGGTGTTATGATAAATAAAATCACTAAAAAGATGTTATTTGGAACTGTTATTTTTTTATCATCTATTACAAATTTTTCCTTTGCACAGTCTTCAAACATTAAATTAATAGCATTCAATTACAGTCAAGATGAAGGAACAAAGATAGTTAGGTGGTATGCTGGCGACACCGAATTCAGCAGTATTTATTCAACGAACGTAGAAGGAATTATTTCAGCTTCTTCTACATTCGACTCTAGAAGATCAAATTATTTTGCCCGTGTATTAGATAATACGACAGGAGCTGTAGAAGCAAGAATGATTGAGTTCAACACCAATTCTGAAAACATCTCGCTTTCACCTTTTGAGAGTTCACTTAATGGTGGTTCTGAAGTTGATATGCAAACTGGTTTTGTCTACTCTTATGATGGTGATATTGACAACAATATTTTTTTAAATAAATTTGATCCTATATCCGGAATTCAAACCATTTTGGGCTATTTTAATTTTGGAGAAGGAACAAATTTTTTCCCTGATTCTACATGTTATGACAGTAATTCAAAAAAATATTATTTTTTAATTTTAGAAGGAAATCAAGTTAAATTAGTAACAGCTTCCGTTGCATCACAACCATTCACTTATACTGTAATACCTCTGCTAAATACTGAATATAGCGGAAACATCGGACTAGAATTCAGCAATGAAACTAACACTATTTTTACAGTCTATTCAGTTTATGATCAAGACAATAATGTTAATGATGAAATTATGATTGGTAGTTTAAATCCGAATTCGGGTGAATTAACTACAATTATGACTTTAGAAAATATTTTTGGGTATCTTTTTTCAAACAGAACTTATGATCAAGATTCAGAATCCATACTATTTGTTGGTTTTGATGCAAATTATGAGGCAGGTTTGTATATGGTAAATACTTCAACAGCAACTTATGAAATTTTACCATTTCTAGGTGATGTAATTAATGAAATGGAGTGTGACAATTCTTCTTATGCGGTATCGAAATACGGAACTTTGTCCTTAAATCAATTTAATTCAAGTAAAGTATTAATAAATCCCAATCCGGTAAGTAGTTGTTTTCAAGTTAATTTTGAAGGAAACTTCGGTGAATATAAAATCATTGATTTGTTAGGAAAAACAATTCACTCAGGAATGGTTTTTAAGGATGATTTTATTGATGTCAGCTCATTGTCTAATGGAGTTTACATTTTCAATTTGGTTTATAACGGAACAACTTCTACTCAAAAAATTGTGGTTAATTAGTTTTCTTGCTCAGGCTTAAGCAACTGAAATGTTGTTTAGCTTTAAATTTAACTATATAAATTTCTATCCAAAACCTATTCTAACCTAAAGTATTATTACATTTTTTTTTTGAATAACTTTATAATTTTTTAATCTAATCATACAACACGTTTCTCAATCTATTTTCCTAATTTTACTTTGATATGAAAGAGAGTCAAGTAGTTATTATAGGAGGAGGTCTTGCCGGTTTAACTGCAGCAATTCATTTGTGTCAACAAGGAAAAAAAGTTGTTCTATTTGAGAAAAACACCTATCCCAAACACAAAGTTTGTGGAGAATTTATTTCTAATGAAGTATTACCTTATTTTAATCAATTGGGGTTATCTATTGCTCATTTAAACCCAACATCCATCAATTCAACTACCATTTCTATTGCATCCGGTCAATCAATATCCAAAGATTTGCCATTGGGCGGATTTGGGATAAGCAGGTATCAATTAGATAATTATCTTTATCAGGAAGCCATTAAATGGGGATGTAAAATCATTCATCAAAATGTAAATGATGTTTCATTTTTTGATAATGAATTTAATATTACTACAGAAAATCAAGAAGTTTTTAAAGCTAAAATTGTTTTAGGAGCTTTTGGAAAACGTTCTAATTTAGACATTCAATTAAAAAGAGATTTTATTCAAAAAAAATCACCTTGGTTGGCTGTCAAAGCACATTATTCAGGAGATTTTCCTGCTGATTTAGTGGCGTTACATAATTTTGAAGGTGGTTACTGTGGTGTTTCAAAAGTGGAAAACGACCACATCAATATTTGCTATTTAGTTAAATTTGAAGTGTTTAAAAAGTATAAGAATATTGAAGAATTTCAAACAAATGTATTATATCAAAATCCCGAACTAAAAACCATTTTTGAACAATCAAAATTATTGTTTGATAAACCCTTAAGTATTAGTCAGATTTCATTTGAAAAGAAAGCACAAGTGGAAAATCATTTATTGATGTTAGGTGACTCAGCCGGACTCATTCATCCGCTTTGTGGCAATGGAATGGCAATGGCTATTCACAGTGCTAAAATTGCTGGTGAGTGCGTGATTTCTTTTTTAGATAACAAGCTAACGCGAGAAGAAATGGAAAAAAATTATACACTTCAATGGAATCATTATTTTAAGAATAGGCTACAAACGGGTAAACAATTGTCAAAATTATTGTTAAACCAATCCATGAATCGAATACTGATGAAATTATTGCTTACATTTCCTATGTTGTTGACTTTAATCATTCGTAAAACCCACGGAAAACCAATTTCTTAATGGCTATTCATACCCAGTATCGTACACAAGCAGTCGAAATCATGGATGATTTTTCCTTAGAAGGAGAAGAATTGCGTGAAGCTTTGGATAAAATAGCTTCTATTAATCAACTTTTGGGAGGAAACAAGCTAACTTTACAAGGCATTAAAAAGTTGTTGAAAGAAACCGATGGGACAAAAACCATTACCATTGTTGATGTTGGTTGCGGAAACGGTGATATGCTTCGATTGATGGCAGATTTCGCCAATAAAAATAATTATACTTTTCAACTCATCGGAATAGATGCCAATGCATTTACGATTGAACATGCCCGATTATTGTCAAAAGAATATGCCACAATCAGTTATCGCTGTGAAGATATTTTTTCTGAAGTATTTACTGAAGTAAAATATGATATATTATTGTGTACCTTAACATTACATCATTTTAAAAATGAAGAAATTGATACTATTTTAAATGTATTTCAAAAGCAAGCGACTCTTGGTATTGTAATCAATGATTTACATAGAAGCAAACTTGCCTATCGTTTATTTCAATTGGTATGTTCGGTATTTCAACTCAATCGGATGTCACGCGAAGATGGATTAACTTCCATATTACGCGGATTTAAAAAGAAAGAATTAGAAGATTTTTCAAAAAAAGTACAAGCAAAAAAACAAACAATTTCATGGAAATGGGCTTTCCGTTACCAATGGATTATTTGGAAATAAATTAGTAAACTATTCACTTTTCAAAATATAATAAATGCCGGTAAAAATTATTACAGTTGCAAAGCAACTTCCAAAATATTCTCGTGAGACTTCAGAAATAGTACCCTTTTTGGATATTTGGCTTGAAGGTCAGGAAGAACGTTTTATTCGAAAAGTAAAAAAAATATTTGAAGGAGCTCAAGTCGATAAACGCTATTCCATTATGGATCCGAAAGAGGTTTTTACTTTAACTTCGTTTGAAGAACGCAATGCCATTTATTCTCGTGAAATGATTGTATTAGGCGAACAAGTGTTACAAAAAGCTTTAAAACAAGCTAATTGGAATCCAACAGAACTCGATTATATTATCACAGTAAGTTGTACCGGAATTATGATTCCTTCACTGGATGCCTATTTGATTAATCGGTTATCGCTTAAGCAAGATATTATTAGGCTTCCGGTGACTGAAATGGGTTGTGTGGGTGGTGTTTCAGGCATCATTTATGCAAAAAACTTTTTAAAAGCGAATCCTAATAAACGAGCCGCGGTTATTACTGTGGAAAGTCCAACTGCAACCTTTCAATTGGATGATTTTTCAATGGCCAATATTGTCAGTGCAGCAATTTTCGGTGATGGTGCAGCCTGTGTTTTGTTATCATCACATGAAAATGAAAATGGTCCAACCGTTGTTGATGAAGCAATGTATCATTTCTATGATAAAGAAAAAATGATGGGTTTTGATTTGACAAACAATGGTTTAAAAATGGTCTTAGACATTGAAGTTCCCGAAACTATTGGCGAACATTTTCCTGCTATTATTCATCCTTTTTTAGAAAAAAACAACTTATCTATTGCTGATATTCATCATTTAATTTTTCATCCCGGTGGTAAAAAAATCGTACTTTTAGTGGAAGAATTATTTAAAGATTTAGGTAAAGATATTATTGATACGAAAGAAATACTGCGGTTATACGGAAATATGTCCAGTGCTACCGTATTATATGTTTTAGAACAAATTATGAACAAAAAACCTTCCAAAGGAGAGAAAGGATTAATGTTGAGTTTTGGACCCGGTTTTACGGCACAACGAATATTATTAGAATGGTAAGTGAATTTAAAAATCAATGGGCAATTATTTTAGGTGGCAGTAGTGGTTTAGGTTTAGCTACAGCTAAAAAATTAGCACAACAAGGGATGAATATTTGTATTATTCATCGCAATTCACGTGCTGAATTGCCAAAAATAGAAGAAGATTTTGAAGAGATAAAAGCATTGGAGATTTCGTTTTTAAATTTTAATTTAGATGCAACCAATGTTGAAAAAAGAATTGAATGTATCAATGAAATTCAATCTAAAATTGGAAATCAAAAAATAAAATGCTTGGTTCACAGCATTGCAAAAGGTTCGTTAAAGAAGATGACCGGCGAAAATTCCCTTACCAATGATGATTTTTTAATAACTTTAAATGCGATGGCTATTTCACTTTATGATTGGACAAAAGCGGTTTTTGATGCTAACTTATTTGATACTGATGCCAGAATTATTTCATTTACCAGCGAGGGAAACACAAAACCAATTCCAAATTACGGAGCTGTTAGTGTTGCAAAAGTAGCCTTAGAAGCAATTTCAAGACAAATCGCTGTGGAATTTGCTCCTTTTGGAATTCGTTCAAATTGTATTCAAGCCGGAGTTACCAATACAATATCCTTTCAAATGATTCCATCCAGTGAAAAAATTAAAGCTTACGTTGAAAAAAGAAATCCTTTTAAACGACTTACCAATCCGGAAGATGTTGCAGATGTGGTTTACTTACTTTGCAAAAAAGAGGCAAAATGGATTACCGGCACCATTATAAAAGTGGATGGAGGAGAAAGTTTGCAATAAATACCTTTTTAAATTTGTGGAGAATAGAAACCAACATATTATCAATAAATTACCTTATTCTAAACCCTTTTTGTTTGTAGACGAAATTCTGCATATTGATAAAAATGGGGTAGAAGGCACGTTTACTTTTAGTGAAGAGTTAGATTTTTATAAAGGTCATTTTAAAGATAATCCGATTACACCAGGCGTCATATTAATTGAAACCATGGCTCAAATTGGGTTAGTTTGTTTAGGAATATATCTTACTTTGAATGAACACTTTACTCAAATTGCATTCACTTCCTCAGAAATTGAATTTTTAAAACCGGTCTATCCCAATGAAAAAGTCACCGTTATTTCGGAAAAAGTTTATTTCCGTTTTGGAAAACTAAAATGTAAAGTAAGAATGTTAACGAGTGAAAACATTGAAGTTTGTAGTGGAACTTTATCCGGCATGATTATAAAACCATAAAATGTCAAAAAAAAGAGTTGTTATTACCGGATTAGGAATTGTTTCTCCCAATGGAGTAGGGATAGATGCGTTTACCAATGCCATTAAAAATGGAATCTCAGGAATTGCTCATGATCCAGAATTAGAACGATTACAATTTTCATGTCAGATTGCTGGTAAACCAATTATTACTGAAGAACTTAAAAATCAGTATTTTACTGAATTAGAACTTCGCAATTTTAATTCCAGTGGAATTTTATATGGCGTAATCGCCGGAATCGAGGCATGGAAAAACGCAGGACTAACTATTCATAACAATGAAAATCCGGATTGGGATAGCGGAACTATATTTGGGTCAGGCACATCCGGAATTGAAAAATTCAGAGAGAGTATTTATAAAATTGATGATTTTCAAACTAGAAGGTTGGGAAGTACTGTTGTTGCACAAACAATGAACAGTGGCATAAGTGCCTATTTAGCCGGTAAATTAGGCTTAGGTAACCAGGTTTCAACGAATTCATCTGCTTGTACAACCGGAACAGAAAGTATATTGATGGGTTATGACCGAATTATTTCAGGGAAAGCCAACCGAATGTTAGTAGGAAGCACGAGTGATATTGGTCCGTATATTTGGGCAGGATTTGATGCCATGAAAGTTTGTACATTCAAACATAATGAATCGCCAGAGAAAGGCTCAAGACCAATGAGTGCTACCGCTTCAGGATTTGTTCCGGGAAGTGGAGCAGGGGCATTGATTTTAGAAGATTTAGAAACTGCTTTGGCTAGAAAGGCAATCATTTATGCCGAAGTTTTAGGTGGAAATGTAAATTCGGGCGGACAACGAGGCGAAGGAACTATGACGGCTCCTAATTCTATTGCCGTTCAAAGATGTATCGTTGAAGCAATGAAAAATGCGGGAATAAAGTCAATGGATATTGATAGTATAAATGGGCATTTAACAGCCACATCTAAAGATAGTTTGGAGATTCTAAACTGGAGTAAAGCTTTAGGCTTATCCGGAAAAGATTTCCCCCAAATTAACTCATTAAAATCAATGGTTGGTCATTGTCTTTCTGCATCCGGTAGCATGGAAAGTGTAGCTTCTATTTTACAAATTTACCATGGATTCCTATTTCCTAATATCAATTGTGAAGATTTACACCCTGCTATAACTGAGGTTGTTGATTCGACTAAAATTCCGCAACAATTAATACAAAAAGAACTAAATATTGTAATAAAAGCCAGTTTTGGTTTTGGCGATGTAAATGCCTGTGTTGTTTTTAAAAAGTATTAAATAGATGCTTATCTTAGTCAAAAATTAAATCATGAACAAAGCAGAAATAATCGAAAAATTGAAAGCTCTCGTAAAGCCCTATATTAAAAATCAGGAAGCTTTTGACAATCTTACTGAAACAACTGATTTTATAACTGATTTAAAGATAAATTCTGCTAATCTAGTTGATGTAATTTTAGATATTGAAGAAGTTTTTGATATTGAGATTGACAATGCCTCAATGGAACGAATGCTTGATGTAAAATCAGCAATAGAAATCATCGAAACTAAATTAGCTGAAAAATGATTGGCAATGACGTGGTTGATTTAACTTTAGCAAAAACAGAAAGTAATTGGCAACGAAAGGGTTTTTTAGATAAAGTATTTACCAAAGGCGAGCAAAACATCATTTTTGGTTCTGAAAATCAAGACATAACGGTTTGGACATTATGGAGTAGGAAGGAAGCTGTTTATAAAATACTTCGGCAAAAAGGTGAATCCCGTGGATTTTATCCACTGTTAATTAATTGTAGTCATGAGAATGGATTGGTACTTTATAAAGATTCCGTTTTTTATTCAACTACTCAGATTAGAAATAATTGCATTCACACTATTGCCGTAACCTCTGTAATTGATTTTGAATACATCACTGAATTAAATCAACTAAAAGAAAGTATTTATAAAAGTGAAATACCTTTTTATTTGGAAAACGGAAATTGTTTTTTCATGTCCAAAAGCCATCACGGGAGGTTTGAACGAAGTATTTATTTAAGAAAGGACATTACAAAATAAAACTTATTCACTATAACGTTTTCAATACATTGTGTTTTCATTTGCATGATTTATATCATTAAAATCTGAAATCGAATACCTAATTTTACATCATTAAATTATCTATCATGTTTGAATGGTTTTATAAATTGTTTGTTCCCACTGAAAACCCTGACATTACTCAATCGTTAGTGGTCGTTATGATAATCATTGGGATTGGTGTTTTTGTTGGCCGATTAAAAATAGGGAAAGTATCATTAGGTGTTTCAGCAGTTATGTTTGCTGGGTTATTTTTAGGGCATTATGGCTACCGAATCAATGGCGATATCATGGTTTTTATTCGTGATTTAGGATTGATTTTGTTTGTTTATGGAATTGGGATTCAAGTGGGCCCTTCCTTTTTTTCCTCCTTTAGAAAAGAAGGATTAAAATTTAATTTACTAGCCGTTTCCACTGTTCTTTTTGGAGCTGTAATTGCAGTCATTATTTACTTAAGTACACAAATTAAAATTGAAAATGTAGTTGGTTTATTATCCGGTTCTGTCACAAATACACCAGGTTTAGGAGCCGCAAAATCAGTAATTCAAGAATATCAAAATCAATTTCCTGATAAAATATTCAGTGACCCAACCATTGCTTATGCTATAACTTATCCAATGGGAGTTTTGGGTGTGATTTTAGTTATCATTCTATCAAAAACATTTTTAAAAATTGATGTTAATAAAGAAAAATCTAATATTTTACAACAGGAAAGTTCAGAAGATGTTTTAATTCATCAAAAGTGCAGAATCACAAAACCTGAATTTATTGGAAAAAGTATTTATCAAATTTTAAAAGAAACCAATCATGATAAAATAGTGGTTTCTCGATTAAAACATAGTGGTTCAAAAACTGTTTTTTCACCTACTTTAGATACAAAAATTGAACATAAAGATGTGATAATGCTCGTTGGTACTCAACACGCCATCAATGATTTTATTGAAAAAACAGGTAAAATTTCGACCGATTTATTCATTGAATCTGAACAAGATGTAATTTCAAAAAGCATTTTTGTAACCCATAAAGCGGCTACTCATAAAAAACTCGCTGAATTAGATCTATATAACAAATATGATTTAAAAGTTACCCGCGTATATCGTTCAGGAAAAGAATTATTAGCTTCCCCATCATTAGAACTTTTTTATGGAGATAAATTGCGAATTGTAGGAAATAAAGAAGCTATTCAAGTTGCTGAAAAATTAATTGGAAATTCAGAAAAGAAATTATTAGAACCAGATTTTTTATCACTTTTCGGTGGCCTTTTGATTGGAATCATAATTGGTTCTATTCCAATTCTTATTCCATCTTTACCGGTTCCAATTAAACTCGGTTTTGCTGCCGGACCATTGATTGCAGCATTATTAATCAGTCGCTATGGTGGAATAGGAGGAATACATTCGTATATTAATACCGGAGCAATTTATTTTATGAAAGACTTAGGTGTTTGCTTATTTTTTGCTGCTGTTGGTATTCACGCCGGAGAAAGTTTTTATACCAATTTTGTTGAAAACAATGGGTGGCTTTGGTTATTTTATGGAAGTTTTATCACATTTATCCCTTTAGTATTCATGGTTCTCGTGGGACATTACTACTTAAAAATTAATTTCTTGCAGTTAAGCGGTCTATTGAGTGGCACTTATACAGACCCGGCCGCATTATCTTTTAGTGGAAATTATTTAGACTCAGATGTACCTACTCAAGCCTATGCTACCGTATATCCGCTGGTAACTCTGTTTAGGATTTTTACGGCTCAGTTTTTAATTTTGTTGTTAATGTAAAAAACTAAATTTTCAATCGGGATTTTAGTTTTAAAAAGAGTAAAGCAGTAATAAATGCATCTCCGGAAGCTGTGTGTCTGTCACTTTTTTGCACTTTCAAAGCTTTACACAATTCGTCTAAACTGGAATGTTGATCTTCTTGTAAACCTTTGAATTTTTGATACATTGCATCTGTATCCATACTGTCATTTTTAAGTTTTCCAACGTCAAGTCTTTTTAAGGCTTGATTAATCATTTCAATATCAAAACTAACGTGATGACCAACAAGCGTTGAATCTTTGATAAATTCTAAGAATCTAATTATAGCTTCCGCTTCCACAATTTTTTCTTCTTTACCCTCTTTTAATAATCCGTGAATAGCGGCAGTTTCTGATTTATAAATATCCTGTTTTAAATATAATTCTATGTGATCATTCACAACAACGGAGTGATCTATTACCACAACAGCACCAATAGAGAGAATTACATCATTTTTGAAATGCAAACCGGTAGTTTCGCAATCAAAAACAACATAACGTTTAGGTTTTGTTTCATTAGGTTCATTCTCAAAATAATTGAGGTAATTTTCCCAAAATTTAGGATATTCTTTTGCTATTTTTTTAAACCAGTTCCAAGCCATTTTTATGTAAAATAAGTAAGTTGAAAACGATTTTTAATAGCGTCCTGAATGTCATGAATAGGCTGAAATGCATTCTTAAGTTTTACTTTATCTGATTTAGATAACTCATTTAAATTCAAATATCTACCGTTTGAATTATTCAATAAACCTTCTTCCGTTCTAAATTTAGATAATAAAGAAAAAGCATCTGCACAATTTTCAAAAAGTTCGGCATTTTGTGGTTCTAATTCCGCCAATTTTTTAAACCGATGATAGGTGTTATTTATACCTTTTACATTTAAACTTAATGTTAATAAACGAGCGGCATCTACCAACGGCATCAAAGCCCTGCTTTTTATATCAAACGTATCTTTATGTTCACCATCATTTTCAACTAAAAACTGTCTGAAAAAGCCCAGTGGTGGTGGATTTTTTAATGCATCTGTACCTAGATAAGCAAAAAACAATTGGTTGTTGGCTACCTGATTAAAAATATTATCTGTGATAGAATCTACTAGTTTTTCATCACCGTAAATACAATCATAATCAAAAAAAATAGAACACATTAAAATTCCTTTTTCACCGGGAGTATTTATCCAACTATTATATTGTTTATTCCAATCTGTCAATGATTTACACCACATTGAATTACTGGCCATCATTTCTGCAGGGCAATATTCATAGCCGATTTTATTCAATGTTTTAGTCACTTTTTCAGCCATTTCTAAAAAATATTTTTTCACTTCATCATAGCGTTCATCTTCAACATCCTCAAAAACTAAAGCATTATCCTGATCAGTTATAAGTAATTGTTCTTTCCTTCCTTGACTTCCAATATTTAACCAAGCAAATCGAGTAGGGGGCTGTTCATCCATTTTTTCAATAGCTAGCTCCACTGCTCTTTTAGTAATGGCTATATTAATTTCGCCTACAATGTTGGAAATGTGTTGAATAGGAATATTTTTATCTAATGAATTTTGAATTAAATCAGTTAATTTATCGCGAACTGCTTTTAATTCTTTGGAACGGGTAGCACGCTTTGTTTGTTTTAATAAAACTCCGGGGTTATTTGCCTGAGCAACAACAACATCATGTTCGGAAATAATTCCCATGATTTTAGATTTATTTGTACCATCAACGGTAACACATAAGTGCCCAATATTATGTTTTAACATCATCATTTGAGTTTCAGCAATTGAAATGTTTTCCTGGACAGTAATTACCGGAGCCGACATAATCTGATCAACTGAAACATCAATAGGAAAAAGACCTGTTGCAATTTTTGATCGCAAATCTTTGTCAGTCACAATACCAAGGGGAAATTGGTTTTCTTCAATAATTACGCTCCCAATTTTACTTTGAGTCATTGTTTGAGCAACAAACTTTACAATGTCTTTTCGGTTGGCAGTAATGGGCTTTTTAGTATATGAAATAGGCTGAAAATATTGAATTTCAGAACTTTGCTCATCATAGATAACATTCTCAGAAATTAATTTTCCTTTATTTTCTTTATCATAAGGGTTGCGAGTATTAGAAGCAAAACTTTCTAATAAAAAACTTAAAACTTCTTGATTTTGTGACACATAAGGCTTAAAAACTTCAATTGGAATAGCATATAATAAACTTTCTTCCCTAGCTTTTGCAGTCATTAGATAATTATCTTTTGCAAAAAATGGACGTAAACCTAAAATATCACCTTCGTCACATTTATCAATTAAAGCTTCTTCTGCATCAGAAGTTACAGAAAGGCCAATGGCACCTTCTTTAACAATATAGAAAAATGAATGTGTTTTATCACCAACTTTAAAAAGTACGTTGTTTTTATCAACATGAACCACTTGAACTTCATTGGCGATTTTGACCAATTCAAGATAAGTCAAACTGTTGAATGGTGGGAAATTTTTCAAAAAATCTGCTATACGTTCAGCAATAGAGTTTTTCATATAGATAAGAATATATTTTATAAAGTTACATAAATTATGATTCTAATTGATATTCATTAATTTGAATTTATTAACTTATTAGATAACAAATAGGATTATTATTTAGCAACTACTTTATTTAAAGTCAAGTACTAATTTAAATTTATTACTTTGATAGAAATAGCATATCATCAATAAAATAGGAGTATTTATGGTATAAACAGAATAATTCTATTTTACATAATATAAATTATAATTTTAATTAATGGTATTCATAGTTAGAAAAAAAACAAAAATGAAACAATCAAATAGAATTGATGTTGTAGAAAATCAGATTAGAAAATGGCAATTTAAAATATTAAAGATAGTTGTATTGTTGAAAAAAATAAAATGATTTAAAAAAAAATAAGTGATATTATTAAAATATAAATGAAAAAAAACTTACAGCCAAAATTTGTATAATGTAAGATATTATTTAAACAAAAATGCAAAACATGTATTTCATCGATTTTTTGTGAAATTTTATTGTGTATTTCATCGGATAAAAAGTGCTTTTAATCTATATTTGGAACATAAAACTATGAGCCACAACATAGTTAAGAGTAAAAAACTAGTCCGATAACCCGCTAGACCCAAATTTAGCAAAAACAAACCTACTACTATGAGAAAATTATTTACTTTTCTTGCTGTTCTTCTGTTCATGATCGGAAGTGCACAAACGACGACTAAAACGTATACTGCTTCAAGTGACGTATTTTCTAATCCTGAACGAGGTTTCTACAAACATACAGAAGCCCATTCTACAGGTTACAACCTGCTGACACAATCTTCCTTAGTTAGTTATAGACAAAATCAAAACATAACACTTATATTACGTGTTTTTTATTTGGAAGAGTTTGTAAATTCAGCTATTTCGCAAACCTATTTGAACAATATGCAAACTGATTTTAACCGAATGCGTAATGCCGGAATCAAATGTGTTGTTCGTTTTGCTTATGGAGATGATGAAAGTGTTAGCCCAAGAGATGCAACTAAAGCTAAAATGTTGGAACACATTGCTCAATTAAAACCAGTTTTAGAATCAAATATTGATGTAATTGCCACTTTTCAAACAGGATTTATTGGAACTTGGGGAGAATGGTATTACACTTCACAAGCCGAATTTGGCGGTTATGGATACAATAGTTCTACTCCTTTAACTAGTGCAAATTATGCCAATAGAAAGAATGTTGTTGATGCAATTTTGAATGCACTTCCTAATTCAAGAGCAATCCAAATTAGAACTCCAAAGTTTAAACAACAATTATATAGTACAACAACTCCATTGCCTACCGGTCAAGCTCATACAAATTCCTCTTTAGCCAGAATTGGACATCATAACGATTGTTTTTTATCCAGTAACAGTGATGTTGGAACATATTCAAATGTGACAACTGAATATCCTTATTTGGAACAAGAAACAAAATATTTACCAATGGGTGGCGAAACTTGTGCAGTTTTTGACTCAAGAACAAATTGTACAACTGCCTTATTAGAAATGAATAAATTCCATTGGTCCTATTTGAATTTAGATTATCATCCAAGTGTTATTAGCGGATGGCAAACCAATGATTGTTTTTTTGAAATTCAAAACAGATTAGGTTACCGTTTTGAATTGACTAGTGCCACTTTGCCAACACAAATTACATTAAACAGTCAATTACCAGTTACATTAAATTTATCAAATAAAGGTTTTTCAGCTCCGTTTAATGAACGAAATGCCTATATTGTGTTGAAAAATACGGTAACTAACGTTGCTTATCCCATCTTAATGGATGCTGATCCACGTTATTGGTTAGGTACAAAATCAATTACTGAAAACTTAACTTTACCAACTGATATAGTTCAGGGAAGTTATAAAATGTATTTGCATTTACCAGATGTAGAAAGTTCAATAGCTTCCCGCCCGGAATATGCTGTTCGATTTGCGAATACAAATATGTGGGAATCTTCCACAGGATATAATGATTTAAATCATACAGTAATTATAAATCAAGCACTTAGCATTGCTGACAATGCTCGTTTAAATGTATTATTATATCCGGTTCCGGCAGATAATATTTTAAATGTAGAAATGGATGCTGCTGAAGATTATAAATTTACAGTTTACAATTCACTAGGACAACAAATTAAATTGAATTCAACTCAAAGTGGTAACAAAGTTAGCTTTGACACTCAAAGTTTGAGTAATGGTATTTACTTTATTCAATTTGAAAATGGTCAAACTAATGACTCCAGAAGATTTGTTGTAAGAAGATAAAAAAATTTCATGTTTGATTCTAAAAATGATGAAGCACTTTTGAACTTCATCATTTTTTTTATTTGAAATTATATTTTAATCCAACATTCATGGTATTGGAATAAAATTTATCTTGATTAAATAATTCAAAACTTCCCAAAATAGAGAAATAATTAAACATTCGATAGGAAATTGTTCCTGAAAAACGTTGGAATTCATCTGCATAATCATCTAAAAAGTAAGCCGCTTCTACTTTTGCTTTAAAATCGCTGGTTTCTAGTCCGTAATTATAACCAATTCCTGCTCCTCCAAAAAATCGTTCTTTTAACATCCAATAAGGATAACCATCACTTAAATCTGCTGAACCCAGTTGATAGGCCGTTTCTAAAAACGGAATAAATTTTGATTTTTTCTCTTCACCCCTATCCCATCCAACTCTTAAAGTAGCTGAACCATCAATGTTATTATCCGTCACAAAATCAGTATTGTCATCACTTCTACTGTAATAATTAGATTCCAGAGCAAAGCTGGCATTTAAAACTCTCATAAAATAGAGACTTTGATAAAGATTAGTTCTCACTTGATAAATTTCCTTGGCATGACCCGGAGCAGTTTCCACCGGGAAAACATTTAATTCAAAAGAACTGTAATTTTTGTTGAATGATTTATTGATACCGGCACCAAATTGCATATATAAATCATTAAAATTATCCATTTCAATTCGAATTCTTGACCAATATTGGAATTTATCATACGAAAATGGATTATTATATTTGTATTCTACACCATATACATTTCTGAATAAGTTATCTTCAGAAACAACTTCAGGAGTGTCTTCTGCAGCCGCTTTAAGCAATAACGGATCGGTTATCGTATCCACCGTTGAGCGGATTAAGGGATAAAATTCTGAAAAAGTAACGGCAATACGATGCAAATTCTTTTTCTTATCGTAGAAATTATATGATTGTCGGGTCAACAATGCCGCTTTTCTATCCTGATTAGTTTGTAATTGATTTTCTGATTCTATAAAATTACCATATTTCAAACGATTAGATTTAGTTAACGACTTAGTTACATTTTCTAAAAATAATTCGGGATAATTCTCTAATAAATCTTGTTGTAAAAAGTCATCTTGAAAAACCACATCTTGATTTAATGATTTGCGAAGAGCTTCTTTTTCTTTTGATTCGGGTAATTCACTGGCTAAAACCCATGCTTCTTTGAATTTACCCATATCATGGTAATAATTACTCATCAACGCTTTGGTTTTATAATCTTCCGGATTATTTTCCATGTGATTTTTATATTCACTTATCAAAGCATCATATTGTTTTAACTCAAAAAGCCATTCCATTTTATTAGCAATATCAATTTCATTGCTATAAAAAGACCAATCATACGCTTTTTGATAATTCTTTTCATTGGCATATAACCAAACAATACTAGTAGCTAATTCTCTGTAATCTTCTGATGGTTCAATTTTTTCTAATTCCAGTAAAGCGGCTTGCGGTTCATTCCAAAGTAAATGCTGTAAATAATTAAACATACTTTGTTTTCCTGTATCTACTTTTAAAAGAGCTAATAATGCTTTTTTAATTTTTTCTGCATTTTCCGGTGTATTAAAGTTAGCAACATAACTATTCAATAAATCCTTGTCGTTCGGATTTACTAACAATTGTGCGTTTATCCATTTTTCCATAGCTAAATCGTTTGGATAACCAATTATTTTATCCAATTCCTGTGAATACATTACATTTTCTTTGGTTGGAAATTTAGAACAATGATTTTCAAGCATTTTCCAAACTTCTTCCCCTTTATTTTCCCAAGACATGTATTCCGCATATTTATTCCAAACAGCATAATCAATTTTCGATTCTGATAACATTCTTTGTTTTAAAGCTGCTTTTTCAATTCTTAAATCCTCTTCAGACGTTTCGGCAGTATCTGTCCCTTTTTCGAATTCATTTACTTTTGCAACATAAGTATAATACTCATTCTTAATTTTACTGAATATAAAATCTAATTCTTTCTCTCTGTATTCTCGGTAATCTTTTATTTTGATAGATGGATCGTTGGTATAAATTGAATACAAAAACCCGTCTAAATATTTTGTTTTAGAATAAATTACAGCAATTGTTTTTAGTTGTAATTCAATATTTTCAGCATTTTCGGTTGTTCCATACATAAACCAGTATTGGCTAGTGTTTAACGAATTTCCCGGATTAAGTTCGTCTACAAAATAATAACCATTCATCGCTTTATGATTAAATTTTGAAGCTCTCCAATCTAATGTAATCATTCCTCCTTGCTTTGCATTCAAAAACCTCGATTGTGGGAATGTAGTGGTAAACTCTTTTAAATATTTATCTAATTCATGATATAAACCGCCTTTTTTACCTTTAGTTGTTTTCCAACCTAATCCTTTTGAATTTCGTAAATCAAATTCCCCGGCACTTTTATTAAACGGACTCGGAATTTGATATACATCATCAGGATGCACAAAATGATTCCAAATTCCAGTATATAAATAAAGGGATTGAATATTATATTTCGAAGCCTCATCCACTTGAAAACCACTGGAAATTCTAGGATAATCAAACATATTGTGATGATATGGATCAAAATCATATTCTCGATTTCCACCATCATACGTTTCGCCTAAATATAAACTACACATAAAATTAAGCGAAGGCATACCTTCTTTTAATCGTTTGATTCCCATCTGATCAATATAGTTTGAAGGAGGGACATAGGATACCGGTAAATCTCCAAAACTACTTACTTTCCATTTTTTTTGAACACCTTCTAAAGCTGTTACAATAAATTCCTGTTTTTTCCAATCTCTTTTTAAAAGCGATACGTGATTATAACCATGAAAGCCTAATTCGTGTCCGTTTTTTAAACAATCTCTCATTAACCAACTACTCACCGGTTCCGTTTTGTTATTTTGACTTACTTTTTTTTCATCCCATTGACTGAATAAAAAAGGAGGGTTAGTTTTTACGTTATAATCAAAAGCCGGAATTGCAGTATAACTGATTTGGTATTTTTTTGCTAATTCTTTCATATCCGGCCACCACGATTTTCGAACAAAATCAGCGATAGATAAATTCATCTCCGATTTTATTGGTTCAGCTTTTGTATCATATAACGGTGCGGGAAAATCATCTAAGAATATGGTATTTGTATTAGCGATTGGGTATGGAATAGCCTCTAAGCCTAACATAATACCTGAAAAGAGTAATCCACGGTCCATTTTTTCAAATTCGAAAGTGGTATTATAATTAACTACTCTCCCCTTCCCTATTTTGTTTTCAAGAATGGCAGGAAATGATTTGTTATTTATAGCAGTAGCATATACTACTATTTTTGAAAAATCAAAATTATCTCCGCTCATTCCAAAATGTGTAATTTGAGATCGAGCATCTAAACCACTTAGTGAAGGAATAAATGATTCCGTGAAATGAATTCCGAGAGAAGTTACATCAGTTGCATATTCCGAAGTTGTTTTCATTCCAACCATAAATCCAAATCGTTTGTCTTCACAAGCAAATGGAAGAAAAAGAGTTCCACCATCAGAAACAAACTTTAAGATAACGTTTACTGAGGCATCACTGAGCTTTTTTGTTTCAAGAATACATAAAACCCGAGTAGATTCTGCTATTTGCAGATTTGCATTCCATGATTTTATATTAATATTTTTATAAGGAATTTTGGTGTAATTAGTCAGTTTTTTTAAGTGATTACTATACTTTACACTCATAGGATTCTCAAAATCAATAATATATTCTACCAAGGGTGGCAAATTCAAATCGCCATCAGAATACCTGCGAAGATTGTTGTTGTCATTTTCATTCGAAAATAAATTAGTGTCATTCGGATTGATAATTGCATCAAAATCGGCACAACTATAGGCAAAAATCAAAACAAAAACCAATAGGCAATGTTTTAAGATTTTATTTAGGGTAGCACGGTTTTTCATTCTCAATAGATTAGGTCATCAATTTTACTTGATTTGGGTTCGTTGACTATTTCGTATACATCAATGTATGGGCTTTCATAAAATTTAGAAATTTTTCTTCCTCTTTTCTTTAATGTTTTTATCTGATCCAATAAAAGGGGTTCCAATTCATTTTGATCTGAAAAATAATTATTGGTTTCCGTATTATCATGATATACAAATACTAAAACACTTTTAGGAATAACGTATTGAGGATTGTCAATTAAGAATTTAGGCTTTTTTCTGTTGGTATGATAAATGGAATCACTTTCTAAATAACCCATTAAAAAATCTTCATAATTTATAAAGAAGTGTTTATTCTTACTTACTGTTTGAGCAATATTATCATTTACAACAGCATAAGAAAGTGGAAAATATTCATGCGTAATTTTATCATAAGCATCTAAAACCATTCTAGGTGTTTTGTCGGAAGGTGAAATTCCATTTAAAACATCTTTTTGTGTATAAATAATTCCGATGAATAAAATAATAGAACTGACTGAGGCTATTAGGTATTTATATTTATAGGTGCGTTTAAATAAGGATTTAATCAAACGAAGGAGTATAGCAACTGTTATACCAAGACAAATTGGAATAAAAGCAGCTAAAGCTAACCGTAATAAATCAGCATCAATCCATTGAATATTCAAAAAACTTAAAGTTATCAATACATTTAAATAAAGTATAAAAACTAATGATGGTTTCCAGTTTTCCTTTTTATACCAAATTAAAAAAGGTAAAATCACAATACTAAATAAT
>NZ_PNJW01000056.1 GCF_013822155.1 Flavobacterium sp.
TTATGATTGCGTTGGTATTGTTTTTTTACATCACGCAACGCATCCAACGAACCTCTTTTGTCAAATTTATTGATAGCAACTAAATCGGCAAAATCAAGCATATCGATTTTTTCCAATTGTGTGGCAGCACCAAATTCAGGAGTCATCACATATAACGAAACATCGGAATGTTCGATAATTTCCGTATCACTTTGACCAATTCCTGAAGTTTCCAGAATAATGATATCATATTTTGCTGCTTTTAGCACTTGAATGGCTTCAGCAACATATTTAGATAAGGCTAAATTGGATTGACGTGTAGCCAACGAACGCATATAAACTCTAGGATTATTGATGGCATTCATTCGGATTCTGTCGCCCAATAAAGCTCCACCTGTTTTTCGTTTGGAGGGATCAACAGAAATTAAACCAATTGTTTTTTCAGGGAAATCGATTAGAAAACGACGAACCAATTCATCTACTAATGATGATTTTCCGGCTCCACCGGTTCCTGTGATTCCTAAAACAGGAATTTTTGAAGTTTCATTCTTTTTATGAATGGCATCTAATGTTTCTTTCGCAATATCAGGGAAATTCTCTGCTGCCGAAATTACGCGAGCAATTGAACGTGGATTTTTATCCTCTAAGTGTTTGGCTTCACCATTTAAAACATCTCCAACCGGAAAATCAGCTTTTTGAACCAAATCGTTAATCATTCCTTGCAATCCCATGGCACGACCATCATCAGGAGAATAAATTCTAGTAATTCCGTAATCGTGTAAATCTTTGATTTCTTCCGGTAGAATTACGCCTCCGCCTCCACCAAATATTTTGATGTGACCGGCTCCTTTTTCTTTGAGCAAATCGTACATGTATTTGAAATATTCGTTGTGACCGCCTTGGTAGGATGTCATGGCAATTGCATTAGCATCTTCTTGAATGGCAGTATTTACTACTTCTTCCACGCTTCGGTCGTGACCCAAATGAATCACCTCTACTCCAGTTGCCTGAATAATTCGACGCATGATGTTGATGGCTGCATCGTGTCCGTCAAAAAGAGATGCGGCTGTTACAATTCTTACTTTATTTTTAGGAATATAAGGAGTTGCTTGTTCCATTGATAAAAAAATGATGTTTTTGAGGGTGCAATTTACGGAATTAATAAAATTTGTAGATGAAAAATCAGAAAAATGAATTACAAAAATAGTTTCAGAACAACCAGTAAGAGATGTTATTGATTGAAGAAAAACGGAAGAATTTAAATTTAGATGTTCTGTGTGCTATTTAAAGGCATGATATTTGTCTACTTTTAAAATCAAAACTTATATATACCATGAAAAAATTACCACTGCTTTTTACTTTTTTTATTCTTTTAGGTTGTGCAGAAATGCAACAAATAGCCAACCAAATCCCTCAAACAGGGTCAATCCTCAGTAATGCCGATATTGCCAATGGTTTGAAGGAAGCTTTAAATAACGGTATCGAAAAACAAGTCTCTAAATTGACAAAAACAGATGGTTTTTTTAAAAATGAAACCGTAAAAATTCTGCTACCTGATGAATTAAAAATAGTCGACACTCGATTACGCTCTATTGGATTATCAAATTTAGCAGATGAGGGTTTAAAAGTTTTAAATCGTGCTGCAGAAGATGCTGTGAAAGAAGCTACTCCAATTTTTGTTGATGCCGTAAAACAAATGACTTTTTCTGACGCAAAAAATATTTTGATGGGAAATGAATCGGCAGCAACTAGCTATTTAAAAAATACTACTTCAACAGCTTTGTATTCAAAATTTAATCCGGTTATTAAAAGTTCCTTTTCAAAAGTGGGTGCTGATAAAGTTTGGACCAATATTATAACTAGGTACAATTCTATTCCATTGGTTACAAAAATCAATCCCGATTTAACAGATTATACAACCAATAAAGCGATGGATGGTGTTTTTAAAATGATAGCTGTAGAAGAAAAACAAATACGTACTAATTTGAATGCCAGAAGTTCAGATATTTTAAGAAAGGTTTTTGCATTACAAGATGGAAAATAGGAAAAAAGACTATCTATTAAATCAGCCTTAAAAATTTAATAATCAATAACATATAAATAACAAAGGCTTAACACAATAAGCTAACAATTCTTCTGATATTTGCATCAATAAAAAAGTTTGTTTGGTTAGGTTAGTTAGTTAGTTTTAGATTAAAGTCAGTGTTTGAGACCACTGACTTTTTTTATACTTTTGATTTTAAAAAAGAGATAACTGCTTTATTAAACTGGTTTGGTTGTTCAACATTAACTACATGACCACAATTTTCTATCACAAATAATTTTGACGAACGGTAATGTTTTTCCACCACTTGTTTAACAGAAGGTAAAAACATATAATCCTCTTCTCCCATGACATATAGGGTTGGAATATTAATTTCTACCTGGCGAAACCATTTTAAAACCGGGTTTATTTCAGCCGTTAATTTAAACCATTTTATAAATTCTTTCTGGTATAATTTTTTGGCTTCATTGATAAAAAGTAAACGTGATTGTTTGTGATTTTTTTTAGGCATAATCACAAAAGCAAAAAATTTATATAATACCAAATAAGGTAAAACATATTTGAACATATTTCCCAATCGCATCAAAATTTGAGAACGAAAATTCATTTTTAAAATGGCTCCTCCCATAATCATTGATTTCACTCTTGAAGGATGCATTTCTGCCAATTGTCTAATCACAATTGTTCCTAATGAAATTCCAACAAAATGAGAAGCTTCAATTTTCAAATGGTCAATCACTTCAATCACATCATGAGCGATTGATTTAAAGGTATATTTTTTTTGAAAACCATCTTTTAAACTTGGTTTAGATTCTCCATGACCACGTAAATCTAAGAGTAAAACATTGAAATGTTTTTGAAATTCACGTATCTGTTTAAACCAAATAGACGAACTTCCTCCAGCTCCATGAACAAAAGTTACCCATTCCGAACTCGAATCGTTTTTATAAATGCTATACGATATCAATTTTTATATCTTTTAGACAAAAGTAACATTTTAATTGACATTTCCAATCTTAACAAAATTCATTGAAATAGAACAGTTTTGAAATTGTATATTTGCAAAAAATTTTACCCCAATGAAAGGCGTTTTTAAAGAAAATAAAGAAATAAAATATTTGAAAGAAGAGTTCAAAACTTTTGTTGAAAAGAAACAAACAAAAGACTCTAAAAGAACAGTAAAATCAAATAATATTCCTCAAGAAACTTTAGTTTTGGAAGAAGTTGAACTATAGTTTTTGATGTAGTTTTTTGAAATATTCGAACGCTTTTACAAGTCGGCTTCCATACCACGAAAAATATTCGCCGTCCACGAAAATAGTTATGGCATGATGTGTAAAACGTCCAATTTCAAAAGCATGTTCGTCCTTAAACGGATAAGGTTCTGAAGATAAAAACACTAAATCAGGGTCGCCTTCTATTCGTATTTTTTTCAATTCAATCTCAGGATACCTTCCTTTTTCTTCATAAATGTTTTGAAAATGATTCAGTTTTAGTAATTCGTTTATAAACGTTTCTTTTCCAGCTACCATATACGGATTTGCCCAAATAAAGTAAGCTGCTTTTTTAATTGGCTGGTCTTTAATGAAATGTTGAAAATCCTGGTACGCAAAATTGAGTTTATCGATCCATTTTTGAGCTTCCGTCCGTTTGTTGAATAGCTGAGCAAAATCGGCTATCATTTGTAAATTGTCTTCAATGGTAATGATATTGGTGACCCAAACCGGACAAATTCGGGATAATTCTTCCACCATTTCTTTGGTGTTTTCTTCCTTATTGGCAATGATAATATCGGGTTGAAGTTCCTTTATTTTATCAATTTTCACTTGTTTGGTTCCACCCACAATTTTCTTAATTGATTTAAAGTGAACGGGGTGTACACAAAATTTTGTAATGCCGACAATCGAATCTTCTAAACCTAAATCATATAACAATTCTGTTTGCGAAGGAACCAACGAAACAATTCTCTTGGGAGTATTTTCAAATTGATGAAGTGTTCCGATTTGGTCAGTGAAAACCATTTTTCTCAATTTTTAAAATTTTTATTTATCTAAATATTGAGCAATTTTTTTGTAATTAGATATCAATAAATATCCTAAAACTATATTTAAGAAACTAACAGAAAGATTAAAATAGTCCACTTCTTGTTTTCCAATCCCGTATAAACTAACTTCTTTTTTGAAAGAATTTATCAAGTGGTATAAAAATTCAGAAATATTATCAATAATCAAAAATCCAGCGATTAATAATATTGCAAATTTTAAAATTGAAATTGAATTAAAGTCTCCTAATATAATCATCTGGTCATCAAACCCTTTGTCTAATTCTAACTTATCAATAATAAAATCTGTTTTAAACAACAATAATAATAAAAGTACAAAACAAACCAATAAACTACCTATTGTTATCAAAGCTGCCGAAATATCATTAAAATAAAAAATCTGATTAACAACTTGAGGAAGAAATAAAAATGTACTGATGATTATCGAATACAAACCAAAAATTTTAATTAAAATTCTAAAGAAATCTCTTTTAGTCATATTGTTTTATGTTTCTAATTGAATTACTCAAAATCTCTTCCATTTCATTTTGCAATTTCAACGCTTCTTCTCTTGCTTTTTCTGCAAAATCGAATCCATTTGAAGCATAAATAATTCCACGTGAAGAATTAATTAACAAACCAACATTTGCATTCATTCCGTATTTACAAACTTCCTGCAAACTTCCTCCTTGTGCTCCAACACCTGGGACTAACAAAAAGCTATCGGGTACAAGTTGCCTGATTTCTGTAAAATATTCTGCTTTGGTAGCACCCACCACATACATCAGATTTTGGTTGTTTTTCCAAGATTTTGAAGTTTCTAAAACGTGTTTATAAATTTCTTTATCATTAGAAAGTTTTGTTTGAAAATCAAACGCACCTTCATTTGATGTTAAAGCCAAAAGAATCGTATGTTTATTTTCAAAAGCTAAAAACGGTTCTACGGAATCCTTTCCCATATAAGGAGCGACAGTAATTGAATCAAAGTTTAAATCTTCCAAAAAAGCTTTAGCATACATGGTGGAAGTGTTGCCAATATCGCCTCGCTTCGCATCGGCAATCGTAAAAATTTCCGGATACTTTGAATTGATGTATTCAATGGTTTTTTGCAACGATTGCCAACCTTTCAAACCATACGCTTCATAAAAAGCCGTATTCGGTTTATAGGAAACACATACATCATGCGTAGCATCAATGATTGCTTTGTTGAATTCAAAAATCGGATCTTCTGTTTGTAAAAGATGCTGCGGAATTTTAGTTAAATCAACATCCAAACCAATACATAAAAATGATTTTTTCAGTTGAATTTGTTCAATGAGTTGCGTTGTTGTCAAACCAATTACTTTTTGAAGTTTGGCAAATTTACAAAGTTGAAACGTACAAACCTTGTAATAGTATAACAAACTCTAAAAATTCTATAACAAAAACCGGCATGTGCTATTGTAACTTTGAATGATTAAATAATCACTGAATATTAATTTTAAATACACATAGTATGGACACGACTGAATTGAAAGGAAAATGGAACGAAGTAAAAGGAAAGTTGAAACAAAAGTATGCAGATTTAACTGATGATGATTTACTTTTTGTTGAAGGAAAAGAAGACGAACTCTACGGAAGAATTCAGCAAAGAGTTGGAAAATCGAAAGAAGAAATTAAAAAAATGATTTCTGATTTGTAACACTTGAAATTAAAGAGGAATTTACACAATTCCTCTTTTTAATTATTGTTGAAAAATATGATATTATCTTCTGCTAAAGAAAACTCTAATGCATTGAACCTCCTGTTTATTATAGGTTTGATTTTTTGTTTATACATTCTTAAACCAATAGTTGTTCCACTGATAATTGCGTTAATTCTTACGGTTTCTATTTTTCCATTGGTTAATTTTTTAGAAAAAAAATTTCATGTAAATCGTGTTATTTCAGCTCTTACGGCAATTTTTACTCTTTCAATTGTATTGTTTGGTTTGTTAGCCTTTATCGTTTTTCAATTGACGGATATTCTTGAAAAAAGTGATCAATACTTTCTGAGACTAACAGAAGTTTACAACTCTATTTTAAGTTATTTTGATGCGAATTTCGGAATAAGAAAAAGTGAATTATCGCTAAAAAAATTAAATATTGGTGCTGCGATTAAAGATAATTTCGCGAACATAATTGATTTTTTAACTTCATCGGGTAGCATTTTTTCGGATATAATTTTAATTCCACTGTACATATTTTTCTTTTTGATTTATCGCAAATTCTTTAAAAGTTTTATTTTCAAAGCCTTTTCAACGGATGGAAATGTATTACGCGTAAAAACAGTTTTGGCTAAACTCTATAAAGTGCAACAAAATTATTTGTACGGATTATTTACAGTAATGTTTATTGTTGGATTATTAAACACCCTTGGTTTGCTAATTTTAGGCATTGAAAATGCTTTCTTCTTTGGTTTTTTGGCAGCGATACTTTTATTGATTCCCTATATTGGCATTATGATTGGCTCTTTGTTACCGGCACTTGTTGCTTTAGCTACAAAAGATTCTGCCTGGTATGCAGTGGGTGTTATTGCCGTTTTTATGTTCATACAAATGATTGAAGGAAATTATATCACACCTAAAATCACAGGATCAAAAGTGAGTATTAATTCTTTTGTTGCGATTCTCTCAATCATTCTATTTTCAATGCTTTGGGGAACAGCCGGTATGATTGTTGCCCTTCCTGTAATTGCTAGTTTAAAAGTTGTTTTTGATAGTATTCCAGAACTCAAACCCTATGGTTTTTTAATTGGTGAACCATTGGAAGAACATTTGCGAAGCGACACCAGAATCCGATTAAAAAATTGGAAAAAGATTAGAAAAGAAAAAAACTAAGGGTATTTAAAATCAATTTTGTTGAATATTGACTTTCAAATCTACCTATCAAAAAGATTTGACTACTTTTACTCCATACACTAATTGTTCATGAAAATCCATTTTAAATTAGAATCCCTTTTTTTTACTTCAAAAAAAATAGAAAAAAAACCACATTTGGTAAACTCTACATTTAATTCAATTATAGTAGTTGAAGTTAAAATGACTGATTATTTTTCTTCATAAATGAAAAATCTACGTAAGTATATCCAATCCTTTTATGAAGTTATCAAAGATACTTTTGACGGTTTTTTAGAATTTAAAGTGCTTAAAATGAGTGCTTCATTGGCTTATATTACCGTCTTTTCACTAGCACCATTATTACTCGTTATCCTATTTATTTGTGATGTTTTTTGGGGTAGAGAAGCCATTGAAGGAGCTATATATTCACAAGTAAATAGTTTTGTTGGAACCTCAAGTGCCATCCAAATTCAAGCAATGATTCAGAATTTAGCTTTATCTAAAAATTCTACAGTTGCAGCGGTTATAGGTATTGGAACTTTGCTTTTTGGGGCTACATCGGTTTTTGCAGAAATTCAAGATTCCATCAATACTATTTGGGGATTGCGTCATAAAAAGAAATCGGGATTCTGGTTGTTTCTAAAATCTCGATTATTATCTTTTGGAGTAATTGGAAGTTTGGGATTTATACTTTTAGTTGCTCTCGGATTTTCTACTTTGTTAGATGGAATCAGCAATCAATTAACACAAACCTATACTGAAATAAGTGTAGTGGTTTTTTATGTCTCCAATTTAATTGCAACTTTAATCATCACATCCCTTCTATTTGGAGCAATTTTTACCATACTTCCTGACGCTGAAATAACTTGGAAACAGGTTCGCGTTGCCGCATTCACCACAACCATATTATTTATGCTTGGAAAATTTTTGATTACTTTCTACATCGCAAATTCAAATATAAGTGATGTTTACGGTGCTGCAGGATCTATTGTTGTTTTAATGGTTTGGGTATATTATTCCTCTGTCATTTTATATTTGGGAGCTACTTTTGCAAAATGCTATGCTATAAAATTTGCCGAGCCCATCAAACCTTCAAAATATGCTGAAATCGTTCAATATATTACGGTTACCACAGATGCAAAAACCATACAATCAGCCGATGACGAAATCAAAGAACTCAAAAAAGAGCCAGATATTTCAATTGAAGATATTAAACCCGTTTAAAAACCAATAAGGATAAAATCATTTTAAAATGAAAAAGCCGACTAAATTTTTAGCCGGCTTTCCTATTAAAATACTTCTGATTCTTTTAATTTCTCTGTATTTGAAACCAGCTGCAACTCTTCAATCATTTTATGAATATTTCCATTCATAAAACCATCCAAGTCAAAAATACTTAAACTAATGCGGTGATCGGTAATTCGTCCTTGAGCGTAATTATAGGTGCGGATTTTAGCCGAACGGTCGCCACTACTTACTTGCGACGTACGTTTAGTAGCATCTTCCGCTTGCTTTTTCGCCAATTCCATTTCATACAAACGCGAACGTAAAACCGTTAACGCTTTGTCTTTATTTTTATGTTGCGATTTTTCATCCTGACATTGAGCCACCAATCCGGTTGGAACGTGCGTCATTCGAACAGCCGATTTTGTGGTATTCACCGATTGACCGCCTGGACCTGACGAACAGAAATAATCAATTCGCACATCGTTCATATCAATTTGTACATCAAATTCTTCAGCTTCCGGTAAAACCATTACAGTAGCTGCTGATGTATGAACACGTCCTTGTGTTTCGGTTTGCGGAACACGTTGTACACGATGCACTCCGGCTTCAAATTTCAAAGTTCCGTAAACATCTTCTCCGGTTACTTCAAAAATCACCTCTTTAAAACCTCCGGCAGTTCCTTCGTTCATGTCTACTAAAGAAGTTCTCCATCCGCGTCCTTCGCAATATTTGGTGTACATTCTGTATAAATCACCTGCAAAAATAGAAGCTTCATCTCCACCCGTTCCGGCTCGAATCTCCACCATCACATTCTTTGCATCTTCAGGATCTTTTGGAATCAACATAAATTTGATTTCGTCTTCTAATTGGGGCATGCGTTCTTTGGCATCATCCAATTCCATTTTGGCCATTTCAACCATTTCTGCATCCGAACCATCGGCAATAATTTCGTTGGCTTCTTCTATATTTTGGGTCAAACGAATGTATTCCTCCCGTTTGTCAACCAAACCTTTTAAGGTTTTGTATTCTTGGTTCAATTGCACATATCGCTTCTGGTCGGCAATCACATCAGGCTGAATAATCAAATCTGATATCTCGTCGAAACGCTGCTTTACATATTGTAATCTGTCTAACATAGTCTTATAACTCTATTTTGGAGTGCAAAAGTACGATTTTTTGTTTCAAGATTCAAGTTTAACATTTCATTGTTTTTTTGTAGTATTGTTTAACAAAATCTTTGGTTATGAAAAATAAAATTTACGTCTTGTTTCTACTGGCAATTTGCAGTTTTTCCTGTGAACAAAAATCTAAAACTTATGCAGAATTAGAAAAAGCAAATTGGTTTATAGGCAAATGGGAAAACAAAACTACCGAAGGTACTTTTTCAGAAGAATGGAAAAAAGAAAATGATTCTTTGCTGCTGGGTAAAAGTTTTTTCATCAAAGAAAATGATACGCTTTTTTCCGAAACCGTTCGATTAGAACAACGAAAGAATGATTTATTTTACATTGTTACGGTTCCAAATCAAAATGAAGAAAAACCGGTGGAATTCAAATTAACTTCTTCTTCTGCGGATTATTTAGTTTTTGAAAATCCCGCACATGATTTTCCAAAAAAAATTACTTATAAATTAGTGACTAAAGACAGTTTGTATGCGGAGATTAGTGGTGATGGAAAAAAACAAGGGTTTCCGTTTAAGAAGGTGAATTGATAAAGGGAAAAGTAGCAGATTCGGTGATTTTTTTAATGGTTTTGGTTTAGAACAGAATGTTCTAATTAATTCTTTATATTTGAATTTATTAAAATTAAACTCAATTTAGTTGAGTATTTCTATTAACAGAAATTGTAAAAAACAGAAAAACGCATGAAATTAAAAATTGGAATTTTCTACCTGATTATGTTTATGACAAATCTTGTTTTTGGACAAAACACAATTAAAATGACAAGTAATTATGGAAGTGAAAACAATGAAATTCAAGATTTAATTGATTTTGAAAATATTTTCATTCAGAGCCTGAATTTTCAAGGCGATAAACTTAAAGGTAATTTCTACATAATAAACCTTGAAGAATTTAAAAATGGAAAGCTAATAAAAACTTCTACTTTGTTCGATGGTTCTGAAACAGATTACTTCAAAATAGATACCGATAATGAATCTTTAAAGTTTTTCTTCAAATTGAGTGATGGGAAATTGAAAGCTTATGTTAGAGGAAAAAAATTTGGAAGTAAAAAGTCTTATTTCAAATTGAATACTGAAGCTGACAAATACGCTCTAAAAGACTTTTTTGGAAGTAACGAAGAAATGAATATAGAGTTGAATAAGAAAACAGCAGTATTTGCAATAATTACACCTACTATTCACAAAGACGGTTCAGGTTCTTATTGCGAAGTAGCACAATCTTCTATTAAACCAGAAAAATTGGGCGAACATTTTAAAATCCCACATTATTTTCTAATAACAATAACATTTAAGTAAAGAGTTCTTCTAACTGAAGCTACGTTTTAAATAAACTATTTATGGTTACTTACCATTTTTAGAGTATAAAAAAATCCCGACTCTCATCAGGATTTCATCTATACTCTATATTCTTACTTCTTCACCGGAATATTCTCCAAAATCTCCAACACAAATTTCCAATATTTTTGTGCCGATGAAATCGAAGCTCTTTCATCCGGTGAGTGAGCTCCGTGGATGGTTGGCCCAAAAGAAATCATATCCATATTCGGGTAATTAGTTCCTAAAATACCGCATTCTAAACCGGCATGACAAGCCACCACATTGGGTTTTGCACCGTTTTGTTTTTCATAAATTGAAACCAAAACATCTAAGATTGGTGAGTTCACATTGGGTGTCCAACCCGGATAGCTTCCGCCAAAAGTGACTTCGCAACCCATTAATTCAAAAGCCGAACGCAACGCATTCGCCAAATCAAATTTTGAGGTTTCTACTGATGAACGGGTTAAACATTGCACGGAAATGGTTCCGTTTTTAACGGTCACTTTCGCAATATTATTGGAAGTTTCTACCAAATCTTCCATATCAGCACTCATGCGATACACACCGTTGTGAGCGGTATAAATCGCACGAATTAATCCTTCTTGAACACCTAAATCCATTACTTTTTCAGGTAATGTTGTTTCGGTAATTTCAATTGTTAAATTCGGTTCAGTAGTTTTGAATTCGGTTTTAATATCATCAATCACTTCTTGCATATCCAATTGAAATGCTCCTTCATAAATGGCTGAAATAATCACTTTTGCTACACTTTCTCTTGGGATGGCATTGCGTAAACTTCCACCGTTGATTTCAACAATTTGCAATCCGAAATTTTCAAAACCATCAAATAACAAACGGTTCATGATTTTATTGGCATTCCCTAATCCTTTGTGAATATCCATTCCTGAATGGCCGCCTTTCAATCCTTTCACAGTGATAGTGAAAGCCAACGAATTTTCAGGTGTTTCTTCTTCATTATAACTTCTAGTAGCAGTGACATCTACGCCACCGGCACAACCGATGTCAATTTCATCGTCTTCTTCGGTATCTAAATTCAATAGAATTTCTCCGTTTAACAAACCTCCTTTTAAACCTAAAGCTCCGGTCATACCCGTTTCTTCATCAATGGTAAAAAGAGCTTCTATTGCCGGATGTTTAATTTCTTTACTTTCCAAAATCGCCATGATGGTGGCAACACCCAAACCGTTGTCGGCTCCAAGTGTTGTTCCTTTGGCACGAACCCAATCGCCATCTACATACATTTCGATTCCTTGCGTATCAAAATCGAAATTTGTATCGTTATTTTTTTGATGCACCATGTCCAAATGCGATTGCATCACGATGGTTTTTCTATTTTCTAATCCTGCTGTAGCCGGTTTTCTGATGATAACATTTCCCACTTCGTCTTTGATGGTTTCTAAGCCTAATTGCTTTCCGAAATCCATCATAAAAGCGATCACTCGTTCTTCTTTTTTTGACGGACGAGGAACGGCGTTTAAATCGGCAAATTTATTCCAAAGTGCTTTGGGTTCTAGGTTTCTAATTTCTTGGTTCATTTCTTTTGAGTTGCTGAGTTACTGAGATGCTGAGTTGCTGAGTTTTTTTCAGCAATGCAAAGTTACAAAGAAAACGAACCAATTATAGAATTGGAAAATGTAATTTTTTTTTATATAATGAGGAAAACTAAAATTTAAGCTATATGCTTTTCGAAGAGTTTTTTAGCATCTTTAGTTGATACTTTGCCTACACATTCATTTTTGTGTATGCACAAAACGGGAGCTTGTTTGCACATACCTTGACATTTCATTTTTTCAAAGGCAACCTTTTCTTTCAAACCATTGTCTTTAACCAAGTCTTTCAGACAATCTTTGATTTCTTTGTTGTATTTACAGCATTTTTTGCCGTCGCAGAAATAAATTACTTTTTCCGATTTTTTTGCTTTTCCCATGATTGAAAAATGATGAAGCAAATGTAAAATATTATTTTTATTTATTCTAAATAAAGAAGTTAAATTTATTAAAATTTCGCTAAACCTTTTATCCATTACCGATAACCCATCCCCTTTTCATATATTTGACCAACGATGATTCAGAAAAAACACATACTTCCCTTATTATTATTGATACAAATTATTGTATTGAAAATTGCTTCTTTATTTCCGGAATTTATTGAAAACTATTACAGCAACGGAATCTATCCTGTGATTTCAAAAATTTCAAGAACCACTTTTGGATTTACGTCGATTTCCATTGGTGATATCATTTATGGTATAGTTTTATTTTTGGTTTTCAGATGGTTTTGGAACGTTCGAAAAACTTGGAAAATCAATTGGAAAGATAATCTATTGAAAGTCTTGAGTTTTGCTTCTGTCTTTTATTTTCTGTTTCATTTTTTATGGGCAACTAATTATCATCGAGTGAAACTATTTGAAAAAATGGAGATTGATAAAGAATATTCCGTTGAAGAATTGGAAGCTTTCACCCTAAAAATGATTGAAAAAACCAATGCCATTCATCGTCAAATTACTAAAAATGATTCGATGAAAGTAGTGGTTCCCTACTCGATCCAAGAAATTTTTGATTTAAGTTTAAAAAGTTACACTTCGCTTGAAAAGGAGTTTTCGTTTTTTGGGTATGAAAAAGAAAGCATCAAACCTTCGTTAATCAGTGTTCCGCTGAGTTATATGGGATTTGGTGGCTATTTGAATCCGTTTACCAATGAAGCTCAAGTGAACGATAAATTGCCGAAGTATAATTTCCCAACCACCACTTTACACGAAATGGCACATCAAATTGGATATGCCAGTGAAAGCGAAGCCAATTTTATTGGGTTTTTAGCTTCCATCAAAAGCGAGGATATTTACTTTCAGTATTCGGGTTATAGTTTTGCGGTGAAACATTGTCTGCGAAATTTAGAACGAATAGAAGAAGGTCGCAGCGAAAAATTTCTACCTTTTATCAATCACGGTGTTTTAGAAAATTTTGAGGAAAGTAAACAATTTCATGAAGAATATGAAACGTTTTTAGAACCAATTTTTAAAACTTTTTACGACAACTTCTTAAAACTAAACCAACAAAAAGACGGTTTGGAAGGATATAGTAAATTTGTTGGGTTGATGATTGGGATGGAGAGAAAGTTATAAACTTCTTAAGAATTCTTTCCATTTTTTCTTCTCAATTAAATATGAATATTGATATGAACTTTCAAAAATTCTAACTTTATCTTTAAATTCAATAGTATCTACTTCATAAAGTTCAAAATTATTTCTGTGATAATAAAATGAAATCGTATAACTTGTTGTAGGACAACAACAATAACCTGTTCTTTCTGAATTTACAAATAAATTACCAAAATTTTCTAATTTTTCTTTTGATAAAATAGTATATATTTCCTTATTTACAACTACAGAATCTTTATTTAAAACTATAGTATCTTTATATTGATAATAAAAAGGAATGTCAGATTCAATTACAATTTTTGTACTTGAAGTTAACGCGTCTTCATGATCATAATCTTCCCACCAAATTTTGGTTTTATCACAACTTATTAATAAGTTGAAAATAAACATCAAAAATAAATATCTAAAAAATATTTTCATATCATTGTTAATAATTACACTTCATCCGCCACAAAAGAAGTCACATTTTTCTTTTTAAACGGTCTGATAATCAATCGTCCTTCGCGGTCTAAACGAATGTAGTTGTAAATCCAGTTCGTCAACACGACAGCTTTATTTTTAAATCCAATAAGGGAAAATAAATGCACAAAAATCCAAACAAACCAGGCAAAAACGCCATGAAAATGAAACTTTGGTAAGTCCACAACAGCTTTGTTTCTACCAATAGTTGCCATGGAACCTTTGTCATTGTAAACAAAAGGTTTGAGTGATTTTTTATTTATTTTATTTATGATGTTTTCGCCTAACCATTTTCCTTGTTGCATTGCCGGTTGTGCCATCATGGGATGACCTTTCGGATTTTCTTCTGAAATCATAGCAGCAATATCACCTACGGCAAAAATGTTATCATAACCTTCTACTTGATTGAATACGTTCACTTTTACCCGATCAGCTCGTGGAATAATTGCGTTTGCATCGATTCCGGACGGCAATGCTCCTTGTACTCCGGCTGTCCAAATTACAGTGGCGGTTTCAAAGGTTAAGTCGGTGTTAGTGGTAACGGTGCTTCCATCGTAGCCGGTAACACGAACGTTTTTCCAGACATTTACGCCTAATTTAACCAGGAAATCTTCCGCAGCATCTGATGATTTTTCACTCATGGAATCCAAAATTCGATCGCTGGATTGAATGAGGTTAATTTGCATTTTTCGCACATCCAAATCGGGATAATCTTTTGGGAGAATAGCTTTTTTCATTTCGGCCAAAGCTCCGGCTAATTCCACTCCGGTGGGTCCGCCACCCACGAGTACGAAGTTAATTAAGCTATGTCGGTCATGAATATCGTTGGTTAGCAAGGCTTGCTCAAAATTTTCGAGAATCAAACTGCGAATGTTGAGCGATTGTGGAATGGTTTTCATTGCCACACTATTGCGTTCGATTTCTTTGTTGCCAAAAAAATTGGTTTTAGAACCTGTTGCTAATACCAAATAATCATACCGTAATTCGCCAATATCGGCTATTACTTTTTGGTTTTTGGTATCAATTTCATTGACAAAACCCAAGCGAAAATAAAAATTTTGGTATTCCTGCACCACTTTTCTGATGGGGTATGCAATGGAACCCGCTTCGAGTCCGCCCGTGGCTACCTGATACAAAAGTGGTTGAAACGTATGGTAATTATGTTTGTCAATTAAAACCACTTGAACCCGTTGGTTTTTAAGTTTTTTGGCAAGTGCAATTCCGGCAAAACCACCACCGATGATGACTATGCGAGGAAGATTGGTATTTGGGATGTTCATATTCTTTTAGGGTACTAAGGTTCTTAGGAACTGAGGCTCTAAGGTTTTGAAAAACAAAGATAAGGAGTTTTAACAGTTGAAGGATTACTCCTTTTTTTTTCTTGTTGAAATTTAACTGAAATTTATAATTTTGATTTTAGTTTTTTTGAACACAGATAAAAAAAATGAGATAAATTTTTGAAACTTGAAACCTGAAACTTTTAGCCCCGATTGAAATGGAAAGCCTCTTGAAACAAAATGTATTTTTTCTTGCTTGTTCAAAGCGACCAAAGGGAGCTCTTGAAAAAGCTTTGAAAAAAACATTTTGAGAAAAGAGCTTGCAATGAAAAGCGGGATTAGCTTCTGAAAAAAATACTATCTTGTAACAATTTTAGCACTCAAGCTACTAACACGACATGAGCAATTCATTGGAGCAATCTTTTGTCAAGCAATTAAAGGAAAATCAGAACATTATTCACAAGATCTGTCGATTGTACACATCTGGTGAAGATGCTCACAATGATTTATTCCAGGAAATTACGATACAGTTATGGAAAGCGTTTCCGAAGTTTCGAGGTGAATCAAAATTTTCAACTTGGGCCTATCGAGTGGCGTTGAATACCGCCATTACGTTGTATCGAAAAAGCACACGAACCGTTGCCACCACCGACATGGAAGGCAAAAGACAATTTGTAGCTCCCGAGGATTATAATTTTGAAGAAGAAGAGCAAATCAAATTGTTGTACAAAGCCGTGCAACAATTAAACGATATTGAAAAAGCATTGGTCTTTATGTATTTGGAAGACAAAGATTATGAAGAAATTGCCGAAACATTAGGAATCAGTGAAGTAAATGCACGAGTGAAGATGAATAGAATTAAAGGAAAATTAAAAAAAATAGTAAATCCGTAGGAAAATGACAGAGGAATTAGATTTATTAAAAAAAGCTTGGAAAAAGGATGCGCATTCCTATGAACAAGTTACTGAAAATCAAATTTATGCAATGATACATAAACGCTCATCTTCTATTGTAAAATGGATTTTGATGATTAGTATTGCTGAATTCATTATTTGGTCAGGTATTGGCTTTTTTACAGTGGATGATAATTATTTGAAGACTTTAGAAATTTATCATATTGACAAACTTTTTAAAATAATAACCGGATTTAATTATGCAGTTGTATTAGTTTTCATTTACCTGTTTTATAAAAATTTTAAAACTATATCAACGACGGAAACAGTCAAAAAATTGATGAGTTCGATTATAAAAACACGTAAAACAGTTCAGTATTATATTTGGTATAATTTAACCATGTTTGCTATTATTTTTATAATTGTAGTTATTTCACAAATAACATATGATCCAAACCTGAACTCAGTAATCGAAAACACAAAAGAAATGAATCCGCAAACATTTTGGGTTATTATTGGACTAATCTATTTTGCTTTATTTGCAGTAACCTTTGGTTTATTTTGGTTATTTTACAGAATGATTTATGGCTTCTTAATGAGAAAATTATATAAAAACTATGAAGAATTAAAAAAGATGGATTATTAATATTCCCACTTTCTCTTTTTATCTAATTCCTCTTGTTCCTGAAGCACTTCAACCGGGATAACTTTTAAAAGTGATGGATGCTGTTCTATCGCAAATTCTATTTTTTCGACAATTTCTTCAATAGTTTCATTATCATAATCAATTTGAAGGGGTTCTTTAATCACCATTGATTGAAGAATACCTTTTTTCTTGATACGGAGTCCTTTTCTGTCAAATGAACGTCTGAAACCATCAATCACAATAGGGACTACAATTGGTTTGTGCTGTTTGATAATGTGAGCTGTTCCTTTTCTTACCGGTTTAAATGAACGGGTAGTTCCTTGCGGAAAGGTGATAACCCAACCGTCATTTAAGGCTATTTTAATATTTTCAGTATCGTTTGGATTAACTTCTCGCTTAATATCTTTTCCTTTAGCCCGCCAAGTTCGTTCTACTGTGATTGCACCGGCATAAGCTAAAATTCTAGGCAATAAACCTTCGTGCATGGTTTCACTAGCCGCTACATAATAGATATTCAATTTAGGATGCCATAGATAACCCACATTTTTGATATTGTCCTCTCTCCCACTCAAACTGGCGTTAAACACATGAAACATAGCAACAACATCTGCAAAATAAGTTTGATGGTTAGAGATAAATAAAACACCTTTATCTGGTAAATTTTTAATAATTTCAGATCCTTCAATATGCATTTGGTTAAATCCTCTGTAACGTTGATGTGTAATCATTCCGAAAAAACGGATGAGCCACTTTTTAAGTAATAGAATATGTCCGAAAGGATTTCTTTTAAACAATCCCATAATAATTTTATTGGAGAATAATAAGGTGGCTAATTTATAAAAAACAAACTAATTAAAGTACCAATTTTATGGTTTCTTTCAGTTCACTCATCATCATAGCAGTGGCACCCCAAACAATGTGCTCTTTAACTAAAAAAGCGGGAACATCAATTTCATTAGCATAAGATGTTGAAAGCTTTCTCATGACCACTTTTCTGTCATCTAAAAAATCATTGAATGGAAGTTCAATAATACCCGCAACTTCATCCTTTTGTAATTCAAATTTCAATTCAGATTGACAAATCCCTAAAAAAGGAGAAACCAGAAAATTACTTGGAGGAATATAAACTTCTGTAAACGATTTTATCAATTCAATTTTATGCCTTTGCACACCTATTTCTTCCTCTGTTTCACGCAAAGCAGTATGAGCCAATGATTCATCATACTCTTCTTCTTTACCTCCTGGAAAAGCAATTTGTGAAGAATGTACACCTGGATAAGTATTTCTAACGATTAATAAAAGATGTGTCTGATTATTTTTTGGATAAAAAAGCATCATTACAGCTGCCTTACGTGGATTTTTACTATCAATATTCAATTCTTTAAGCATTTCAATTCTTTCGACAGGTGCCATTTTTAAATGAGCATTTGCAGCAGGAAGCTTTTCTTTTGCTATTTTTGGAATATATTTTAAAAAATTATGAAACTCCATAAAATTCTGCTTTTACTACTTATTTTTTCTGTTTATTCTTGTGAAAAGAAATCTAAAGATACATCAGAAAAAAATAGAGAACAAGAAAATAGTCATGATAGTATTAAAATTGAAAAGCCAAAACCAAAATATGATTTGGAAACGATAGTAATATCAGATGAGAATGTAACTGATTTTCTTACTTGGTACGGAGAACAAAACAAAGAAAATAAGGTTTTAATTGAAACCAAATTTGGAAATATTGAAATTGAATTATTTTATGAAACACCTCTTCATAGAGCAAATTTTATTTACTTAGTAAAAAAGAACTATTTTAATACAACCTATTTCCATAGGGTGGTTAATAATTTTATAATTCAAGGTGGAAATTCGGATGAAAGTATCACAAAAAAGGAACGAAAAAATATTGGAAAATATTTAATTCCGGCTGAATTTAAAAAATCACTCCGTCACAATTACGGAGCTTTAGCAGCAGCTAGAAGTTGGGATAACAATCCAGAAAAATTAAGCAATCCTTTTGAATTTTATTTTATTCAAAATAAAAAAGGAGAACATCATTTAGATGGTGAACATACCGTTTTTGGAAAAATCACAAAGGGTTTTGATGTTCTGGATGAAATTGCTTCCCAAAAAACAGATGAAGGGGAATATCCTCTTTTAAATATTAAAATAAAAGCCAAAATTATCAACTAATGTTCAACAAAGAAGAAGCACAAAAGATAAAACGTGAATTTTGGATAACTTTCGCTCAGGAATATCCAAGAAAATGGCTTTTATACAATACTAGAATAAAAGATTTTTCATTTAAATTTCACGTCGACAACAAAAAAGCAATGGTTTCTTTAGACATCGAACCCAAAGATGAAGAACACCGAAAAATCTATTTCGAAAAAATAGAATCATTAAAAAATATTTTAATAGAAGAATACATTTACGATGCCATCTTCGAAAGAAACTTCCAACTAGATAACGGAAAAATCATCAGCAGAATTTGGGTTGAAATCGACAACATCAGCATCAACAACAAATCTACATGGCCTACAGTTTTTAAATTTTTTGATAAAAACATGGAATCTTATGAACGCTTCTTTTATGAATTTGAAGATTATATTAGAGACTTAGAAATCAATACATAAACAATTATTTAAATTAATTATAAACCTATCTAATTGGTAATAATATTTATTGATTCATCTTAAGGAATACAAATAAATATATTTAGTATATTAATTGTATAAATTTTTATTAAATAATAAACTAAAAAAGGATAACATAATCATTTCGCTATGTCGCAGCCAAAAACGAATCAAATTGCAGTACTATCTTCACCGTTGTATTGAAGTTTCAGACTTAACTTATCAATTGGAATATCTTAAATCCATTTTTTAT
>NZ_PNJW01000057.1 GCF_013822155.1 Flavobacterium sp.
GAAAACTTAAATGTAATTACTTTTGAAGATAATCAAAATCATCTATTTCCAAATCCGTTTAATCATGAGTTAAATTTAAAATATCCTGAAACAATTAAATCAATTTCATTTTATGATGCTTTAGGTAAAAAGATTAACTCTTCATTTGTTTATAACAGTACTGTAATTAATACAGAATTTTTAAAAGATGGATTTTATTTTTGTTTGATTACTCTTATTAATGATTCAACTGAAATGATAAAGTTATTTAAAAGATCAAAGTAAATATTGAAATTTAAAAACTTACCATGAAAAATTTAATTTTATGCTTTTTTAGTTTTATCATCTTAAGTTGTAATGATGACGATGTAGAACCTGTTGTAACGCCTCCTTTTGTGCCTGTAGTTATAGAGCCTATTTTAATAAGTAAAAGGTCAATTAACAGCACACTAGATATCGTTCAACAAAATACAGTTTTTAACAGTGAAATAAATTGGAATTTGTTATTAAATCAATTTGATGCACCTTTTATAAGTATTGGCTTAGGAAATTATTTTACTGAATCTTATTTTGAAGAAACTGTGATTGATTTTACAAACTATACAGTTATTGTAGTTATTGATAGAATATATGGTAATGGTGGCCATACAATTGATATTACTAATATTACTGAATTTGAAACTACTATTGTTGTCACAGTTGAAAATTTGCAGACTGGTAATGGATCAAGTGTTGTTACTCAACCATATCATATTGTCAAAATACCAAAAGCGACTAAACCTATTGTTTTTGAGTAAGATGTAGGAATTAATTGAAATGAATTGATTAGTTTGTTTTATTTTTCCATAGGGAGAAACCCACTGCTACCGATATATCATCCCTACCGGATTTTGATTGCTGAATGGAATTTGTTTTCTACCAATATTAAACACCTAACAGGGGTTTTTGTTTTGGAGTAATAATTGTTAAACCACCTTAAACTTTAATAAAATTACTACTTTTGCTCTAAACAACTAAAGTAGTAAAATGAAATACTTACAACTCATTCGTTATCAAAACCTGTTGATGCTTGCTTTGATGCAATTGGTTTTTCGATACGGATTTTTGAATCAGCAAAATTGTTATTTGGCTTTAGCCGATTGGCAATATCTTTTGTTAGTTTTATCCACAGTTTTGATTGCAGCAGCCGGTTATGTTATTAATGATATTTTTGATCAGGAAACAGATTCAATCAATAGACCAAATTCTCAAATTGTAGGCAAATTGATTACAGAATCAAAGGCTTATAACATCTATGTTGCTTTAAATATCCTTGGTGTCAGTATTGGTTTTTACTTGTCGAATGTGATTGAAAAACCAAGTTTTGCGACTATCTTTATTTTTATAGCGGCTTGTTTATACTTTTATGCCACGACTTTGAAAAAAGTTTTGCTATTAGGTAATTTAATGGTTGCCTTTGTATTAGCCTTGAGTGTTTTAATTATTGGTGTTTTTGATTTATATCCTGCGACGCATGAAGGCAATCAGGATCAGATGCGAATGTTGTTTGGCATTTTAACCGATTATGCCTTTTTTGCCTTTTTAATTAATTTCATTCGGGAAATAGTGAAAGATGCGGAAGATGTTAAAGGAGATTATAACCAAGGCATGCAAACCTTACCTATCCTTTTGGGAGTTGGACGAACTTCAAAGGTTGTTTTCGGATTGCTTTTAGTTCCAATTGGGATTGTTTTTTGGTATGTGAACAGTTATTTAATGTTTAATGATTTGTATTTCGCTGTTTTGTTCTTGCTGTTTTTAGTTTTATCTCCCCTCTTGTATTGTTTAGTAAAAAGTTGGACTGCGAAATCTACTGCTGATTTTCGTCATTTGAGTTTACTTTTAAAATGGATATTATTCTTTGGAATTTTGTCAATTGTTGTTATTAACTACAATATCAAACAAAATGCTTAACGAAAAATTAAAAGAATTTCATTTGATTTTAGCCTCGGGTTCGCCCAGGAGGCAACAGTTTTTTAAGGATTTGGATTTAGACTTTGAAATTCGGTTGAAAGAAATTGAGGAACTCTATCCGGAGCATATGAAAGCAGAAGAGATTACGAATTTTTTAGCCCAATTAAAAGCCAATGCCTTTGAAGGCGAACTCAAAGCAAACGATATTTTAATTACGAGCGATACTATTGTTTGGCATCAAAACCAATGTTTAGGAAAACCGAAAGATTATGATGATGCTTTTCAAATGTTGCAATCGCTATCGAATGCTACGCATGAAGTGATTACATCGGTTTGTTTTAAAACCGTTGATAAAACCGAAACCTTTTTTGAAGTGACAAAAGTTACTTTTCAAACCCTTTCAGCAGCAGAAATTCGTTATTATTTAGATCATTATAAGCCCTTTGATAAAGCCGGCAGTTATGCCATTCAGGAATGGATTGGCTATGTTGGAATCAGTAAGATTGAAGGTTCATACACCAATGTTGTTGGCATGCCTATGCATGCTGTTTATGAGAAATTAAATTCATTTTTAGCTTAGTTAATATGGAATTTTTTAAACTTTATATTAAAGAGGAAATTGCAACGGGAGTTGTTATTTTAGTTTCAATTATATTACGCTTTTTAGTTGCTAAAATCGTTAGACGTTTTGCCCGAATGAGTGAAACGTTAGAACACAGAACCAATTTAGTAATTAAGTATTTCAATTTATTGATTGGGACTGTTGCCATAATTGCTTTGTTTGTGATTTGGGGAGTTAAAACGCAAGACGTTATTTTGGTTGTTTCTTCCTTGTTTGCCGTGATTGGGGTGGCGATGTTTGCTCAATGGTCTATTTTGAGTAATGTTACTTCCGGGATTATTATATTCTTTGCAGCTCCTTTTAAAATTGGGGATACCATCAAAATTCATGATAAAGACTTTCCCATAGAGGGCGAAATTGATGATATTCGTGGTTTTCATACTTTTTTAAAAACAAAGGAAGGCGAATTGATTACCTATCCAAATAGTTTACTTTTACAGAAAGGAATATCGGTGATTAAAAATACTGCGGAAGAAAAAGAGTTTTTCGATTAAAAAAGCGTATCTTATCTTAATGCTATTTTTGTAAAACTAGCGTTATCGTTTTATGCCGACAAGAATTATTCTTTTGATTATTGTGTTTTTTTGTTTTTTTACTTCTTATTCGCAAGAAAAAAAAACAGCAACTGATTCAACCTTAAAAGGTTATCAGAAAATTGAAAATACAGCGAAGAAAAGTAAATTTACTGCAAGTTTGCATCGGTTAATTTTCAAATCTACATCGGTTAAGCAAACCGGAATAAAAACGACTCAAATTGTTTCCAACTATTCGCAATTTGAAGGTAAAATCATTCGAAAAATATCGATTCAAACACTTGATCCTTTTGGGTTTTCTGATTCTGATTCTACCAGGACACCTCGTCATTTTGCGTCGAAAGCAGGTAATTCCGTTCACATTAAAACAAAAAAGTTTGCCATTCGCAATATCTTACTGATTGAAGAGAATGAACCTTTTGACAGTTTGAAAGTGAAGGAAACCGAACGATTAATTAGAAGTCAGCGTTTTGTTAGACGGGTAACTGTTTATAGTGAAAATGTAATCGGGTCGTCTACTGATAGTGTTGATGTTAAAATTACTGTTTTAGATTCGTGGAGTTTGATTCCTTCAAGCAGTGCTACAACAAACAAAGCCAGTTATGAACTTTTGGAACGTAACTTTCTTGGAAGCGGACATTCATGGGACAACAAATACACACATGAATTAGATGATAAACGAAGAGCTTTTTCTACCCGCTATATTATTCCGAATATAAAGAACACTTACATTCAAACGACACTAAATTATCAAATGGATGTTAATAAAGATTATATTAAATATATAGAAATAGAGCGAAAATTCTTTTCTCCGTTAACCCGATGGGCCGGAGGAATTCTGTTGGAAAACCGTTTGTTGAAAGACAGTTTGATTGATAGTAACAGCAATTATGAATTACAAACATTCAAGTATGGAACAATTGATGCTTGGGGCGGACATTCTGCACCGATATTAAAGGGAAACAGTGAGACGGAGAGAACGACCAATTTGATTACAACCTTGCGTTATTATAAACGAAATTATGAGCGAAGGATTTCGGAAGATTATGATCCGTATGCATTTTATAGCAATGAGGAGTTTTGGCTCACGGGAATTGGGGTTTCCTCTCGAAAGTATGTTAAGGATGAATACATTTTTAATTATAACATTACGGAAGATGTTCCGATTGGAAAATATTACGGTATCACTGCGGGGATTCAAGACAAAAATGATAATACCCGATTGTATGTTGGAGCCCGAGCGACCCTAGGTGATTATTTTAAATGGGGTTATTTTAGTACGAACTATGAATATGGTACTTTTTTTAACGATGGTAAAAATGAACAAAGTGCATTTTTAGCGGAATTGTATTATTTCACGCGACTTTTTGAACCGGGGAAATGGAAAATCAGGCAGTTTTTTAAAAGCAATATGGTTTTTGGAGGGCATCGATTAGACATTAAAGGAGATCAATTGTCGATTAATGAAGCGAATGGTATTACCGGATTTAATGATGCTAAACTGATTGGGACTAAAAAGATGATTTTTTCTTTTCAAACACAATCTTACTCCCCTTGGGAATTAGCCGGATTTCGGTTTAATCCGTTTTTTAATTATACGTTAGCGTTTATTGGTGATTCTGAAAATGGTTTTAAGAAGAGTGAGGGTTTTTCTAAAATTGGTCTTGGGATTTTGCTTTCGAATGATTATTTAGTTTTTAGTACGTTTCAATTTTCGATTGCTTTTTATCCTAAAATTCCAAACGAGGGAAGGAATATATTCCGAACAAATAATTTTGATACACGTGACTTTGGTTATTTAGATTTTGAGATTAATAAACCGCGTACTGTTTTGTATGAATAACTGTACTTTAAACTAAAATTTATCCCTATTGTTAGGTATTTTGTCAAATTGTTGGCACAATATTAACAGCAGAATTGGTTATTATTTTGTACATTTACTTCAAGTTTTACCCATACTGATAACTGCAAAGAATACCACAGTTCGTTTTTAATTAATTTTTTTTAAAATTAGATTGAAATGAAAACTGTCAATTACTTAACCCTTTTTTTGTTCCTTGTTATAGGAACTGTTGCAACGAGTCAATCTTATATTATAGAGTCTCAAAAAGATTTAATTAAACAATCGAAAGTTTCTTTGGATTCGACACGGTATTATTATTTTCCGAATTTAGAAGCTTATTATGATACTAAAATTTCGATGTATATTTTTAAACGTAAAGGCGAATGGGTTACTGAATCTCACATTCCGGCAAATTATAGAGGCTATAGTTTATTTAATAAACGTTATGAAATTATAAATGGATTAGTGAATACCGACACTCCGCAAGAATTTATTGAACAACACAGAAAAGAATATCCGCCTATTTTTAAGGCAAAAGACATGAAAATTAAACTAGACAAAGAGAAAAATAGTAGTTTGACATATAATTAGAATTGGTTTTTAAATTAAGTAAGGCAGTCTGAATGGAGTTAATCTATTTAGACTGTTTTATTTTGGTTACTTCAAACGACTAAAGTTTACATAATTCCTATCTTATTCGTGATTTAAAGTTATCGGCATGCTTGTTGACTATTATAAAGCAATCACCTTTTTTAAAAAAAGAAAAAATGAAAACACTTAAATCTATTATACTGGGAATTTTTTTGGTTGTTGCTGTTAGTGTTTCCGGTCAAGTTGCTGTGAATGTTAATGTGGGCACTCCCCCGCCTTGGGGCCCGGCGGGATATTCGTCTGCACGGTATTATTATTTGCCTGAAATTGAAGTTTATTATGATGTGCAACGAGCAAATTATATTTATTTAGGAAACGGGAAATGGTATCGAAGCAATCATTTGCCTAAAAGATGCAAACATTATGATTTGCATCGTGGTCATAAAGTAGTGCTTACAAACTATCATGGCTCTTCTCCTTATTCGTTTTATCATAATCATAAGGTAAAATATCCGAAAAACTATAGGGGAAATGGGCATAACTCAACAGCTCATTACGATAATCATCAGCACAAGTCTAATCAGCATAAAGGGAAAGGCCATTCGAACGGGAATGATCATTCCAACAATAAAGGAGGAAAAAATCATTCGAAAGGGAAAAAGAATTAACTATAAATGAACTAAAACGGAGCCTTATTTGCTCTGTTTTTTTTATTCGTAAAAAAGTTTTGCTGATTCAATTGAAGGTTGAAAATTTAGTTTGAAGATATACAATCCTGAACTCTTTGCTGAACGATGTTGTTAGTTTTATATATTCCGCAAAGTCGGGAGACATTTGCGGAGCGTTTCATTAGATATTTATCCTGAACTCTTTGCGGAGCGAGGGCGGGTGTTATTAATGTTTTTTATTTTCTGATAGCCAGTTAGAGATACTTCTCAAAGGCAAAAACAGGATAAACAAAGCTATACCAGAAGATAATACTCTAATTATATTTACATTATTATTTTTTGGATAAAAAAAGTAATCATATTTTTTGTTATAGTAAAGTGCAATTTGTTCGCCTTCAAAATGATTAAGGCACTGCTTCTCAGATAAATTTATTTTATACGCCTTGTTTTCCTTTCTAATTTTAACAAAAGATCTTACTCTTGGTGCAGCACTACACTTTTTTTCAGTTATTATATGATTTTCAATAACTAAATTATTTTTCTCATGATTTTCTTGAACATAATAAAACAAGGAAGCTCCAAAAAAAATAAAAGAAATAATTAAATAAAACCATTGATATTTAAAATAAAGTAGCTTCATATTGTAACTAATTAAATACACTATATCTCTAACTTTAATTGAACTCGAACTCCCTGAAGTCTTACTTATAACACTTTATTCTGCGAGATTGGGAGACCATAGAAGATCAAAATGCTAATTTAGAAATTTTGACTTTGTGGAACGGTTAATATTAATGTTTTTTTATATTCCGCAAAGTCGGGAGACATTTGCGGAGCGTTTCATTAGATATTTATGCTGAACTCTTTGCTGAGCGGGGGAAATCACTTATTCCAACACAAATTTATTTTTCTGCTGATTTACTTTTATTATACTATCTCTTATTTCTAACCAAATATAACTACCTTTTTTTCTATATAAAATAGTATCTAATTTTATCTCTCTATAATGAGGTTTATCTATTACATTTAAAGAACCCATAGCAATAGCTTTTAAAAAAATTGTATCAGATTTTATACTGATAAAATTTTTCCTATCCAACCCTAAAGACCTATCTGTAATTATTTGTTTGTTTTTGAAAAAAACAGAATCATTTATCATTAAAAATATTTTTTCATCGTCGTATACGGATGAAAACACAATATTTGTATATTTTTCATTATTCTTTAAATTGTTTTTATCATGAATACTACATGAATTTAAAATAAATAAAATAATAATGCTACTTTTTAATACCTTGATTGATTGTGCCATTTTCAATATTATAAATTATAGTTGATATCTGATCTGTAAAAAGTCTAAAACCTGAAACGTAATTTCCAAACGTTTGATACATTCGTAAAACTCTGTGTTAATTTAGAGATGAACATTTCGGGGAGCGGGGTGTAAATTTTAATTAAAAATAGTAAAATTTTGTATAATTTAGGTGTTATTAATGTTTTTTATATTTCGCAAAGTCGGGAGACATTAAAGCCTAGAGCTACTCTATAGACTTTGAATCTACGGAATTTGACACGCTAAAACAGAGGCTATTTTACTTTGTTGTTTATTATTGTTAAAGAAGTTCTAAATTAGCCCTCGAACTTAGGTAATTTAGTATATTTGGTTTTTACAGAAAGCAAAAATCAATGGTTAAAAATTGCTATACCTTCCTCCTTTTTTTCTTCTTATGGCTTTCGGCTATACATGCTCAACAACCTTCAAAACCTTCGGCCGTTGAAATTTATCATCAACTTGAAAAACTGAATTTTTTAGGTTCAGTGCTTTATATTGCCGCACATCCTGATGATGAAAACACCCGATTGATTTCGTATATGTCTAATCACGTTCATGCCCGAACGGGTTATTTGTCGTTAACGAGAGGTGACGGAGGTCAAAATTTGATTGGTCCTGAATTACGTGAATTATTAGGTGTTATTCGTACGCAAGAACTTATTGAAGCCCGAAAAATTGATGGCGGTGAACAATTTTTTACTCGTGCAAATGATTTTGGGTTTTCTAAAATTCCGGATGAGACACTTCGCATTTGGAATAAAAACCAAGTTTTGGAAGACATGATTTATATTATCCGGAAATTTAAACCGGATGTTATTATCAATCGATTTGATCATCGCTCACCCGGAACTACGCATGGTCATCACACGTCGTCTGCGGTATTGTCTATTGAGCTGTTTAATCAGGTGAATGATGCTGCTGTGTTTCCGGAACAACTGAAATATACTTCGCTTTGGCAACCAAAACGGCTTTATTTTAATACCTCGTGGTGGTTTTATGGAGGTCGAGATAAATTTGAAAAAGCCGACAAAAGCAAATTAACTAATTTTGATATGGGTGTTTTTTACCCGGAATCAGGAAAATCAAATCAAGAGATTGCTGCTTTAAGTAGAAGCAGGCATCAATCGCAAGGTTTTGGCAGTACAGGAACCCGCGGAGAAGAAGTTGAATATTTAGAATTTATATTGGGCGAAAACCCAACGCCTAAAAATGCTATTTTTGAAGGGATTGACACTTCGTGGAATCGTGTTCAAGGCGGAGCTGCCATTGGTGTGATTTTGGCTCAAGTTGAAAAGGAGTTTGATTTTAAAAACCCAGCGGCCAGTATTCCCAAATTAGTTGAAAGTTATCAATTGGTTCAGAACTTGAAAGACGAACATTGGAAGAAAATTAAATCGAATGAACTGAAGAAAATTATTGCCGGATGTGCCGGATTATATTTAGAAGCCGTTGCGGAAACACAAAGTGCAACGCCGGGAAGTGTTTTAAAAGTTAAATTGGAAAGCATAAACAGAAGTGCTCAAAAAATGACTTTGAATGGAATTACTACTACTCCAACGTCAACAATAGTTTTTAACCAATCAGCATTAGAACCTAACAAAGCTGTTTTTTCTGATATCGAATTAATGATTCCGGCAACGCAGGAATATACTTCTCCTTATTGGTTAAAAGAACAAGGAACGGTAGGAATGTATGCGGTTTCAAATCAACAACAAATTGGGATTCCTGATGTTATCCGAACTATTTCTGTGACTTTTTCAGTTGAAATTAATGGCGTTGTTATTCCGTTTGAAAAAGAAGTTATTTATAAATTTAACGATGAAGTTAAAGGAGAGGTTTATAAACCGTTTGATATTGTTCCGGTTGTGACTACCTCAATTCTGGATAAAGTAAAAATATTTAATTCAGAAAAAAGTAAAACCATTGGTGTAAAAATAAAAGCCGGAAAAGATAATGTTTCGGGAACCGCTCATTTAGAGGTAAATTCAGGATGGAAAGTTACTCCTGCGGCCATTCCGTTTCAACTTAACCGAAAAGATGCGGAAACAACGGTTTATTTTGAAGTAACTCCGCCTAAAAACAGCAGTGAGATTACTATTTCCAGTTATGCAATGGTTGATGGGAAAAAAGAAAATTATGAGCAAACAATCATTCAATATGAACACATTGCTCAACAACAAATACTTTCAACTTCAGAAGCTAAATTCAGAAAATTGGATTTGAAAACCAATTCAGAAAAAATAGCTTATATCATGGGAGCGGGAGATGAAGTTCCGCAATACATTTCGCAAATGGGTTATTCGGTAACTATTTTGAAACCGGATGAAATTACTTCAGAAAATCTTAAAAATTTTCAAGTTGTGGTTATGGGCGTCAGGGCTTATAATAAGGTAGATGAATTAGCTTTCAAGCAGCAACTTCTTTTTGATTTTGTTAAAGAAGGCCATACGATGATTGTTCAATATAATACTAGTGGTAAACTTACCGTTAAAGACTTAGCCCCTTATCCGTTGAAATTATCAAGAGATAGGGTTACGGAAGAAGATGCCGAAATGCGATTTTTAGCACCAAATCACCCGGTTTTGAATTATCCGAATAAAATAACTTCGAAGGATTTTGAAGGATGGGTTCAAGAACAAGGGTTATATTATCCGGATGAATGGGACGCAACCTTTACCCCTCTTTTGTCATCTAACGACAAGGGAGAAGAAGCAAAAAATGGCGGTTTATTAGTTGCTTCACATGGAAAAGGCTTTTATATTTACACCGGTTTAAGTTTCTTTAGGGAATTACCGGCCGGCGTTTCCGGTGCATATCGGTTGTTTGCAAATATGATTTCTATTGGTACAAAATCAAATTAAAACCATGAAAAAAGAACAAAATAAAACATTGAAAAGCATATACATTTGGGTACTTGTAGCCAATGCTCTTTATATTATTCTGTTTTATATTTTTATGAAATACTTTTCTTAATTCATGCAAACACTCGATTGGTTTATACTCATTTTTTCCCTACTATTTATAGTGGTGTATGGAGCATGGAAAACGAAAGGAAGCCAAGATGTAAAAGATTATATTTTAGGGAATAACGAGAGTAAATGGTGGACGATTGGTATTTCGGTAATGGCAACACAAGCCAGTGCCATTACTTTCCTGTCGACACCCGGACAAGCTTTTCATGACGGAATGGGTTTTGTTCAATTCTATTTCGGATTGCCGCTGGCGATGGTTTTTATTTGTATCTTTTTTATACCTATTTATCATAAACTTAATGTTTATACGGCTTATGAATTTTTAGAAAATAGATTTGACCAAAAAACCCGAAGTTTAGCCGCTATACTGTTTTTAGTTCAAAGGGGTTTAGCTGCCGGAATTACCATATATGCTCCGGCAATTATTTTGTCTTCTATTTTGGGTTGGAATTTAAATTGGCTTAATTTTATTATTGGTGTTTTAGTGATTATTTATACGGTTTCCGGCGGAACAAAAGCCGTTAATGTTACGCAAAAACAGCAAATGTTTATTATTATGTTTGGGATGTTTATTGCATTCTATTTAATTTTAAGCTATTTGCCCAAAGAAATCTCTTTTGGCAATGCTCTACAAATAGCCGGCGTTAATGATAAAATGAATATTCTGGATTTTTCAGTTAATCCGAATAGTCGTTATACTTTTTGGAGCGGAATTACGGGTGGATTATTTTTAGCTCTCTCCTATTTTGGTACAGATCAATCGCAAGTGCAACGTTATCTTTCGGGAAAAACTGTGAGGGAAAGTCAGCTTGGTTTGATTTTTAACGGTTTTCTTAAGGTTCCGATGCAATTTTTTATTTTGTTAACCGGAGTGATGGTTTTTGTGTTTTTTCAGTTTAATAAAGTGCCGCTGAATTTTAATCCAACGAGTCAAATTGCGGTTGAAAAATCTATTTATGCTGCTGATTATAAAAATTTAGAAGAACGATTAGCCTTGATTCAAGAGGAGAAAAAAATTGTGACCTTAACGTATGCCAAGCAAATAAATATTGATGTTGATAATCCTGTGCTGAGAAAAAGAATAATTGCTTTATCTGAGAAAGAAAAGAACTTACGGGAAGAAGCACAAGGCATCATAAAAAAAATAAAGCAGGAACCCAATGACAAGGATTATGTTTTTATCCATTTTATATTACATTATCTACCGACGGGACTTGTTGGTTTATTGCTTGCTGTGATACTTTCGGCAGCTATGTCGTCAACGGCTTCTGAATTGAATGCGTTAGCTTCAACTACGACCATTGATATTTATAAACGGAATTTAAAAAGTGAGAAGTCCGATAAGCATTTTGTTCAGGTCTCAAAAGTTTTTACGCTTTTGTGGGGAGCTATCGCGATTTTATTTGCTTGTTTTGGAACGCTGGTAGAAAACTTAATTCAATTAGTGAATATTATCGGTTCTGTTTTTTACGGAACCATTTTAGGAATATTTTTAGTTGCCTTTTTTGTGAAATTTATTAAAGGCAATGCTATTTTTTATGGAGGAGTTCTCAGTCAACTAATCATTTTTATCATTTACTATTTTACCATTCACATTTATCCATCAGGTAAAGAACTCTTAGGCTATTTATGGCTCAATGCGATTGGTGCTGCACTAACGTTAGGATTATCTGCTTTGATTCAGGTTAGTATGAGAAATAAAAACTAAATTAAATTTAAGGAAATAAAAAAATCCTATACTGAATTTTCAGTATAGGATTTATAGTATTTAAACCCTATTATTTTTTACTCCACTCGGAAATACTGTCTTTGTTCATTTTTACGTAATCTGCATTACCCGCTTTTTCAGCAGCTTCTAACGATGCTTTAGCCGTTTCGATAGCTCCTTTTTTATCGCCTAATTTAGCTTGAATTTGAGATTTTAAACGATTATACCAAAAAGGAGTTCCTTTTTCAGCGGTCATTGCAACTGCTTTATTTACATATTCCAAGGCTTTAGTCATATCGCCATTTGATTGGAAAAAATATTGAGCAGAAGAAAAATAATCACCCGCACTTGGTCCGGCTAATACTTTATCAATGCTTGCCATGGCTAATTTGCTTGTTGGAACTTCAAATTTAACGGCCACTAATGTTTTTTCCCAAGATAATTCTAAATGAGCAAAATCATTTGCAATATTATTCAAGGAAATGGTAAACGTTTCCACATTTCTGGTTAAGGTTTCAGGCTTTACATTAGTACGTAAGGCAACTTTAGCTTCATCCCAGTTTTCAGGAGTTCCCCAATTTTCAGTATCTGCATAAAATACTACTTCCCAATTATCCGCTTTTGGCGTTGTGAAAATGGCATATTTTCCTTGTTTCAGTGTTTTACCATCAATCACAACATCATCTCCAAACGTTACCATTGAATTTTGATTTGCACCGGTTCTCCACATTTTTCCAAAAGGAACTAAATTTCCGAATACCGCTCTTCCTTTTGCACTCGGACGACTATAATCGATTTCAACATCTGTTAATCCGACTGATTGTTTAAAATTAGCTCTCGGACTTGGAGCCGGTGTTTTCACTTGTGCTCCCACTGTCATTGTAGCTACAAAAAATGTAAGTGCTAAAACTATTTTTTTCATGTTTTAAAAGGTTTTGTTAATTTATCAAATTTACAGTTTCATTTTGGCACTAACTGTTAAGAAAAGTATAAATTGAAATTATTTTGTTTAATGTTTGGTTATTTAGTTTAAACAATATTGTACCTTTACAAAAAAATAAAGCATGAAAATATATACGTTACATACTAAACAAAACCTTCCCATTTCATTACAAGAAGCATGGGATTTTCTTTCCAGCCCCAAAAATTTAAAAACCATTACACCTGATTATATGGGTTTCAATATTTTATCAGGAGCGGAGAAGCCAATGTTTCCGGGTCAAATTATACAATATATTGTTACTCCGGTATTGGGGATTCCAACAAAATGGGTGACCGAGATAACGCATGTTCAAGACAAAAAATATTTTGTAGATGAGCAACGGTTTGGCCCTTACTCGCTTTGGCATCACAAACATTTTTTAAAAGAAATTCCGGGTGGTGTTGAAATGGAAGATATTGTGGATTATAAAATTCCAATGGGTATTTTAGGGCAACTTGTTCATCCGATTTTAGTTAAACCAAAATTGAATGAAATATTTAATTATCGTCAAAAAAAATTAATTGAACTCTTTGGAGAATATAAAGGTTAATATGAAAAATATATTATTGATAGGTGGCTCTTACGGAATAGGACTAGCCATTGCAAAAGAATTACAATATGAATGTAAAATTTTTATTGCTGCCAGAACGAATGAATTGAGCAGTGATTTGAATATTACCTATATTCCATTTGATGCCACAACGGATGAATTTGATACTTCAAAAATACCGACCGTTTTAGACGGATTAGTTTATTGCCCCGGGAGTATTAATTTAAGGCCTTTTAAGGGAATCAAACCGGAAACGTTTGAAAGTGATTTAAATTTAAATTTTATTAGTTTAGTGAAGGTGATTCAAACTGTTTTACCTAATTTAATCGCTTCAGAACAATCGAGCATTGTGCTTTTCAGTAGTGTTGCTGCCAGCATGGGAATGCCTTTTCACACCAGTGTTGCTGCTTCGAAAGGAGCTATTGAAGGATTTGCAAAAGCTTTGGCGGCAGAATATGCTCCGAAAATACGTGTAAATGTGATTGCTCCCTCATTAACCGATACGCCATTGGCTGATAAATTTTTGAACAATGATGTTAAAAAAGAAAAATCGGCGGAACGTCATCCGCTGAAACGATTTGGAAAACCGGAAGATTTGGCTCAAATGGCTCAGTTTTTATTGAGTGATAAAAGCAGTTGGATTACCGGCCAAATCTTTCATGTTGATGGGGGAATGTCTACGCTTTTAGTTTAGATTGTTTAAAGTTGTTTAAAAGATAGTTTACCGATGAATATATTTTGGTTTCGAAGAGATTTACGATTGGAGGATAATGTGGGCCTTTTTCATGCTTTGAATAGCACGGAAGAAGTTTTACCAGTGTTTATATTTGATGAATCCATTTTAGATGAACTTCCAAAAGATGATGCTCGGGTTACTTTTATTCATGAATTACTTTCTAAAATTCAAGAGCAATTAGCCCTTCAAGGGAAATCGTTAGCCGTTTTTCATGGAAAACCGGTTGCTGTTTTTAAACAATTGATTGGCGAGCATTCTATCTCGACTGTTTATACCAACCATGACTATGAACCTTATGCCAGAAAAAGGGATAAAGAAATTAATCAATTGTTGAAAGAACATAGTATTGATTTTAAAACCAGTAAAGACCATGTTATTTTTGAAAAAAGTGATGTAGTGAAAGACGATGGTTTGCCTTATGTGGTTTATACTCCATATTCTAAAAAATGGAAAGAGAAATTCAAAACCATAGCCTTATTGAACTATAATTCAGAGGAGAGAATAAGCACTATTGCAACACACTCCTACCCTTTTTTAAGCTTATCAGAAATTGGTTTTCAAAAATCGGGGATTGAAGTTTCTCCTTATACTGTTTCCGAAAATCTGATTTCAAACTATGAAGCTACTCGTAACTTTCCTGCTTTATCCGGAACATCGATGTTAGGAGCTTATTTACGATTTGGAGCTGTTTCTATTCGGAAAATGGTTGCGAAAGCGATCGCTTCAAAAAATGAAATCTTTTGGAACGAGTTGATTTGGCGTGAATTTTTTATGCAAATTCTATGGCATTTTCCACATACTATACACAAAAGTTTCAAAGAGAAATATGATGCCATTGAATGGAATAATAATGAAACGGAATTTCAAAAATGGTGTGAAGGAAAAACAGGTTATCCTATGGTTGATGCCGGAATGCGAGAATTAAATGCAACCGGACATATGCATAACCGGGTTCGGATGGTGGTTGCCAGTTTTTTATGTAAACATTTATTAATTGATTGGCGTTGGGGAGAAACCTATTTTGCTCAGAAACTATTTGATTATGAGCAAGCCAGTAATGTAGGTAATTGGCAATGGGCAGCGGGTTCCGGGGTGGATGCGGCTCCTTATTTTAGAATATTCAATCCGGCGGAGCAAATTAAAAAATTTGATAAAGATTTAAAATATATTAAAAAGTGGATTCCTGAGGTTGAAACCTCTGCTTATTCCTTACCGATTGTTGATCACAAAGAAGCTCGGGAACGTTGCTTGCGGGTTTATAAAGAAGCCGTTGGATAACTTTATTTAACACAATTTGGGAAATATCAATCATAATTAATCGTACCTTACAGAAAATCAAATAGATAAATTATGAAAAACAGATTAATTATGTTGACTATTATAGCAACAGCAACATTATTTTCGTGTGCTAAAAAAGAAGAAAAACCGGCAGAGGTGATTGTTATTGAACAACCTGTTGAACAAGCAGCTCCTGTTGAACAACCTGCTCCTGTTGAAAATACCGACGGTACTACAATTGAAGTTGATAAAAACGGCGTAAAAGTAAGTTCTGATAAAACGTCTGTAGATATTGATGGTGGGAAAGCAAAAGTGGAAGTTAAAAATTAAGTTATTATAGAATTTCCCTCTTCCGGAGGGAAATTTTAATTTATCAATTGTATCTTTTCAAAACTCAATTCGTTGAAGTGACTAATTACTTTGTCAGCCAATGAATAATCTTGTAGTTTAGAGTTTACACTATCATATCCGATGCAATAAATTCCTGCGGCTTTCGCTGCTAAAATTCCGTTTGTACTATCTTCAATTACGATACAGTTTTCGGTTGGGGTTTTAGCTAAAAAAGCAGCTTGTTGGAAAATGGCGGGATGCGGTTTTGAGTTAGGAAAATCTTCACCGGAAACTTTGTGCGTGAAGTATTTATGCAAATCAAAACGGTTGAAAATCCTTTCAATAGTTACATTTGCAGAAGAAGAAGCTAGGACTAACTGCATTTCATTTTGATGTAATTCTTTTATTAGTTCTTCTACTCCCTCTAATAAATAGATGTCTTTTTTTTGATCGAAGGCATCGTTAAATAAGTTGCGTTTTACTTCTACTAAAGCATTGACTTCTTGCGGTAAGTTATAAACTGATTTTAATCGTTCATAAATATTTTTGGTTGAATTTCCTGTGAATGAAGCATACATTTCAGGAGAAACGTCGATGTTTAGTTGTTTGAAATGTTGTTGATAGGCAAAATGATGTACCGGTTCGGTATCAACGATTACGCCATCCATGTCGAAAATTACTGTTTGTATCATTTTTTGAGGGGCTGAGGTTCTGAGGTTCTGAGGTTCTGAGGTTCTGAGGTACTGAGATGCTAAGTATCTTAGAAACTATTTTTCCAGTAAATGTTTTACGACGGTTTCTGCGGCGTATAAACCGAAAAGGCCGGGCATCCAACTGTTTGTTCCGTAGAATGATTTTTTGAAATTATTTCCGTCTGTTAGTTTTAAACTTGATTCGTCTTGGATTTCTGAGGAGAAAACAACTTTCAGTTTGTCAATTTTTACTTCTTTTAAGCGTCGTTTCATTGTTTTGGCTAAAAAACAGTTTTCAGATTTACTGATGTCGGAGACTTTTACTTTTGAAGCTTCCATCTTTCCTCCTGCTCCCATGCTGGAGATTATTTTGACTCTTTTTCGTTTGGCCGCAATGATTAAATTTAATTTTGGGGTGATGCTGTCTATACAATCTAAGACATAGTCAAACTCTTCTGAAACGATTTCCATTGCTCTTTCGGGAGATAAAAATTCTTCTACGCGAACTAAATTTAATTCCGGATTAATGTCCATTAATCTGTCGCCAACGATTGTTACTTTGGGCATTCCTATTGTTGAATGCAAGGCCGGTAATTGACGGTTTATGTTTGTGATGTCGACTACATCGCCATCGACAATGGTTATGTTTCCTACTCCGGCACGGACTAAGAATTCTGCGGCGAAAGAGCCGACTCCGCCTAATCCTACGACTAATACGTTAGCGTTTTTTAATTTGTTTAATCCTTCTGTTTTGAATAAGAGCTGTGCTCGTTCTTGCCATTTATTCATTGTTCTTTTGTTGCGGGTTACGGGTTGCGGGTTGCGGGTTGCGGGTTGCGGGTTGAGGGTTGCGGGTTTCGGGTTACGGGTTACGGGTTACGGGTTGCGGGTTACGGGTTACGGGTTGCGGGTTACGGGTTACGGGTTCATTTTTATTTTAAATACTTTTTCAAAATTTGTTGCGATGATTGCTTTCATTTCTTCTATTTCGATGTTTTTATAGGTTGCTGCTAAAGCATATACTTCTTCAATTGATTCTTCCACGGTGTCGGTTTCTAAAAAAATGCGATTGTTGGGTACCGATTGGAACACACTTTTTAATTCCGGATTCCGCAATAAATATTTTCCAAATGAGAGATAGAATCCATTGTCAATTAATTGTTTGGCCGTTTGTTCGTTTTTTGAAAATCCGTGAACAATCATTGGTACTGAAATCTTTACTCGTTTTTTTATTTCAATTAGTTCCTGAAAAGCGGAAACGCAATGCAAAACTAATGGTTTTTGGTGTTTTTCTGCTAATCTAATTTGCTTTTCGAATACTTCGATTTGAAGTTGTAGCGGTATGTCGATTCGTTTGTCTAATCCGCATTCGCCGAGGGCGAGGCATTCGGGTAATGCCAGTTTTTCGTCTATTGTTTTTAAATCTTGTGGCAACCTTTGTTCTTCTATGTACCAAGGGTGAATTCCGATGGAATAGGTGGGAATGGATTCGTCAAATTCCCATGGGTATTGGTTGACTAATTCCAATCTTGTTTGTTGGTTAGTAAATTGGTGGGTGTGCAAATTGAAATAGTTCATTAGTCGTGGTACTTTTTGACTCCGGCTTTTACTTCTACTTTTAAATCATTTTCTGCGGGTGGAATTGGGCAAGAATATTTTTCATTGTAGGCACAATAGGGATTATAGCCTTTATTAAAATCAATGGTCCAGGTGTTTCCTTTTTGTACTTCCATGTCGATGTATCTTCCGCCGCCGTAGCTTTCGACTCCGGAAGTCAGGTCGGTGAAGGGAAGAAACAGGCTGTCTTTATGACCGGGTTTCTTGGCGTATTCTACATTTTGATAGACGTTTAGTTTGCAGGGAACGTTGTTGATGGTGAATTGTAATTCGCCGTATTTTACATAGATGGGTTTTCGGGCTGTGGTGGTTTTCATTTCAAATGGTTTTTCCTTTTTTGTTCTGGTGAATTTTGCTTGAACAAAATAGGTTTCTGAAATTGGGTAAAACTCTAAGTTCACGAAGTGTTTTAGGTCTTCTTTCTTTAAAGGGCTTGCCGCGGTATCGGCATAGTGTTCGTTTAGTTCTTTTTGAAATTGAAGGACGGAATCTTTTTCGAATTTTTGTTGGGCGAAGGCTATTTGAACTAGGAGGAGAAAGAAGAGTGATTTCATGAATGAATTAGGAATTACGAATTAGGAATTACGAATTAGGAATTACGAATTAGGGTTTGGTTATTGGTTGTTTCAAATTTAATTAATTGGAATGGAATTATGGGGGGTTTTTAAAGGATTTCATAGTATTCTTTTGAAGGATTGAACACGGATGAGGTGGATTGAATGGATTTAAAGGATTTTTATTGGGTATCGCTTTGCGATAAATGGATTTTAAAGGATTGAAAAGCGTTTTAAGTTTTTTTTTCTTTTGTTCTTTTGATTTTTTTGGTTTGTAATGTTGCCTACAGAATTTTATTCCGTTTTTTCTATTACCTTAATTGGTTTAAATATATTTTCATTCGGATAATAATTATCCATAAATTCAAAATATTCTAGGACACAACCACCTTTATCTCCTAATCCTACTGTGCTGAATTTCAGCGTATCTTTTTGATTGATTATTTTATAAATCCAATCTTCGTTTGAGTCAATTTTAGTTCTTTTAAAATTAGTTAGAAAGTGTTGTTCAAATTCGT
>NZ_PNJW01000058.1 GCF_013822155.1 Flavobacterium sp.
ATTTAACACAGTTCGTGTTTATAATTATCTTGGACAAGAAATTTTGAGTAAAAAACTAGCCCCTATTTTTAATGAAAAGCTTGATTTATCAACTTTTGAAAAAGGCATTTACCTTGTTAAATTTACAAATGAAAGGCAAAGTGTTACTATGAAAGTTATAAAAGAGTAAATCAAAAACTTAAAAATAGAATCCAAACGAACCTTTTATAGTAAAATTATTGGTATCTGGAAGGTTTCTGTAATTTCCTCTCCAAGTACAATCCAATCGGAATACTTTAAAAATATTACCCACACCAAATCCATATTCCCAATAGGGTTTTTCAGGAGCTAAATAAGTTAATGTTGAGGCGTTTAATAAAATATTTTCTTCTGAGATAGAACCTACAACTCCTTTTATACTTACTATTTCTCTTAAATTCAATTTACGAACACCCGGGATTCTGGAAAATAACCTTCCTAAAAAATGATGTTCTAACTGAAATGTGGCATATTGATCTGATACAAATTCATAAAAATTTAAATTATTAAAGGTATTATCAATAATAAAATAAGATTGATTTCCGGGAATAACACTAAGCAAACCTAACGGAACAGCTCCAAATGTTTTACCCGCTTCTGTAATTACATTTAAACGACCAAATCCGCCCACTAAAATTGGTTTTTTGAAGTAAAACTGAAGTTTATCATAGGCGAAATCACTTTCTAGCACCCCTTCATATCCTTTGCTATAGCTGACAAAAAAACGGGAATACGGACTGTCCACAACAGCACGTTCCACTCCATACCCGATAGATTTTCGACCGGGAGTATAATCAACTGAAAAGGACATTTCTGATTGTTTTACATCCGATTGAACTGTTGTCCGCGAAGCATCGGTGTAATAATCCAGACTGAATGTTTCCGAGGCAGATTTCAATGTTCGGTAGGTTAGTCCAAATTCAAACGTTAAATTTTTCACCGGTTCAATATTCATTGACAAGGTACTTAAATTGATACTCGTTAAATTCGTATTTGAACCACTCATAAAAAGTCCGGTAGAAGCAAAACTTCTTCCGAGCACATTATTTGTAGTGGTCAAATTTGCACCAAGCTGTTCGATATCCCTTCGATTTCCGCCTTCTAAAATCAAACGTTTTTTAGGATTCAATAATATCTTTCCCGACAAACCGTATTTTACCTGATCATCTTTAAAACCATAAGCGGTGTAGGCTTGAATTCGCCAAGGGTCATTTCTGCCAAAATATGTCCGCCCACCAACTCGAAGTCGCAATCCCTCCACATCGCTATAACCAACGGTGGAAAAAATTGGTCCGAAATCAAATTTATTAAATTCTATATAGCCGCTTCCCAAAATGGAAACCAATCTGTACATCTGTTTGAATTTTTTGACCGTCTGCAGCGTATCTAACATTTTGTAAACCCCTAATTCATCTTTACTTAAACTTTCAAATCTGTTTTCAGCCCAAAATTCATCCGGCTTATTATAAACGGAATTGTCTATAAAATTGATTTCCTCTTTATAAAACTCTTTAGGTTTTTCCTCATTGAATTTGTGATTCTTATATAGAGTAGTTCTTTTTCCATAAACCCCTTGGGATTCTTCTTTTTTATTGAAGGCAAAATCAGACATCATATGATCTCTTTTTAAAAGAAAAACGGAATCATTAACCACATCAAATTCCTGTTCAATGTAAATTTCTTTAATCCAGTTAATGTTTGCACTTTTAGTAACCGCCATATTGATTGACTTTATGGCATACGTAGAATCATTCACCCAAAAATCGCCTTTGAAAGTGAGTTCTCCTTTTCGTCGGGGATAATAAACAATATTATAACACCATTTGTTATCAATAAACATACTATCCGTAAGAGCATAATTATAAACTTCAATCCCGGTGCGAGATAAAGGACTCACGAAATCTTTATCAAAAAACTTCAAATAATTATCATAAATATCATAATCGGCATATAAATCTTTGACAAAAGCAATGACTTGTTGATTATTGCTAAATCCGGAATTTTTATTGGCTTTCGTAATTTCTTTTTCTTTTTTAGTCAAATTATTTCCATAGACTTCAGAAATAGATTCATTTATGAAAATAGGTAAATACGTTTTTCCGGTTATTGCTGAAGTGTCCATTTGCTCAAAAACAAATTCCATTCCCTTAAACAGTTTTGATTTCATGGTAGCACTATCAATTGTATTCAAATCGAATTCGATTTTCTCATATTTATCAAATTGATATTGATTAAATTGTTTTAAACCATTTAATCTTTTTCGTGCCCAAATCTTACGTAAAATGTCAATTGCCGGATTATTTTTTTTAGATTGCTTGCCGGAAACCAACACAACTTCACGAAGTGTTTCCCCTTCAGCTAATTTAATTTTAAGGTTGTATGTAACCTGTTTTTCTAAAACAAGTTCTTTAGGAGTATATCCAATAAAAGAAATAACTAAAACAGCGTGGTTTTTGGCAGATTCAAGATAAAAACGGCCATTTTCGTTAGTAATAACTCCTTCTGAAGAATTTTTAAAATAAACATTTGCAAATGGAATAGGCTCATTTTTTTCATCTACAACTATTCCGCTCACTTTTGTTTGAGCAAACAAAGAAGCAGAGTACAACATGAAAAGGAAGATAACAGAATATAATTTCATAGCAAATTAAAAAAAAACTTCATCAAAATTGGGTTGATGAAGTCTCATATATAGTAGATAATATTTCTATTTATACATAACTTTTTTTACTGCCTTAATCACATCATTTGAATTAGGCAACCATTCTTTTAGTAAAGCCGGTGAAAAAGGAGCCGGTGTGTCGGCAGTGGTAATTCGTTGAACCGGAGCATCTAAATAATCAAATGCTTTTTCCTGAACCATATAGGTAATTTCAGAAGCTACACTGGCAAATGGCCAAGCTTCTTCTAAAACTACTAATCGATTTGTTTTTTTAACAGACGTTAATATAGCCTCATAATCCATCGGGCGAACCGTTCTTAAATCGATGATTTCACATGAAATACCTTCTTTAGCTAATTCATCCGCAGCGATATAAGCTTCTTTAATTATTTTACCAAAAGAAACAATCGTAACGTCAGAACCTTCTCTTTTAATATCAGCTACTCCTAATGGAATAGTATATTCACCATCCGGAACTTCCATTTTATCACCATACATTTGTTCAGACTCCATAAAAATAACGGGGTCGTTGTCTCGAATAGCTGATTTTAGCAATCCTTTTGCATCATAAGGATTTGATGGAACAACTACTTTTAATCCCGGTGTATTGGCAAACCAACTTTCAAATGCCTGAGAGTGAGTTGCTGCTAACTGACCTGCAGAAGCCGTTGGTCCTCTAAAAACCATTGGCATTGAAAACTGTCCGGCTGACATTTGACGCATTTTTGCGGCATTATTTATAATTTGGTCAATCCCAACTAATGAAAAGTTAAAGGTCATAAATTCCACAATCGGACGACAACCATTCATCGCTGAACCTACCGCGATTCCTGCAAAACCAAGTTCTGCAATAGGCGTATCAATTACTCTTTTTGGACCAAATTCATCTAACATTCCTTTAGAAGCTTTATAGGCACCATTATATTCTGCTACTTCCTCCCCCATTAAATAAATGCTTTCATCACGACGCATTTCTTCACTCATCGCCTCACAAATAGCTTCTCTGAATTGAATTGTTTTCATATAGAAATTTTCTTTAAGTCTTTTATTCGAAAGGCAAAAATAATTATTTTAAATCACTTTAAAGCATATTTTTAGTGTAAAAAATTGGCTTTTTGTAATTTTTCATTTTCAACAATTTGTAATTTTCCCATTGAAAAAATTTAATTACATAAATAAAAGAATTATTAATAGCAACGAAAACGATATAATACTGAAATTTTATTATGCACGCATACTAAAATTAGAAATATTATTTGTACTTTCGTACCCGAAAAATAATCTAAACCTTTTATATGAAAATATTAGTTTGCATCAGTCATGTGCCTGATACTACATCCAAAATTAATTTTGTCAACAGCGATTCAGAATTCGACACAAACGGTGTTCAATTTGTAATTAATCCAAATGACGAATTTGGTTTAACAAGAGCTGTTTGGTTTCAAGAACAACAAGGAGCAACCGTAACCGTTGTCAATGTTGGCGGCCCCGATACTGAACCAACATTAAGAAAAGCTTTAGCTATTGGTGCCAATGAAGCAATTCGTGTTAATGCAAATCCTACGGATGGTTTTTTTGTTGCGAAACAGTTAGCAGAAGTTATTAAACAAGGTCAATATGATTTAATTATTTGCGGTAAAGAATCTTTAGATTACAATGGTGGAATGGTACCTGGAATGATTGCCGGTTTGTTAGGATATAATTTTGTAAATGCTTGTATTGACATAAAAGTTGATGCATCAAATGCTAAAGCAGTCCGTGAAATTGATGGTGGAAAAGAAACTATTTCTGCTTCGTTACCATTGGTTATCGGTGGTCAAAAAGGCTTGGTAGAAGAAAAAGATTTACGCATTCCGAACATGAGAGGAATTATGACCGCTCGAACTAAAGTTTTAACTGTTTTAGAACCTGTTGGAGCAGCACTAAACACTAAAGCCGTAAAATTCGAAAAACCGGCAGCAAAATCAGCTGTAAAATTAGTAAGTGCTGATAATTTAGATGAATTAGTAAGTTTGTTACACAACGAAGCTAAAGTTATCTAGTCATCACTAATCAGCTTATAGTGTTCAGAATTCCAATCAAACACTTAAACTTTTAAACCATTTTAAACTTTTAAACAAAAAATTATGTCCTTATTAATATACGCAGAATCAACTGAAGGAAAATTCAAGAAAGTAGCTTTCGAATTAGCTTCTTATGCTAAAAAAGTAGCCGAATCATTAGGAACAACAGTAACTGCTGTAACAATAAATGCTTCTGATGTTTCAGAATTATCAAAATACGGAGTTGATAAAGTATTAAAAGTCACCAACGACAAATTGGCGGCTTTTAACGCAAAAGCATATGCAGATACCATCAAACAAGCTGCCCAAAAAGAAGGTGCAAAAGTGATTGTACTTTCCTCAACAACTGACAGCATTTATCTTGCTCCATTAGTGGCTATAGGATTAGAAGCAGGCTATACTTCAAATGTAGTTGGACTACCATTAAGCACCACTCCTTTTCAAGTGAAAAGAAATGCTTTTTCAAATAAAGCGTTTAATACAACTGAAATTTCTACTGAGATAAAAGTGTTAGGTTTAGCTAAAAACTCATATGGTTTAGTGGAAAGCGATTCAAGTTTATCAACTGAAGATTTTTTGCCAAATTTAAACGATGCCGATTTTAATGTAAAAGTTGAAAGCGTTGAAAAAGTAACCGGAAAAGTAACCATTGCTGATGCAGAAGTAGTTGTTTCAGGCGGTCGCGGATTAAAAGGCCCTGAAAATTGGGGAATGGTAGAAGAATTAGCAACTGTTTTAGGAGCGGCAACAGCTTGTTCAAAACCTGTTTCTGATCTAGGTTGGAGACCTCATAGCGAACACGTTGGTCAAACCGGAAAGCCCGTTGCCACTAATTTATATATTGCGATTGGTATTTCCGGAGCAATTCAACATATTGCCGGAATCAGTTCATCAAAAGTTAAAGTAGTTATCAACTCAGATCCTGAGGCACCCTTCTTTAAAGTGGCTGATTATGGTGTCGTTGGAGATGCCTTTGAAATTGTTCCTAAATTGACTCAAAAATTAAAAGAATTTAAAGCTCAAAATTCATAATTTTTTATAAATTGTGCCCTCATTGGGCTATCTAAATCGAGATAGTTGTATCTTTGTTTAGATAGCCCATTTTTTTATTATTAATTTATTCTAAGTACTTTGTACTTAATACGTTGTACTGATAGTATATGAGTCTTGTTAAACTAGCCATAAAAGGAATTTCCTATAGTCAAACCCAAAACGGTGCCTATGCCTTGATTTTAAATGAGGTAGATGGTGAGCGAAAATTACCCATCGTTATCGGAGCATTTGAAGCTCAATCTATTGCAATAGCTTTAGAAAAAGAAATAAAACCTCCTCGTCCACTTACGCATGATTTGTTCAAAAACTTTGCTGATAGGTTTGATATTGTAGTCAAACAAGTTATCATTCACAAATTAGTTGACGGTGTTTTCTATTCCAGTATTATTTGCGAACGTGATAAAATAGAAGAAATCATTGATGCCAGAACATCCGATGCCATAGCTTTAGCCTTGCGGTTTAATGCCCCTATTTTCACTTACAAAAACATCTTAGACAAGGCTGGTATTTACCTAAAAGGGAACACCATGGAGCCAGACAATCCTAGCGGTGAAAATGAAGGTATTTTAAGCAATCCGGAAACTTTTGGATTAGAAGAATCAACTGTAAAAGATAGTTATAGTGGTAAAAGCGTACAAGAATTATATGAACTCTTAAATGAAGCTGTTCAAAATGAAGATTATGAAAAAGCCGCAAAAATTAGAGATGAAATTTCCAAAAAAGAATCATAGTAAATCCCCACAAAAAATAATCCTATCCTAACAATCAAATAAAAATGTATAAAAATTTAATTTTTCTCTCTATAATCTTGCTTTCTACTTTAGGTTTAACAGGACAAGAACTTGAAAAAAAATGGCAACTAAGTTCCTCAAAAACAGATTTTTTAGAATTGAAAGAGGGAGGATATGAATTAAAAATCACCTCTGACAGCATTATACAAAAAGGGGACTATCTTGTACAAGATAATTACCTTTTTTTATTTGAAAATGGTTCGGATGCTCCAACAAAAAGATTTACAATTGAAACAAAATCTGATTCGCTGTTAACTTTAAAATCAAAAGACAAAGCGTATTCATTTTTTGCTTCTAATAAAATCAAAACTGCCACAACAGAAGCCAAATTAATTGCCAGCCAAGGGTTATCCGTAACCAGTATTTGGAAAGGAATTTTAGGCATGCTTTCACTTTTAGCTTTAGCTTATGTTTTTAGTTCTAACAAAAAAGCAATCAATTGGAAGACAGTTGGAATTGGTATTTTTGCTCAATTAATATTGGCAATTGGTGTGCTAAAAGTGGATTTTGTAAAATCACTATTTGAATTTGTGGGCGGATTATTTGTGAAAGTTTTAGATTTCACTAGAGCCGGAAGCGAGTTTTTATTGGGTGGAATGATGAATGTAGATAACTTCGGTTTCATTTTTTTGTTTCAGGTTTTACCAACTATTATATTCTTCTCTGCTTTAACTTCTTTATTATTTTATTTGGGAATAATTCAAATTGTTGTTAAAGGTTTAGCAATGTTACTGTCTAAACTATTACACATTTCCGGTGCAGAAAGTTTATCAGTAGCTGGAAACATCTTTTTAGGACAAACGGAAGCTCCTTTAATGATTAAGGCCTATTTAGAAAAGATGAATAAAAGCGAAATTCTTTTAGTCATGGTCGGCGGAATGGCCACTGTTGCCGGTGGTGTTTTAGCTGCATATATTGGTTTTCTTGGTGGTAACGACCCTCAATTGCGATTAGTTTTTGCCAAACATTTACTGGCCGCATCTGTGATGGCTGCACCGGGAGCTATTGTCGTTTCAAAAATGTTATTCCCACAAACAGAATCAATCGATACCAATGTAGAAGTTTCTAAAGACAAAATTGGCTCAAACATACTTGATGCCATTGCTACCGGAACTACTGAAGGATTAAAATTGGCTGCCAATGTCGCAGCCATGTTATTAGTTTTCATCGCTTTTATTGCGATGATTAATTACGGATTAGGCAAAATAGGAAGTTTAACTGGCTTAAATGAAATAATTGCAGAAAATACACCCTATTCTAAATTTTCATTAGAAACAATATTAGGAATTGTTTTTGCTCCATTAATGTGGTTAATCGGGGTAGCAAAAGAAGATGTCATGTTAATGGGACAACTACTAGGAATTAAATTAGCCGCTTCAGAATTTGTAGGTTATATTCAATTAGCCGAATTAAAAAATGCAGCAAATGCCATCCACTTCACCTATGACAAATCGGTTATTATGGCTACTTATATGTTATGCGGATTTGCAAATTTTGCTTCTATTGGAATACAAATTGGCGGAATTGGTTCTTTAGCACCCGGACAACGTAGAACGCTTTCAGAATTTGGATTAAAAGCAGTTATTGGAGGAAGCATTGCTTCTTTGCTTTCAGCTACTATTGCAGGAATGATAATTGGATAATTAGAAAGAATAACAAAATGAAACAATATCATGACTTAGTAAAACACGTTTTAGAAAACGGAACTCAAAAAGGTGATCGTACAGGAACAGGAACCAAAAGTGTTTTTGGCTATCAAATGCGTTTTGATTTAAATGAAGGTTTCCCCATGGTGACAACCAAAAAATTACATTTAAAATCAATTATATATGAATTATTATGGTTTTTGAAAGGTGATACTAATATCAATTATCTTAAAGAAAATGGCGTAAAAATTTGGGATGAATGGGCTGATGAAAACGGTGATTTAGGTCCTGTTTACGGTCATCAATGGCGAAATTGGAACAGTGAAGAAATCGATCAAATCAGTGAATTAATCGAAACGTTAAAAACAAATCCAAATAGCCGCAGAATGTTAGTTTCGGCTTGGAATCCTTCTGTTTTGCCGGACACATCCAAATCGTTTGCAGAAAATGTAGCTAATGGTAAAGCCGCACTTCCTCCTTGCCATGCGTTTTTTCAGTTTTATGTAGCGGATGGAAAATTGAGTTGTCAATTATATCAACGTAGTGCCGATATTTTTTTAGGCGTTCCTTTCAACATAGCATCTTATGCCCTATTTACATTAATGATTGCTCAGGTCTGTAATTTACAACCGGGAGAATTTATACATACTTTTGGCGATGCACATATCTACAATAATCATTTTGAGCAAGTAGAATTACAACTTTCCCGTGAACCAAAACAATTACCGAAAATGATTTTGAATCCTGAAATTAAAAACATTTTCGATTTTACATTTGATGATTTTACATTGGAAGGCTACGACCCACATCCGCATATAAAAGGAGTGGTTGCTGTTTAAATTTTTACAATAAAAAAATCCGTCTGATTAAAAACCGGACGGATTCAAATTTCATATAAAACAAAATTAAACGGCTACCACACTATTTTCTGCAGCAGCAAAATCATTCCATTTGTAAGCATCTGCTTCCGTATCATTTACAAATTGACCATCAACTAAATAACGGAATTCATACGAATTTGAAGCAGGTAATTCAAATGTTGCTTTGAAAGTACCATTTTTTAATTTGCTTAATTCACCTTCTGCCGGATTCCAATTATTGAAATCTCCAACCACAGCTGCTGTAGTTGCGTCTTTTGCTTCGATTGAAAAAGTTACTTTACAAACCGGTTTCGTTTTTATAAATTGTTTCTTAATTGCCATAACTATCTAATTTTTAGAATTATGGTACAAAGTAACAAAGACAATATTGAATATCAAATAGTTAAGTATATTTTTATCATATTAGCAAAAACAATAGCAAAAAAAAGTTATATTATTAATTTATAACACTTTAGTTTACATTTTCTAAACAGGAAAACGGTTTCGTATTTCATTATGTGTAAATATCTTTTTTTTATTTTTTAAAAAATAGTACCTTTAAAAACCAAAAAACAACAATTTCATGGAAATGGATAAAGAACTACACGAAAAATATGAATATGCCCGAAGAAGATTGAAACAAAAAAAGAGATTGTATTTTCATTTTGTTTTATTCCTTATTGGAAGTTTATTTTTCTTGATAATTGAGAAATTATTTGATATCCAACCTTTTGAAGGCTGGTATTTATGGGCAGTTACTATTTGGTTTTTCTTGTTTATTCTTCATTTTATTAAAGTGTATATTACTGACCGATTTATGAATAAAGAATGGGAAAGAGAACAAATTAATCGATTGGTAGCAAAACAGGAACAACGAATTAAACAATTAGAACAAAAGGCTGAAGACGAATTGAACACTAGAAATAATACTTCTATATGATTATAATGATTGCTGCTGCAGCAGAAAACAATGCTTTGGGCAAAGACAACGATTTAATGTGGCACCTTCCGGATGATTTCAAACGTTTTAAACAACTTACTTCCGGACATTATATTATTATGGGTAGAAAAACGTTTGAGAGCTTTCCAAAACCTTTACCCAATCGTACGCATATTATAATAACCCGGCAAAAAGAATATCATCCCGAAGGAACTTTAGTTGTTAATAGTATTGAAAAAGCTTTAGAACTTATTCCGAAAAGTCAGGATGCGTTTATCATTGGTGGAGGCGAAATTTATAAACAAGCACTTCAATTTACAGATAAAATTGAACTTACCCGTGTGCATCAATCTTTTGATGCTGATACTTATTTCCCGGAAATCTCCCTAGCCGGTTGGGAATTAATTCAAGAACAATATCATCCAAAAGATGAAAAACACTCCATAGATTTTACTTATCAGACTTACATTCGAAAATAAAAAAAACATCCCGATAAATCGGGATGTTCAGAATCAATGTTTTCATGTTTTAGAATCAGCTTATTCTAGTAGCAATATCTGATAACTTAATATAAAAATTACCACTGCCAAGAAAACTCCAGAAATGAAGATCACGACATTGGCAAACCTTTGAGAATACATCTCAAAGAAGCCTTTAATACCAAATACCACAAAGGTACTAAAAGCGAAAAAAACTAAAATTTCCAAAAACAAATTTAACCCTAAGAACGTTTGCGGCACCCCAACTTCAACTCCACTCGTTAAAGCGAAATTGTTGATAATGCTAACAAGAAGAAATGTGATAACTAGTGCCAGTAGTATCCATTTTAGTTCAGCTTTCATAACTCTTGATAACATGATGTTTAACATTTGATTCATGTTGTAAAATTGCACAATAACAAATACATACACAATACCCACTTTTAGTGATTTTTTACATATCACTAAATTTAGTGATATATTGTCTAACTAAAATTAAAAACAATTTAAATTTAATCATTATTGTTATACTTACAGAATAGTTTATATTTGCCTAAAATTTTGAGTATGTCTAAAACTGTCACCCCTTACAAAAATTCCAACTTAGGCAAAAAAGAACAAGTAGCACAAATGTTTGATGCCATTTCCGGAAATTATGATGGTTTGAACAGAGTAATATCGTTTGGAACAGATATAAAATGGCGTAAAAAAGTTCTAGCCATGGTAAAATCTAAAAATCCGGATACAATTTTAGACATTGCAACTGGAACAGGTGACTTAGCCTTGTTAATGTCGGAAACAAATGCAACTAGGATTGTAGGATTAGATATTTCTGCTGGAATGCTTGATGTGGGCCGTAAAAAGATTGCTCAAAAAAACTTATCAAGTAAAATAGAAATGATTTTAGGTGATTCTGAAAAGATGCCTTTTGACGACAACACTTTTGATGCGATTACAGTTGCATTTGGAGTTCGGAATTTTGAAACTTTAGAAAAAGGACTTTTAGAAATCTTAAGGGTATTAAAGCCAAATGGACTATTTGTAATCTTAGAAACTTCAGTGCCGGAAAAATTTCCATATAAACAAGGTTATAAATTCTATTCTAAAAACATTTTGCCTCTTATCGGCAAATTATTTTCAAAAGACAATTCAGCTTATGCTTACTTATCAGAGTCGGCTTCCGTTTTTCCATATGGTGAAGCCTTAAACAATATTTTGAGAAAAATTGGGTTTATAGACGTAGTAGCACTTCCGCAAACATTTGGAGTCGCAACAATTTATTCAGCATCTAAAAAGTAAAATGAGAAAATTTATTATTCTTATCATCATAATTGCAGGTTATCAAACAAAGGCTCAATTTAAAGGAACTTTTGGTAAAGACCCCATTATTCATTTAGAAAATTTCGACAAACAACGCGTCCATTGGGGTTATTTTTTGGGTTTTAACTCGTTAGATTTCAAAATAGATCAAAATACTCCATCAGAAGAAATTTTAGTAAACAGTACCGTAGGATTTAATGTGGGTTTAGTTGGCGATTTACGGTTATATGAATTCTTAAACTTACGTTTTGAGCCCGGTTTATATTATACACAAAGAGACTTAACTTTTCCCGGATTTGAAGAGAAAGTGGATTATTTACGACAAGTAAAATCAACTTATATCTTTTTCCCTTTGTTGTTAAAATTTTCTTCTGTCAGAACAGGTAATGTCAGACCTTATTTAGTAGGTGGGTTTTCAACTGCTTTGAACTTATCCAGTAATTCGAAATCTACGGATGATAATTCAAACAACCGTTTTAGAATGATACAATGGACAAACTTTTATGAAGTTGGTCTGGGAATAGACCTTTATTTGGAATATTTTAAATTCTCACCTTCTATCAGAGGGGTTTTCAGTTTGAACGATGAACTAATCCGCGATAACGACCCAAACAGCCCATGGACATCTTCTGTAGAATCCATGAAAACAAGAGGGATTTTTATCAATTTTACTTTTCACTAAAATTTCTTCTGAATTCACTTAACAAAATGGCTGAGGCAGTTGCCACATTTAAACTTTCCGTTTTTTGTAATTGACCAAAACGTGGAATACTTATTTTTGAAGAAATTTTACTTTCTACCGATTTACTAATCCCATTTGCTTCATTTCCTAAAACTAAAATTGCCTTTTCAGGAAGAGTTGATTCATATACGTTTTCACCTTCCATAAAGGCACCATAAACAGGTAAAATGCTGTTTTCTAGGAATTTATTTAAATCAGTATAAACCAAATTTACTCGACTTATCGAACCCATGGTTGCCTGAATAACTTTCGGATTATAAACATCCGCGGTTTCCGGTGAGCAAACAAGTTGTTCCACACCAAACCAATCACACAAACGAATAATAGTCCCTAAATTACCGGGGTCGCGAACATCATCCAAACAAACAACTAATCCATTTAGATTAATTGGTTTTGGTTTTGGCATTCTAAAAACCGCTAAGCAATCATTAGGCGTTTTTAAACAACTGATTTTTTTCAAATCAGATTCAGCTATAATTTCAGGAATAGGAGCCGCTGAAATAGACAAATCAGGATTTGTTGTGTAAAAATGCTCGGCAATATATTGCGATTGGAATAATTCTTGAATAACTTTTATACCCTCTGCAATAAAAAGTTGGTACTCATTTCTATACTTTTTTTGCTGTAAACTAGTAATTCGTTTAATTTGATTTTTACTAAGCATAAAAAAATGTACTTTTGGATTAAAATTATTTCCCCATTGAAAAGGATTTCTGCAAAAATATCATTTATAATTTTAATTATAGTATTATTATACGCTTGTGATTCTACAAAAAGAGTCCCAAACGGTGAAAATCTATTGGTACACACTGAACTTATTGTAGATGGTAAAACCGTTAAAAAGGAAGAGGTTATCAATTTAATCGGTCAAAAGCCAAACACACAGTTTTTAAAATTGCCTTTTAGTCTATATGTTTATAATTGGGCAAGTCCGAATCCGGATTCTCTTTTTGCTGAAAAATTCATAAAGGATACCCTTCGATTTCAAAGAACTTCAAGGCTATTGTCTGAAAAACAAGTGTATCGTTTAGGAGAATCATTTTGGTATAGTGGTGTACATAAATTTTTAAAAAGTAATGGTGAAGCCCCTGTTTTAATTGATGAACTCAGAACTAAAAAATCGCTGTATAAATTAAAATCATATTATTTTAATGAAGGCTATTTTAAGGTAACGGCAACGGAAAAAACAGATTCTGTTGGGTTAAAAAAAGTGAAGTCTACTTATACTGTTACTTTAGGAAATCCCTATGTTATTGATAGTATTACCAGAAAAATAGATTCACCGGTACTCGATTCACTCTATTTATTAACTGAAAACAGATCTTCCGTTAAAAAAGGTGAAATTTACAATTCCGGTAAGTTTGAAGACGAGCGTAACCGATTGACGGCTTATTTCAGAAACAATGGAGTGTATAATTTTCAACAGAATTATATCAGTTATGAAGTGGATACCATTTCAACCGGAGATAAAGCCAATATCAATTTACTGATTGGCAATTATTCTTATCGTTCAGGGGATACATTGGTTTCAAAACCTTTTGAAATATTCAAAATCAGTGAAGTAAATATTTATACGGATAATCCAAACTTAAAAAGCAGTTCAAAAATAACAGATACAATTACCTATAACAATTTTAATATTTACAGTTCTGATAAATTTAAATACAAACCTAAAGCGATAACAGATGCTATTTTTATTACGAAAGGTTCCACGTACAGTGATTTCAGAAACAATTTAACATCCCGTTCCTTAGCGAATTTTAAGATATTCAATTATCCTTCGATTCTTTATCAAGTCAATGAAAAAGACAGTCTTTCAAACACGTTAATCGCCAATATCTACCTAAGTCCGAGGAAGAAATATTCTATGGCACCCTCAGTTGATTTAACCCACTCTGACATTCAGGACTTTGGGATTACAGCAAATCTCTCTGCAGGAATCAGGAATGTTTTTAATGGTGCGGAGACTTTTGATGTTTCGTTAAGGGGAAACATTGGTTCTTCCCGAGACAACGCAAATCCAAATGATCAATTCTTCAATATTTCTGAAATCGGATTAGATGCAAAACTTAGTTTCCCAAGAATATTATTTCCTTTTAAAACAGACAATATTATTCCGAAAAACATGCTTCCTTCGACGCAAATCTCGGGTGGTTATGCTAAACAAAAAAACATTGGATTAGACAAAGAAAACTTAACCGGCTCTTTTACTTATAAATGGACTCCAAAAAGAAATAACTCCATTAATGTTGATTTATTTTCCATTCAGTATGTGAAAAATATTAATGTAAGTAATTATTTTAATGTTTATCAATCGTCTTATGATGCCTTGAATTCAATATCAAAAAATTATGATGTTAATCCTGATTATTATGATGAAAACGGGACAGGTGATTTAATTATAGAATCAGGTACGGATGGTTTCTTAAATGATGTTTTAGGAGACACCCCAACTATATTCCCTACGGAAGAAGATTATAATGATATTAAAAATATTGAAGACCGTAAAAGCCGTTTAACGGAAAACAATTTTATTCTATCGAGTAGTTTCAGTTATTCAACCTCAACAAAAAAAGGGATATTAGACAATAATTTTTCGGTATTTCGAACCAAAATAGAAAGTGCCGGTAACTTTCTGTCTTTGTTTTCAGGGGCTTCCAATCAACCGACGGGACCAAATGGAAATAAAACAATATTTGATGTTGAATATTCACAATACATCAAAACAGAATTTGAATATATTAAACATTTTGAGTTTAGAAAAAACAGTGTAATTGCCACCAGAGCTTTTATTGGTGTGGCGATTCCTTATGGTAATTCCGATAACATTCCGTTTTCACGAAGTTATTTTGCCGGAGGTTCTAATGACAATCGGGCTTGGCAACCTTATAGCTTAGGTCCGGGTAGCAGTAATGCACAAAATGACTTTAATGATGCCAACTTAAAAATTGCCTTTAATACCGAATACCGATTTAAAATTTTTGGTCAAGTTAGAGGGGCTCTATTTGTTGACGTTGGGAACATTTGGAACTTTTTAGACAATATTGATATTGAAGCAGCAAAGTTCACGGGATTGAGTTCATTAGAAGATATTGCTGTTGGTTCGGGTTTTGGAATTCGGTATGATTTTGGGTTTGTGGTGGCCCGTTTTGATATTGGATTTAAAACCTACAATCCGGCGAATGAAATTGGAAACAGATGGTTTCGGGAATATAATTTCAGTAATTCCGTATTCAATATTGGGATCAATTATCCTTTCTAAAACGATATCGTTTATAAATACTTAAAAAACACGACGGAAAGGAAACGATTTTGTAGTTAATAATTTCACTAAACCTTTTTTAATTATTATTTTTGTTGTCTTAACTAATACAAATTCAACATGGCACACAACATAAAGCCGGGCGTTGCTACCGGAGACCAAGTACAGGAAATATTTAGCTATGCTAAAGAAAAAGGATTTGCCTTACCGGCGGTTAATGTAATCGGATCAAGCACCATTAATGGTGTTCTTGAAACAGCCGCAAAATTAAATGCCCCGGTTATTATTCAGTTTTCCAATGGTGGAGCAGCTTACAATGCCGGAAAAGGACTTACCAATGAAGGAGAACGTGCTGCTATTTTAGGTGCTATTGCCGGAGCAAAACACATTCATACGCTGGCAGAAGCTTATGGAGCTACTGTTATTTTACATACGGATCATTGTGCCAAGAAGTTACTTCCTTGGATTGACGGTTTGTTAGATGCTTCTGAAAAGCATTTTGCTGAAACGGGAAAACCATTGTTCTCTTCGCACATGATTGATTTATCTGAAGAGTCATTAGAAGAAAATATCCATATTTGTAAAGGCTATTTAGAGCGAATGAGCAAAATGGGCATGACTTTAGAGATTGAATTGGGTGTTACCGGTGGTGAAGAAGATGGTGTAGACAACTCAGATGTTGACAGTTCAAAATTATATACACAACCGGCAGAAGTGAGCTATGCTTATGAAGAGTTGATGAAAATCAGTCCTCGATTTACAATTGCAGCTGCTTTTGGTAACGTTCACGGTGTTTATAAACCGGGTAATGTAAAGTTAACTCCGGTTATTCTTAAAAACTCACAAGACTATGTTCAACATAAATTTAATACCGGATCTAATCCGATTGATTTTGTGTTTCACGGAGGTTCAGGGTCAACGTTAGAAGAAATCAGAGAGGCTATTTCGTATGGTGTGATTAAAATGAATATCGATACTGATTTACAATTCGCTTTTACGGAAGGAATTCGTGATTATATGGTGAACAAAATAGATTATTTACGTACGCAAATCGGTAGCCCTGATGGTGCTGATTCACCTAATAAAAAACATTATGACCCAAGAAAATGGGTTCGTGAAGGTGAACTAACGTTTAACAAGCGATTAGAACAAGCCTTTGCTGATTTAAATAATGTGAATACTTTATAACAGACGAACTATCATTTACAGTTGATTATACCGCTTTTTGATTAATCAATTATCCATTAAAAAATACGATATGGCTTGGTTTAAAAGAACAGAAAAAGGAATTCAAACCGCAACGGAAGACAAAAAAGATGTGCCGAAAGGACTTTGGTACAAATCGCCAACGGGTAAGATTATTGACCAGGATGAACTGGCAAAAAACCTATGGGTGAGTCCTGATGATGATTTTCATGTGCGAATTGGCAGTAAGGAATACTTTGAAATCTTGTTTGACGATAATCAGTTTAAGGAATTAGAAGCCAAGATGACCTCAAAAGACCCGCTTCATTTTGTGGACACTAAGAAGTATTCTGACCGATTGAAAGATGCTTATGAGAAAACGGGGTTGAAAGATGCCGTTAGAACAGCCGTTGGAAAATCGAAAGGAAAGGATTTAGTGGTTTGTTGTATGGACTTTGCTTTTATAGGTGGTTCTATGGGAGCTGTGGTTGGAGAGAAGATTGCCCGAGGGATTGACTATTCGATAAAGAACAAAGTTCCTTTTATGATGATATCGAAATCAGGGGGAGCCAGAATGATGGAAGCGGCTTATTCGTTGATGCAATTAGCTAAAACTTCGGCTAAGTTAGCCCAGTTAGCTGAAGCAAAGATTCCTTATATATCATTGTGTACTGATCCGACTACGGGAGGAACTACTGCTTCGTATGCTATGTTAGGTGATGTAAATATAGCCGAGCCGGGAGCATTGATTGGTTTTGCAGGGCCACGTGTTGTTAAAGATACGACAGGAAAAGATTTGCCGGAAGGATTTCAAACGGCTGAATTTGTGTTAGAACATGGGTTTTTAGACTTTATTACGCACCGAAAAGAGCTGAAAGACAAGGTTAACTTGTATTTAGATTTAATACAGAACGAAGACGTTCGATAACAGAGAATCCCGAGTAATCGGGATTTTTTGCATTTAGGGGGTATTTATTTTAGCGGGGGCTGTTTTATTTGTGATGGATGGTATGTGGATGGAATGGTTTTGGATTATCTATCATAATTTAATTAAAGTTACTATATAGTTACTATAATGTTACTATATACTTACTATAAAGTTACTATATTTTACTTTTAATATTATTTTATTGTTATTTTAAATAATTTGTATATCTTTGGTTTTCATTAGGTTATCAACTTTTAAAAAAAGATACATTATGGCAAGACAAAAAGGTATTATTAAGCTTGAGGGTACATTGGATGGATTGAATTTTTATAATCGATTGGGTGAGCCGTTGTCGCGGATTGCGGGCGGTGGTTTTAATTCGGTGGCGATAAAGACTAAGCCGAGCATGTCTCGGGTGCGGGAGAATGGGAGTGAGTTTAAGACTTGCATGACTTCAGTGAAGTATTTTAAGCTTGGTTTGCAACCTATTAGTTATCAGTTTAAGGATACGTTGTTGCATCAACGGTTAGTGCAGTTGTTTACCCGCATCAAGGTTTTTGATTCGGTTTCTGAGCGTGGACAACGAACGGTGGGGATTGGTTTGCAGAGTGCTGCGGGGAAGAAGTTGTTGCATCGTTATGTATTGACTTCGGGGGACGGCTTGGATTCGGTTTTACGGCAGGGATTTGAGGCGGACTGGCAATTGAACGGTTTTAGGATTGCGGCATTTGATATGGCAGCTGTTCGATTTCCGAAGGGAGCAACACATGTGTTGTTAGAGGCAGGTTATTTGGTTTTTGACTTTACTACGTTTACTTATGTGTTTAGTAAGAGTGAGCGAGCAATGCTTTCAAAGCATGCTCCTACTGCTCC
>NZ_PNJW01000059.1 GCF_013822155.1 Flavobacterium sp.
AATCATATAAACTATAATTTTTTGAATCAATGGCAGGAGAAATTTCAAATATTTCTTTGTAATCATTTATTGTAGTAGCTCTTAGAGGTTTTTCATTTTGCAAGGAATTCTCCATGGCCTTTTCAATTTCATCAATAAAATCAGAAGTTGACCAAGTTGAAAAATCTGTGCTTTTTTGATTTTCTAAATCATTTCTTTTTCCTATCTTATATGAATTTTGATTATAGTAATTTTGCAGCAGCGTAGCGTAGATATAATTTAACAATGCCTTTGAAGCAGGTTTAGCTTCCTTTATTTCTTCTTTCAGAGTTGAAATAATTGTAGATTGAGCCTTTTCGTTCAAAACTTGTTCAAATTTTGATACGTAAAAAAAACATTTTATGATTTGGACTTCCTCTTTTTTTCGCTTGGCTTTTTTATAAATTTCTTGCACTTCTTTTTGAGCTGATTGAATTTTGCCGTCTAATTCAAGTTTATATACTTCTTTCCATTGTTCATCAAAATTTTGACCGAATGAGTAGGAAGCAATTAAAATGCAACAAATAGTTATAGTTTTATACATGAGTGTTTTTTTTATAAGGCGAAAAAGACAAACTTGGTCTGGTTGTGCTAAGTCAAGTTAATTATTCACTAAAATACTTAAATATTTTATAAGTAAAATGAATTTGAAAAACATTTCCTTATTTTTGAATTCAAATAATACCCATGCAAATTTTCAAAGTAGTAATTCTTTTATTTTCATTTCAATTGATGGCAAATTCCGACTTTGAAAAGGCCGAAAAATTATTTCAGCAAAATAAGTTAGTGGAGGCTCAATTACTCTTTGAAAAACATTTAAAAGAAAATCCTAACCATACCAAAACATTAGAATATTTAGGTGACATTGCCGGAGCCAATAAAAATTGGGATAAAGCGATTGTGTATTACCAAAAAATAAAAAATCAATATCCTCAAAACGCTGTTTATCAATACAAGTATGGTGGTGTTTTAGGAATGAAGGCAAAAGAAGTAAATAAATTTAAAGCACTGGGAATGCTTGGAGATGTAGAAAATGCTTTTTTGAATGCCGCAAAATTAGATCCTAAATTTATTGATGCTCGTTGGGCTTTAGTAATCTTATATATTGAATTACCCGGAATTGTAGGTGGTAGTGAAACTAAAGCTCAAAAATATGCTGAGGAATTGATGAAACTATCCAAAGTAGATGGTTTTATGGCTAAAGGCTATATCGATGAATATTTCAATAGATATTCAAAAGCTGAAAGCAATTATAAAAAAGCACACGAAATTGGCAATTCCAAAACTACCTTTCAAAAGTTGTATGATTTGTATCAAAAGAAAATGAAACAACCACAAAAAGCGGCGGAATTAAAAAAACAATTTGAAAAATAATTTACAGTTGTCTGTTGTCCGTTATCTGTTAACTGACAACTAACAACTTATAACCGATTACAAAAAATGAGAACTCACTTTATAGCTATTGGCGGAGCCGCCATGCATAATTTAGCACTAGCGTTACACCACAAAGGTTACCTTGTAACCGGAAGCGATGACGCAATTTTTGAACCCTCTAAATCACGTTTACAAAAACACGGACTTTTACCTGAAGAAATGGGTTGGTTTCCGGAGAAAATAACATCAAATATTGAAGCGATTATTCTCGGAATGCATGCCAAAGCTGATAATCCGGAATTATTGAAAGCCAAAGAATTGGGACTGAAAATTTATTCCTATCCCGAATTTTTATACGAACAATCAAAGAATAAAACCCGTGTTGTTATTGGTGGTTCACATGGGAAAACAACTATTACTTCGATGATTTTACATGTTATGCATTATCACAATATCGAAGTAGATTATATGGTAGGAGCACAGTTGGAAGGTTTTGATACGATGGTTCATCTCACCGAAAAAAATGATTTTATCGTTTTGGAAGGCGATGAATATTTGTCATCTCCAATTGATAGAAGACCGAAATTTCATTTGTACCAACCTAATATTGCGTTACTTTCCGGTATTGCTTGGGATCATATTAATGTGTTTCCAACGTTTGAAAATTATGTAGAACAGTTTGAAATTTTTGTCAATCAAATCACCAAAGGTGGAATTTTGGTATATAATGAAGAGGATGAAACGGTTAAAAAAGTGGCCGAAGAAACTACCAATACTATTAGAAGATTACCTTATCAAACGCCAACTTATTCCGTTGAAAACGGCACAACTTATTTAGATACTCCGGAAGGACCAATGCCAATTGAGGTTTTTGGAGCTCACAACCTAAACAATCTTGCCGGTGCCAAATGGATTTGTCAAAACATGGGAGTTGATGAAGCCGATTTTTACGAAGCCATAGCCAGTTTTAAAGGAGCTTCCAAACGATTGGAAAAAATTGCAGAAGGAAAAGGAAAAGTGGCTTACAAAGATTTCGCTCATTCACCCAGTAAAGTTTCTGCTACTACCAAAGCCGTTAAAAATCAATATCCGGACAGAAAATTAGTGGCTTGTTTAGAATTGCATACTTATAGCAGTTTGAATGCCGAATTTCTTAAAGAATATGAAGGAGCTTTAGATGCTGCCGATGTAGCCGTCGTTTTTTATTCGCCTGATGCAGTAAAAATCAAACAATTGGAGGAAGTAACCTACGACCAAATTGCACAATCTTTCAAAAGAAATGATTTGATTATTTACACGAATCCAACCGAATTTAAAGATTTTTTATTTTCAACCAATTTGGATAATTCTGCTTTGCTGTTGATGAGTTCAGGGAATTATGGAGGGTTGGATTTTGAGGAGGTTAAAAATCTAATTAACTAATTTCATTATATTTCTAATATACAAAATGCTCCTTTTTACAAAGGAGCATTTTTTCTAAATTATTATTTAAAATTAGTCTTTTAAGTATTCTTCAAACGTTTTTAATGAAAAAGGAATTTCAAGTTTTGCCGCTTGTTCCATCAATTTTGATTTGTATTTCCCTTTTAAATCTTTAAAACCCGATGCTGCCGTATTAAATTTATCCATCACATTTTCAATATTCGAAACTTGTGAGGGAGATGGAGCATCAAATTGTGAAGCAACCGTGGCATAAATAGTACTTAATTTTTCTCTTAATTGAGGCTCAGCAGCTCCAACATACATATCACCCGTGGTAACCACCATTGTGTTTTTTAATGAATTTAATTCCGAATCAATTTTGCCATTTGTTTTGGTTAATTTCGGATCTTTCTCCATTATTTTTTTGTTTAACGAAATCATTTCATCTAATTCATAAACCATATAAGCTAATTCTTCATTTTTGTCAAAAAGCATTTTAGTTGTTTCAGCTTGTTTATTTCGTTCAGCTTCTGAAATGACACTTTTTGGATCATTTACCACTTGGAATTCTTTTACATAAGTTTCTTTTCCTTTGGTTAAAACAGCTTTATATGTTCCGGCGGGTACTCTTGGTGCTGTAAATCCACCATAACTTAGTGTTTTAGCGGTTGCTAATTTCGGATTTTTGGTATTGAATCCCCAAGTTACAATATTGATTCCTTTTTGATTTCCCGGAGCTAGAGTTATTATTTTATTACCTTTCATATCTTGAATTTCTAAATCCATTTTTCCGAAAGTGTTGCGTTTTTTCAAATAATAGACTAATTGAGCCGATGTATTTGGATTGGGACCCACAAATTCTAATTCAGAAGCTGTCCCACCAAAACTCGATTGTTCTTCAATAACAAAAGGTTTAGTGTCAAAAAAATGCACTTCTTTTTTCAAAATATCTTGATTTACTTGTCGTAACGGACTGATATCATCTAAAATAATGATTCCTCTTCCATGTGTTGCCATGACTAAATCATTCGTTTTAGGATGTAAATCAAGATAATGAACTGCTACAGCCGGCATTTCATTTTCGAATTTTGACCAATTTTTTCCACCATCTATGGTAATGTATAACCCTTTTTCTGTTCCTAAAAATAACAAGTTAGGATTTTTAAAATCTTCTTGGATATTTCTGGCAAAACCATCAATATCAGCAGTAACAATTGAATTCCAAGTTTTACCAAAATCGGAAGTCTTATAAACGTAAGTGGCATAATCATTTTTGGAATGTCCATCAAAAACGGCATACGCAGTACCCGCATCAAAAACACTCGCTTCAATATGATAACACCAAGTATTTTTTGGTAACCCTTTTAAATTCAAAGTTACATTTGTCCATGTTTTTCCGCCGTCTTTTGTGATTTGAACATTTCCGTCATCGGTTCCAGCCCAAAGAACTTCTTTGTTTAAAAGTGATTCAGCAATTGTAAAAATTGTACAATGATTTTCAGCACCGGAATTATCTACTGATAAACCTCCCGATTTTTCGGTGTTCGTTTTAGAAGGATCATTCGTTGTTAAATCACCGGATATTTTCCGCCAAGTTTGTCCCATATCATCTGAAACATGTACAAATTGACTTCCTGCATATATTCTGTCCGGATTATGAATTCCGGTTACAATAGGAGTATTCCAATTAAAACGCAATTTAGGGTCACCTTTTATTGCTAGAGGTTGAATGGTTTTTAATTCTTTAGATTCTAAATTATAACGCCAAATGTTTTCAGCACCTTGCATTTCACTGTAAATAATTTTTTTGGTTGGATGTTTTAAAACGCGAAATCCATCACCATAACCTACACTGTGCCAATCTCGTGCTTCAATTCCACCATCGCTTTTACTTGGGCCATACCAAGAGCCATTGTCTTGTAATCCACCATAAATATTATAAGGTTCTTCATTGTCTAAACTTAAATGGTAGTATTGAGAAAGAGGTAAATTTTTAACGATATCCATCGTGTTTCCTGCATCCCAACTTCTGTATAATCCACCATCAGTTGCAACATAAATTCTATTACTGTCAACTAAATCAATTGTAATGTCATGAATGTCAGAATGCATATTACCCAATCCTTTAAATGTTTTTCCTCCGTCTCTACTGATAGAACCACGCAAACCACCTTTGTAAATAATATCCGGATTTCTTGGATCAACCGTAATTCTGGAAAAATAAAAAGGACGAACTACTAATTCGAAATCACTGTTTAAATGTTTCCAATTTAATCCTGAATCGTCTGAACGATATAAACCTTTGTCTTTATCTTGTTCTGTTTCTAAAACAGCATATAAAATTTCAGGTTTTGAAGGTGCAGTTGCTATGGCAATTCGGCCTAATTGACCTTTTGGAAAACCGGTATGAATTTTATTCCACGTTTTTCCACCATCTGTAGTTTTGTATAGTGCAGAATTATTTCCGCCGGAATTGAATGACCAAGCTGTTCTTCTAAATTCCCAAAAACTGGCATACATAATATCCGGATTTTTAGGATCAATGACCAAGTCAGCACAACCTGTTTTTTGATCTACAAAAAAAACTTTGTTCCATGTTTTACCACCGTCTGTAGTTTTATAAACACCTCGTTCTTCACTATCGCCCCAAAGAGCTCCTAAAACTCCCGCCCAAACTATATCACTGTTTCTAGGGTCAACAATAATGGATGTAATACGATCAGATTTAGGTAAACCCATGTTATTCCAATTCAGACCACCATCAGTTGATTTATATATTCCGTCTCCAACAGAAACACTATTTCTGGTCCAAGGTTCGCCGGTTCCCACCCAAATTGTGTTGTCTGGGTTGTTTGGGTCAATAGTTACACAACCAATTGATTGAATATGTTTGTCGAAAATGGGAGAAAAAGAAGCACCTCCATCAGAACTTTTCCATACACCGCCACCGGCAGCACCAATATAAATGATTTTATTATTAGTGGGATGATTAGCAATATCTGAAATTCGGCCACTCATAATTGCTGGTCCAATTTGACGGGCTTTAATATCGCCATAAAGCTCTTTTCCTTTTAAAATTACTTCCTCTTGAGCTTGAGAAAAACACATAGTAAATAATCCAAATAAGTAAATAATTGTATTTAATTTTTTCATATAATTAGCTTAATTAAAAAATCCCCAAGTTTTGAGTTGGGGATTGGTATGATTTAAATTTAAATTATTCTTTAAAAGCAAAAGCACTTTGATCAACAGTAGGATTCAAAGTGATTTTTTTAATTTTCATGGCTTGCCCTCCTTGATTCATTGAAAAAGGGAAAAATATACCGTCCACTTCTTGATAATCACTCATCGTGGTAGTGGAGATTTGACCTTTAGCAGGGCCTGATTTTACTTCAGTTTCAGTTAGAATAGGCACATTATTTTCAGTATCAAAATAATAAAAAACGACATTGTCTACTTTTTGCCCATCAATGGTTTGAGGTTTTTTTGTTAATTTTATTTTATGACACTCAGTCCCTTCTTTTGTTTCTTTTCCTAAATATTCAGCAGTATATCCCTTGGCTTTATAATCAAGCATGGCATCCGGAAAATCGTTTGCTTCATCTTTGATATTTTGAACCATTTCGGATTCTAATTTTTCCGCTTTCATCGTCATAAAGTTTGTTGACCAAGCTGTGGTACCGTCAAAAGCCATTTGTGTAATTTCTTGCCCTTGAAAATTGATTTTCAAGTACATTTTACCTCCTTTAAGTTGAACCAGTTCAACCGGAATTTCCATCCCTTGGTAGTTTACGGTCATTTCTGTTTTGGTACCGGTTAAACTTTTGAATTTTTCAACACCACCAATATTTTTTAAATAAGTACTTATAATTTCATCTGCTGTTTGAGCACGAGTTGAAAAACTAACAAAAACAAGTAACATCATGCTTACTAAAGATCCAATTTTTTTCATTGTAGAAGTTTTAAAATTTATTAATAAGTAATAAAAATAGTAATTATGTTACATAAAATTTTATTTTTTGTGTAATTTTATTTTTTTTAAATTATTTAAACGCCAAACAGAATGGAAGATACAACCTCTTTTTCAATTAAATATTGGGCTGAAGACGATAAGCCCAGAGAAAAATTAATGCTCAAAGGAAAATCAGCTTTGAGCGATGCCGAACTTTTAGCCATACTTATAGGCTCAGGAAGCAGAAATGAAAGTGCCGTTGAATTAAGCAAAAAGATTTTAGCCAGTGTTCAAAACAACCTAAATAGTTTAGGTAAAATGTCAATTCAACAATTAACAAAATTTAAAGGTATTGGTAAGGCAAAAGCCATTTCAATTATAGCTGCCGGAGAATTAGGAAAAAGACGTAAAGAGGAAGGAGTGCAAGAATTAATAAAAATCACTTCCAGTCGAATTGTTTATGAGATTATGCAACCTATTATTGGAGAATTGCCCCACGAAGAATTTTGGGTTTTATATTTAAATAATGCCAATAAAATTATTTATAAAGCTCAACTTAGTAAAGGCGGGATTACTGGAACCGTAGTGGATGTTCGATTGCTTTTGAAAACAGCCTTAGAGCACAATGCCTTGTCTTTTGTTTTGACACATAACCATCCTTCGGGCAAATTAATTGCGAGTGAAGCGGATATTCAAATTACACAAAAATTAAAATTGGCGGCAAAACAATTGGATATGTCTGTTATAGACCATATTATTGTAACTGAAAACGGCTATTTCAGTTTTGCCGACGAAGGAATACTATAATTAACACACTCTGAATGTCTGAGAAGAGAAAAAATCAAGCCAAATTAATCCGAATATTTAGAAAAGTGCACCGAACAACAGGAGCGTTTTTGTTTGTTTTTTTCTTTTTGATTGCAGTCACCGGGTTTTTCTTGGGTATAAAAAAGCATAGTGGAGGAGTTATTCTTCCCGAAACAAAAATCGGTTCTACAACCCAACTAACTAAATTTTTACCTTTAGATAGTCTTCAAAAGAATGCCAGTCGTTTTTTAGCAGACTATCTTAACCAAACGGAAAAGATAGAAATTGACAGAATTGATGTTCGACCCGAAAAAGGAATAGTAAAATTTACTTTTGTATCAAACTTTTATGAAGTTCAACTCGATGGTTCAACCGGAAGTTTATTGCAAATTGATTTGCGACGATCCGATGTTATCGAAAAAATACATGATGGCTCAATTGTTGATTATTATTTAGGATTCGAATCGGGAGTTTTTAAACTCATTTATACTATCATCATGAGTTTGGCTTTGATGGTTTTTACCATTACCGGGTTTTGGCTTTGGTATGGACCAAAACAAATGCGAAAATCCTAAGCTAAATTTTAGAATTGATTAACAAATAATTTTTCATTTTAGCAGTATCTTTCCAAACTACAAACAAAGCTTGTATGATAACAATCAAAAATGTGTTTTTTTCGTATAATTCTACCACAGCATTTCATTTTCCTGATATGCATTGTTCAGCGTCAGAAGCACTACTTATCACTGGTAATTCCGGGAAGGGCAAAACAACATTACTTCATTTACTAGGTGGTTTATTACGTCCGAAAAGTGGAGAGATTTCAATTGCAAATAACAATATTGCCTTATTTTCCGAACATGAATTAGATCAATTCCGAGGAAAAAACATTGGGTTGGTTTTACAACAATCACATTTTATTGCCTCCTTAAATGTCTTAGAAAATGTAGTTTTAGCCTCATGGTTAGCCACAGGAAAAAGAGCCACAGAAAAAGCTAAAGCACTCTTAAAAGAGTTGGATTTAGAGGACCAAATGTATAAATTAACCGCAGAGTTGAGCGTTGGACAACAACAACGTGTGTCCATTGCCAGAGCATTGATTAATGAACCAAAATTACTTTTAGCAGATGAACCAACTTCAAGTTTAGATGATGAAAATGCTGCAAAAGTAGCCGATTTGTTAGCCCAATTATCTAAAGAATACAAGGCTTCTTTAATAATCGTAACGCATGATCATCGGTTGAAAGAGAAATTTTCTAACCATATAAATTTAAATTGACATGATTGGAAAATTAGCATGGAAAAACCTTTGGTTTAAGCCTTTAAATACGGTTTTAAGTTTAGTTTTATTAACTGCATCCGTAGCAATAATTTCTCTTTTAATTTTATTGCAGGAACAATTTGAAAAACAATTTTCAAGCAATATTGATGGAGTTGATTTGGTTTTAGGTGCACAAGGAAGTCCTCTTCAATTGATACTTTCTTCCGTATATCAAGTAGATGCTCCAACAGGGAATATCAATTATAATGAAGCAGAAGTTTGGATGAAACATCCATTTGTTGAAACGGCCATTCCATTGGCTTTTGGTGACAATTATCTTGGATTTAAAATTGTAGGAACAACACCCGATTACATTAAAAAATATACAGCCACTATTTCCGAAGGAAAAGTGTTTGAAGAGAATTTTGAAGTCGTTATCGGAAGTGAGATTGCTAAAAAACTTAATATAAAAGTTGGTGATAAATTTTTTGGTACGCACGGAGATGCACAAGAAGGAGATGTTCATGACGAATTTGCCTATGTAGTTACCGGTATTGCTTCACCAACCGGAAAGGTGATAGATAATTTAATTTTATGTACCGTTGAAAGTGTTTGGGAAATGCATTCCGGTCACGATCATGGTGGTGAAACACATTCGGAAGATGAAAATCCACCGCATGGAGAAGAAGGGCATATTCATGTGGATGGTGATGAGCACGATCATGAAGAACATGTTCACGATGAAAATTGTAATCACGACCACGAAGTTTCCGAAAATCCCGCTCATGGAGAGGAAGGTCATGTGCATGAAGAAGGCGATGATCACGAACATGCAGAAGAAAAAGAAATCACCGCGGTTTTAATTAAATTTAAAAATAAAATGGGAATCATTTCTTGGCCTAGAATGATTGCTCAAAACACAAAAATGCAGGCAGCTCTTCCGGCAATTGAAATCAATCGTCTGTTTTCGTTGTTTGGAATAGGTTTGCAAGCATTGCAATATTTGGCCTACGGAATTATGTTCATTTCCGGTATAAGTATTTTTATTGCTTTATATAATCGTTTAAAAGAACGTAAATATGAGTTTGCGTTATTAAGAGTTTCCGGAGCTTCACGTATACAGCTATTGGCACTAGTGCTTTTCGAAAGCCTTCTACTATGCATAGTTGGATTTGTTTTTGGTACACTTATTGGAAGAATAGCCTTACTGATGATATCTGCTACCACTGACGAACAATTCAAAATGGCATTTAACCCAATGATAATTCTTTGGGAAAAAGAAGGACTTTTGTTTTTGGTTACTATCTTTGTAGGTGTAATTGCAGCGGTCATTCCGGCTATAAAAGCTTACCGACTAAACATTTCAAAAACATTAGCAAATGCGTAAAATATATATTTTTTTCATAATTATCTTCGGATTAATTATTTTTTTAGACAGTTCATTTATACCTAAAATTGGCGTAAACCAAATTGATACAAAAACACAAAAGCCATCTTTACAAACAGCCAGTTTTATGCCTGAATTAATTGAAAAGGACGCTGTTTTTATGCAAGTACCTGATACCTTATCATGGAAATTATTGGGAGTAATTAAATTTATAAAAAAACCGGACAAAGACTATCCGGATGGTGTAATGTTTCCAATTGTGAATTCAACTTTAAAAGAAAAAAACAAGAAGAAAATTGTGATGAGTGGATTTATTATTCCTATTGACAACGTATCATATGCTTTAAGTAAAAATGTTTTTGCCTCTTGTTTTTTCTGTGGTCAAGCCGGACCTGAAACCATTATGGGAATCAAGTTTAAAGGAGCAACACCAAAGCTAAAAACAGATCAATATGTAACCATGGAAGGAACTTTCCGTTACAATGATAATGATGTGAACGATTGGATTTATCATATTGAAAATGCCGTAATTATAAAAGGGGGTAAATAAATTTATTTTTTGTGTTTAAAAACAAGACGGATATTTTTTTTGATTTGGATCATACCTTGTGGGATTTTGAAAAAAATTCAGCATTAGCTTTTGAAAAAATATTTGAAAAACACCAATTAGATTTAAATTTAGAGGAATTTCTGTTGCATTATATTCCAACAAATTTGAAATATTGGAAATTGTATCGCGATGAAAAAATATCTCAAGAGGATCTTCGTTATCATCGGTTGAAAGAAGTATTTGATTTGATGAATAAGGAAGTTGTGGATGAAATGATTCATTTATTGTCTCATGAATATATTTACTATTTGCCTCAATTTAATTATTTATATGAAGGTGCTTGGGAAATTTTAGACTATTTATTCCCAAAATATAAGTTGCACATTATAACAAATGGATTTCAGACTGTTCAAGCAGGAAAATTGAAAAACTCAAACATTGAACACTTTTTTCAAACCATTACAAATTCTGAAATGGCAGGAGTTAAAAAACCTAATCCACTGATTTTTGAATATGCTTTAAAAAAAGCAAATGCCACAAAATCCAAAAGTATAATGATTGGTGATAGTCTTGAAGCAGATATTGAAGGAGCTCTAAATGTTGGCTTAGATGCTATATTTTTTAATGAATTTAATGTATCGGTTGATGAAAAAATTCATCAGGTAAATCATTTAATGCTTTTAAAAGAATATCTTTAATTTTTAAAATTCAATTATGAAAAAAATAATTTTTGCTTTTTTGATCCTTCTTTCTAATTCAACATTTTCGCAAACATTGAATGATTATCAATATGTTATTGTTCCTGTTCGTTTTGATTTTATGAAAAACGACAATGAATATCGTTTGAATACATTCACAAAATATAATTTGGAAAAAATGGGTTTCAAGGCCTTTTATAATAATACTGAAATTCCAAAAGAAATTGTTGCAAATGCCTGTGAAGTATTGAAAGTTGATGTTGAAAAAGGAGGTGGATTTATATGGACAAATCTTACTATTGTTTTTAAAGACTGTCAAAACAATATAGTTCATAAAAGTGCAGTAGGGAAAAGCAAAGAAAAAGACTTTAATAAAGCATACACGGAAGCTTTAAACTTAGCATTTGCTTCGTTATATGAGTTGAACTACAGTTATGATGGAGCAACTAAAAGTTTAAATATACCGGAGACTTCAACGGTTATTGCTTCAGAAGTTATAGAAACTTCAGAAGTGATTACCAAGCCGCAAACAACAACCGCAAACAGTTTGCAGGCTTTGAAAATAAATGGAGGTTATCACTTAGTCGATACTGCTCAAAAAGTTGTTTTCAAATTAACTTCAACAGGTAAAGCCGATTTTTTTATTGCCCAAAAAGGCAATCATTCCGGTGTTGTTTTTCAAAAAGATGGGCAATGGTTTTTTGAATACAATCAAGAGGATAAATTAATTTCAGAGAAACTAGAAATTAATTTCTAGTAGCCATATTTATCTTTCCATCTGTTTTTTAAAAAAGTACGCAATTCTTTTTCACGTGGATTATTTCCTGGTTCATATAGTACATTATTTTGAAGTTCATCCGGGAGGAATTCCTGTTCTGCGAAATTATTTTCAAAATCATGAGCATATTTGTATTCGTCTCCATATCCCAATTCTTTCATCAATTTGGTAGGAGCATTTCTCAAATGCAAAGGAACCGGTAAGTCTCCGGTTTGTTTGACCAATTGTTGTGCTTTTCCAATAGCCATATAACTGGCATTACTTTTAGCAGATGTGGCTAAATAAATCGCACACTGACTCAATAATATTCTGCTTTCGGGATAACCAATGGTTGTAACTGCTTGAAAAGTATTGTTAGCCATAATTAAAGCGGTAGGATTTGCATTACCAATATCTTCGCTGGCTAAAATCAACATTCTACGGGCAATAAATTTTACATCTTCACCACCTTCAATCATTCGGGCTAACCAATACACAGCCCCATTTGGATCGCTTCCTCGGATAGATTTTATAAAGGCGGAAACGATATCATAATGTTGCTCCCCTGTTTTGTCATATAAAACAGTATTTTTTTGGACCAATTGCATTACTTTTTCATTCGTGATTTCAATCGGTTCAACATCGGTTGCATTGACTATTAATTCAAAAATATTGAGTAATTTTCTTCCATCTCCACCGGAAAGTCTTAGTAAAGCTTCAGTTTCTATCAGTTGGATGTTTTTACTTTTTAAAACAACATCCTGTTTAATCGCTCTTTGTAACAGTTGCTCAAGATCTGCTTTTGAAAATGAATTTAGAATATAAACCTGACATCTTGACAACAAGGCCGGAATAACTTCAAAACTCGGATTTTCGGTTGTGGCTCCAATAAGTGTAACCCAACCTTTTTCGACAGCAGCTAACAGAGAATCTTGTTGCGATTTGCTAAAACGATGAATCTCATCAATGAACAAAATTGGGTTTTTAGCAGTGAATAAACCACCACTTTGTTTGGCTTTTTCAATGACTTCGCGAATGTCTTTAACTCCTGAATTTATTGCACTTAGCGTATAAAATGGCCGCTTACTTTCTTGAGCCATAATTTGTGCTAAAGTTGTTTTCCCGGTTCCGGGAGGCCCCCATAAAATTAAACTCGGAATAATTCCTTTAGCAATTTGGTGCGTCAACGAACCTTGTTCACCCACTAAATGTAACTGACTGATATATTCCGACAAATGTTGTGGCCTGATGCGTTCGGCTAAAGGTGCTTCCATGGTGTAAAAATACAGAATTCTGACAAAAAAGCACTACTTTCGTTTTGGTTGTATTTTTGATTACTACTTTTTGATGAAACAAAAACCTTTTTTATTTTCTACCTCTGTAATTGCCTGGCCACTTTTTTTTGTGTTGGCTATGTGGATTGTATTCTGGATAGAGGTCCGTTTCAAAGTAGATTTTGGTGATTATGGAATTTTACCTAGAACTTGGAGTGGATTGAGAGGGATTCTTTTGAGTCCTTTTTTACATGGAGATATAAAACATTTGTATAATAATTCTATTCCATTGCTTTTTCTGATAGCCTTACTGCGTTATTTTTATAGAGAAGTTTCTTTGCAAGTTTTGATTTTTGGTATTCTTGTTTCAGGGTTTGGAACTTGGCTCATTGGAAGAGAAAATTATCACATTGGAGCAAGTGGACTCATTTATGTGTTGGTAAGTTTTATTTTTTTTAAAGGAATTCAAACAAAATATTATCGATTAGTCGCTTTGTCTTTAGTGATTGTCATGTTATATGGAGGAACAATTTGGTATATTTTTCCTGAAGTTGATAACCAAATTTCTTGGGAAGGGCATTTGGCTGGTTTTATTACAGGGTTTTTGTTTTCTATACTATATAAAGCAGAAAAATATAAAAAGCCAATTCGATATGAATGGGAAAAGCCAAATTTTAATCCCGAACTCGATCCGTTTATGAAACATTTCGATGAAAATGGAAATTTTGTCAATACACCAAAAGAGGAAGAATTGGAATATATAGAGACTCAAAATCAATTTACACCTTCCTCAAATATCGTCTATGACTATATTCCAAAAAAAGAAGAATAAATTACTGCCTTTGTCTGACTACTTCATATAAAAAAGCACCACAAGCCACGGAAACATTTAAAGAGGCAATGGTTCCAAACATGGGTAGTTTAGCTTTTTCATCTACAATTTTTAAAACGGAAGGATTGACGCCACGGTCCTCGCTACCCATAATAATAGCTAAAGGTTCGTTAAGCGATAAGTCATATAAAGTTGAATCTGTTTTTTCGGTAGCTGCGATGGTTTTTACTCCTGAACCTTGCAGAAAAAAAATAGCGTCTTTAATATGTTCTACTTTACAAATAGGGACATTAAAAACAGCACCGGCACTAGTTTTGACTGTATCGCCATTTACAGGAGCGGCTCCTTGTTTACCAATGATAATTCCGTCCACACCGGTACATTCAGCCGTACGGATGATGGCTCCAAAATTTCGGGCATCAGAAAGTTGGTCTAGAATTAAAAACAAGGGTGTTTTACCACTTTCTAAAACGGTTGTCACTAAAGTTTCTAAATCATGAAAGGAAACCGGTGCAATGGAAGCCACAGCTCCTTGGTGATTTTTTGAAGTCAATCGATTCAGTTTTTCAACCGGAACATAAGTGAAATTTACCTTATGTTGTTTCATTGTTTTCAACAATTCCCGCATTAAGTCGCCTTGAGCATCTTTTTGTAAAAAAACTTTATCTAATTCTTTTCCGGATTGAATGGCTTCAATGATTGCTCTTATACCAAATATTTGATTTTCTTTCTCCATGCGGCAAAGGTACAATTAAGTTAGGAACTTAAAAACTCGATTTAAAACTAATATGAACGATAGAATTCGCTAATTTAATTGCCTGATCATTGGTGCTGCCATTAGCATAAATTAAATTGAAAAGCCCATTTTTGGTTAATAATCCAAATCCAAAACCCAAGCCTATAAGCGAATCATTCAAGGCTGTAGTTTGGTCTTGGTAGTATCCATAATCAATAATGGAATGAATATACATTCCGGGAGAAAGCACATAACGATATTCGGTCAGCAACGAAGTGAATAAATTTCCTTGTAAACTGTTTTCATTGAAACCTCGAATAGAATTGATTCCTCCAAAACGGTACAATTCATTTACAATATAATTTTCACTAGTTAAAAGATAGTTTTGACTTTTGAGATGGATGATATTTTTGGCATTTAAATAAAAATTATGCCTTAATTCCATCTTTCCAAAAACCTGATTTTGAGAATCTGTTTTAGAATCTCGTTTGCCTAATCCAATTTTAAAATGGAACACCGTCTTTTCCGGAAATAAAAAATCATCGGTTTTGAATTTAGTAAATTCATACTGAGAGGTGACAAACGAATTTGTAAAATCACTGATAAAACTAGAATTTACATTTTGAATATCGCTGGATTCAGTTGCTTGATAACCTAGATAAAGTCGGCTGTTGTAGTTAAAAAAGTAGCCTAAATCAATAGAAGTATTTGTGTTTTGAAAAGTGCTGTCTTTTTTAAATATATTTAGCTCTGCTTTTATTCCAATCGGACTTTTGAACAGGTAGGGAACTTGAAGGCCAATGTTAAACGAAGTTTGTTTTTTGCCGTCATTTTTCCAATAAATTAAAAATTGTTCGCCCGAGTTTAAAATGTTGTGCAATAAAATATCTAAATAACCATTAAAGCTGAATTTACCATCTTCTTCATTTGAGAATCCAATAAAACCATCAAATCGGTTGGATTTTGCCTTTTCAAGATAGACATATATTTTAGTGGAATCCTGTGTAAATAATATTTCAGGGTATTTGGTCTGTTTAACAAACCGATATTCTTCTATTTCTTTAAAAACCTTTTGAAGCCCGTCTTGGTTAAAAGTTCTATTGGCATATAATCGCATTAAATTGCGTTTGTGACTTTCCGGAAATTTTGAAGGCCCATTGATAACAATATCATTCAGGATGCGTTGACTGTTTTTCTTGATTTTTAAATCAGCAAATAAAAGTGAATCTTCTGTTCTGAAATTTTCCAATTTCAAATTAGCCAATGAATACCCTTTTTGCTCCAACTTTTTTAATTGCAAATTCATAAAACTTTCCACAGAAGCAATCGGCAAAATCAATACACCGTTTTTTAATTCATAATTCTCTTGAATTAATTCACTGTTTTCTTTACCTATATATATATGTAGAAATGAAATTCTCTTGCCTAGTTTATATCGGAATAAAAAAGTAGAATCATTTGTTTTTATATTTCCCAGATTCTCACTTTCTAAAAAACCGCTTTCAAAAAGCTTTTTGCTCAAAACAGTTATTTCTTCTACTACACTTTTTGCGTTTTCGAATCGAACTTGATAGCCAATGGAATCAATTTTTTTTGTTTCAAAAGCAGTAGTTCCTTCCACTTTTAAATATACATTTTGAGCTTTCAACGAATAGCCAAATAAAGAAAGAAATAGTATAAGAAGAATTTTTTTCAATCCATTTTAATTTCGATAAAAGTAACGTAAAAAAAGGAATTATGGTATAGAGCCTTTTTTTGCTTTTAGGCTCTATTGTTGGTGTGAGAAAAGTTTAGGCGTTTTATTTTATTCAGTTGTCTATAAACGCATCACTAAAAAAAATCCAACTCAAACAAAATAAATAAATTATGATTTGTTTTGCTAAAAATATTTACTACATTTGCAACCCCTTAAAATAGGGTAATTTTAAAAACATAGAAATTTTTAGTATTAATTATGCCAACAATTCAACAATTAGTAAGAACAGGGAGAGCCCAAATAACTAAGAAGAGTAAATCGGCTGCTTTAGATTCTTGTCCTCAAAGAAGAGGTGTGTGTACTCGTGTTTACACAACAACTCCTAAAAAACCAAACTCAGCAATGAGAAAGGTAGCTAGGGTTCGTTTAACAAACGGTAACGAGGTGAATGCATACATTCCCGGAGAAGGACACAATCTACAAGAGCACTCGATAGTATTAGTTAGAGGCGGAAGGGTTAAAGATTTACCAGGAGTACGATACCATATCGTTCGAGGTGCGTTAGATACTGCAGGTGTTGCAGGTCGTACACAACGTCGTTCAAAATATGGAGCAAAACGTCCAAAACCAGGTCAAGTAGCAGCACCCGTTAAGAAGAAAAAGTAAGTTAAAAACTTTTAAAGAAAAGACATGAGAAAAAGACAGGCCAAAAAACGACCTCTTTTACCGGATCCAAAATTCAATGATCAATTGGTTACCCGTTTTGTGAACAACTTAATGTGGGATGGTAAAAAATCAACAGCTTTCAAAGTATTCTATGATGCTTTAGAAATTGTTGATGCAAAAAAACAAGATGCAGAAAAATCTTCATTGGAAACATGGAAAGACGCCTTAACAAACGTTATGCCTCACGTAGAAGTACGTAGTCGTAGAGTAGGTGGAGCTACCTTTCAAATTCCAATGCAAATTCGTCCGGATAGAAAAATTTCTTACGCTATCAAATGGATGATTTTATATGCTAGAAGAAGAAATGAAAAATCAATGGCAGCCAAGTTAGCTTCAGAAATTTTAGCAGCAGCTAAAGAAGAAGGTGCAGCGGTTAAGAAAAGAATGGATACGCACAAAATGGCAGAAGCTAATAAAGCTTTCTCTCACTTTAGATTTTAATTCATAAGAAATGGCTAGAGATTTAAAATACACAAGAAATATAGGAATTGCTGCTCACATTGATGCTGGTAAAACAACAACAACGGAGCGAATCCTTTTTTATACCGGAAAATCACATAAAATTGGTGAAGTGCACGATGGTGCTGCAACAATGGACTGGATGGCACAAGAGCAAGAAAGAGGTATTACCATTACTTCTGCTGCAACAACTTGTG
>NZ_PNJW01000060.1 GCF_013822155.1 Flavobacterium sp.
ATATTTCCTTTCAAATGTTGTGTCTACCTTTACTATTGTTTTAAGTATTAATTCATTATTTTTTTTTGTCAAAATTAGTTCATCTATTCTAACCCAATCTTCCATTGTTAAGTTTGCAATTATTCGCACAGTATCTTTTTCTGTCATTCTTGAAGTGAAATCTGATATGTTTTTAGCCAAATTCAATTGCGAAATATATTTTTCAGCTTTCTTTTCTGATTTACAATTTATTAGTAAAACAGAGCACAAAATTATAAGACTAAATTTGAATTTGATCACTATTTTCATATTGAGGGTAACTCTTTATTGCTTTTCGAAGGCAGGGTTTGTTTCAAATTTAATTAATTGGAATGGAATTATGGGGGATTTTTAAAGGATTTAATAGGTTTTTAGTTTGAAGGTAGCTACGAAGTTGTGAGAGTTTGGGGAACGATCTTGGGTTTTATTCACTTTCTTTAATTAGTTTGTTTCCTTTTTCAATATCTTTTTCGATATAAACTCCTTCAATATATAATTCCCCTAACTTATGTTGACATTCAATATTTCCTTTTTCAGCTCCTCTTTTCAACATATCAATTGCTAACTTTCTGGTTTCTTCGTTTAGTGGTTTTAACTCATGCTCACCTAATTTTCTATTAACATTTGTTAAACAATCATATGCGTCCGAAAAAGCCAAATGATATTCATATTTGTTGGCCATGGTGAGTGCAACTTCTAAAAAATCATCATACGATGAATCCATATAATCTTTACTTAAATTATAGTAAGCATTTGTATCACCTTTGGTTAATGCATCTTCTTTCCAATTAGAAATGTCAGAATTACTCGGATTCCACATAGGTGTAGCTTCTTCCTTTTTGTTTTTACAAGAAATTGTAAGTAAAGTGAATATGATTAAAAATTTAGAAATTCTTGAAGTCATTTTTTATGCATCTTTTTTTGGTAAACTTGCAGTTAATTAAATGATATCATCAAATATATCAACTTTTTATTCCTTTTCAAAAATTAATATGAAACTGTTTGGTCTGAGAAGCGTGGATTAATTATTGCCACGAAGTCGGGAGACTTCGCGGAGTGGTTTTGAATGGATTTTTAAGGATTTTTAAGGATTTTTACTGTATTCGATGCCATTTTTTTTGTGTTCGATAATGTTTTTTTAATGTTCGATGGCATTTTTTTAGTGTTCGATGCTGTTTTTTTTGTGTTCGATGCTGTTTTTTTTGTGTTCGATGCTATATTTTTTGTGTTCGATGCTGTTTTTTTTGTGTTCGATGCCATTTTTTTTGTGTTCGATGGCGTTTTTTTAGTGTTCGATGGCATTTTTTTAGTGTTCGATGGCGTTTTTTTTGTGTTCGATGTCATTTTTTTTGTGTTCGATGGCATTTTTTTAGTGTTCGATGGCGTTTTTTTTGTGTTCGATGGTTTTTTTTTTATGAAGAGATGCTATTTTTTTATGAAGAGATGCCATTTTTTTATGAAGAGATGCCATTTTTTTTGTGAGAGATGGCATTTTTTTATGAAGAGATGCCATTTTTTTTGTGAGAGATGCCATTTTTTTATGAAGAGATGGCGTTTTTTTAGTGAGAGATGCCATTTTTTTATGAAGAGATGCCATTTTTTTTGTGAGAGATGCCATTTTTTTATGAAGAGATGCCATTTTTTTTGTGAGAGATGGCATTTTTTTAGTGAGAGATTCCGTTTTTTTATGAAGAGATGGCGTTTTTTTGAAGGAACTGCTGCTTGTTTAAGTAGCTTAGGACTTGTTTTTATTGGGCTAAACGCTTTTTTGAGCTTTTACTTTACTTTTTAGTAGGTGCAAAATTGTTTTAGAAGTGTGATTTTGATTTTTTAGTTTTTTTGATTCTTTTAGTTTTTTTGATTATTTGGTTTGAAGAATGGACTGCAACCGGAAGAGATTGAAAAGGAACTTTTTTGATTTTTTAGTTCTTTTGATTTTTTTAGTTCTTTTGATTTTTGATATATGAGATTTCTAGGAAGTTGGGAGAGTTCTCAGAGCGGGGGTGCTGAGGGTGATGTTATGCAATATTTTCTAATCAAATGTTTTTAAACCTCACCTCTTCAAATTTTTGCGTTTTTGGATTTGGGATAATTTTATAAACTTTTACATGACTATATTTCTTAAGAATTTGAAGTAAGCGTTCTTGATTTTCTTTAGACATTCGATGTCCAATGTATACTGAATCTATTGCTAAAGGATTTATTTCCATCCTTCGATTAATTTTCTCTCTTCCAAAAGTTATCATCCTATATTCCGATTCCCACTGAAAATCTTCCTTTTCTTTTCTGCATAAATCGTGTTGCATTAGCACTTGATGTTGCCATAGTTTCACTGGTTCTGGAAAATGTTTTCCCTCTATTGATTTAAGGGCTTCAATTAAATTTGGATGGTCAGGAACATTTTTATTTAAGTATAGTACATGAGAACGGATAGCAATTTTATCACTATAAGGAATAAAGTATTTGTCATTTTTATATTTTACCGCAAAACCTTGATTTTTATCAGTGTAGAAAGTCCACATTTTCTTTGTTTTTACAGTAGAGAAATTGCAGATTCCAATATCGTCGAGATATTTTTTGTCTAAGAATTTTTGGATATAATCATTTTCTGAAACTATACAGTCAAATGAATCATTGAATTGTTCAGGGTCACCAAAGTACAAATATGGAGCTTCTATACTTTCAAAATTATAATTTGCTGGAGAGTAAAATTTATATAAATATTCCGGTTCTTTTAAAAGTTCGTCGTTTAAATACAAACCCGTAGTTATATATTCGGGCATCATTACGTTGATACCAATCTCATGAACATAGTTTTCGATGGGCCATCTTAAAATTCGTGTGAAATAACTTTGGTCTGGATTTAGCATTTCGTGTCTAAAAATTTTGCATAACGTTTTGGGAGTGTAGCGGGCCTGGCTTTTATATTCTCTACTGAATTATACCATCATAATTTTTCACTACTGTTTCTACGATATCTTTACTTATACTTTCACTTATGACACCACTTGCTACCATTTCTGTTAGTCTGCCGATAAGCATTTGAGACCAATGTTTTTTGTTTAAAAAATAGAATTCTTTTAACTCATTTAATTCTTCAAAGATATCGTCATATGTAAATTCTTGTCCAATTTTTATTTTATTAAGGTCTTCAAGAATTTTTTGAAGACTATCATTTATTTCAGACCGTTCTTGGAGATTAAACTCTGTTTTAGGTAAATATTCAATTACTTCGTCGCGTTCGTTTTGAATAAAGAACAAACTGTTTTCATAATTTTTGTTAACATCACAAACACCTTTTTCTTTTTTGTGCTGACAAACTGCTAAATGTCCATCAAAACCTTGCTTTAACAATGTCAATAGATGTTCTAAAAATTCAAGTTTGTGTGCGTTTTTTCGGTATTCATAAAGTTGTGTTCTAACTTCTGAAATAAATTCTTGGTAATTTCCATACTCATTAAATTTCCATTCATAGAAACGAGTTGCTTGGTCTTGAATTAGATTCATTTTAATTTATTTTATGCGGTTTTGCGAGCATTGGTTATAACGTAAAAGTATTTTTGCAGGATGGGTTTAGCACTACCGTTTCCAAACACACAAAAGCTAATAGAAAGCACAAGCGTTTCATTTTATCACTTTAGCCCGCCTTGCTATAAATGGAATGTTGGCTAATGTTTATATTTCACTTGCTATTTGTGCAATCGTTACTGTCAATATGTTTTCAAGATGCAAACGTATATTCTTCTCTTTTGATGAAACCTCATCTTTTATAGAAATAACGTGTGGTTTTATGTCAAGAGGTATCGTTGTATCAGTGTCTTCGTTTGGTAAAATACCTTTGTACTCCAAAAACGCACCAATAGCAATAACGCTATCATCATAACCAAAATGATGTAAAGTAATTCCTAACTCATATTTTTTTCCTTCAAACTCAATTCCAAATTTGAAATATGATTTAGGTAATGTCCTATTAAAATAGTAGTTGTGCTTTTTGGCATAACTAACTATCTGCTCATAGTAGTAATGTTGTTTTGTGGCATCATCAGGTCTGCCACTTCCAATATACAAAGCAACACTATCATCAAATTCTGTTTCAAGTTTGTGCTTGTACTCATTTAGAAATTGACTACAATAATTAAACACTTGTAACCTGTTCTCCGCAAGTGTTCTATCATATTGTTGTTGTTTCTCTTGTTGCTTTCGTAAGATTTTTTGTTTGAAGATATTAGTTACTTCGCTCAAAGACGTATTGCTTACTTCTTTGATATTAAGGGCTTCTTCAATATTGCGTTTTTGGATTTCTGCAAAATAAGTTACTAACTTTTGAGGCTGATTATTATCTGCTTCTTCCAATGCTTGAATATATTTGACTTTAGCCTCTTCCCTTAAAACTGTAATTGGGAAAAAGTTGCTTTTTATCAAAATCAAACTTGCAATGAGCCTAACTACCCTGCCATTTCCATCTTGGAACGGGTGTATTGTGGTAAATGCGTGGTGTACCCAAGTTGCTATAATTAGTGGATTTACATTTTGTTCATTAAGTTCATTGTAAATCTCAATTAACTTATCCATTTCTGCTTCTACGTGTTCAGGTGGACAATACAATATAGTCGTACCGTCTTCTCGTGTAGGGTTATTTTCACGTTCTTTAAATCTGCCTTTGATGAGTGGAATTTTAGTTTTATTACCAAATTGGTCTCTTCCTTCTGCAAATTCTTGGTGTCGTGTCGTTAATTGATGTAATTCACAAATAAATCCTTTTGTAAGAGGTCTATTTTCTTTAACAATGTCAAATATAAAATCAACTGCGTCCAAATGGTCTTGCAAATGATTGAACAATGTTTGTTTAGGTACATTTGTATCTCCGTGACTTACTAATGAAGATATAAATCCTTCATTAATTAAAGTTTCTGTAACACCTTTATCAACATCATACATTCTTTCAACAATGCCTGTTTCAATAGCGTGTCGTCTTTTTAATCGGTTAATAAATTCTTTGTATTCCTCTGAATTTGCTTGTAAAACTTCTCTACGTGCAAACCAAGATGGTGCAATATCATCTAAAAGTGATGTATCACAGTTTTTCCAATTTTCGGAAAAGGAGATATAATCCCAAAGTCTATATAATGCCATTTTCGTTATTTTGTTTTTTCAATAAATATCATCCAACTATTTGATATACTTAGGTTTATACACCTTTTTATTATTTTAAACGAATATAGTAAATAAAATAATACAAAAAATAAGATATATGAGATTTATTTTAGCATTTAAGTAATTTAAAAATATCCATCTCTTTGGTGTTTGAGAAGTGGATTGAGAATTACGAATTAGGAATTGTGAATTATGGTTTGGCTTGTATGAAGTCTTCCTGTTTGGTTGCATACTCGAGTGCTAAAACTATTAGCAAAGAGCTTAGTATGTATACTTTTTGCATTATGACTGCTAAATCTAAATATCCAAAACCATAAACGAAAAAGAAACCGTAATAGGTGAGTAAGCAACTAATGCAGGCGAATTTAAGTGTGTGCCGTTTTGACTTTAGGATCACTAAGGTAATGGTGAATAGCCCTAACAATGTTAGGATGATTGATAGTACTCCGACGTCGTGCAAGGGCGTTGCGATTAAGAAAATAAGTATTAAGTTGGTTACTCCTATCATTTTTAAAATAGTAGCCCACGGTTTTGAAGTCATCTTTTTTGACATATTGATGAAAAAAATTCCATAGCCTACCGAGTGAAATGCCATTGCTATCAGTGCCCAAATCCAGCCAGGGTTTTGTGAGCCATTTATTGCTTTTGTTTGAAACAGGTTGCTGATGAAATTTTTTGACCATTGAAAGCCTATCGCATTATTGTCAAACAATGAGCCGCCAGGATATAGTGCGGCTGCTATTAGTATTAAAATTACAGAAATGAGCAAGCTTATCAAAACGGAATATTTCTTAGTGATTTGCCAAAGGGTTTGTTTTTTGGTTGTCATTTGTGGGTGGGGGTTTGAGGGGGTTGGTATAATCCGTTTTTTTATTTGTAATGATAAAAACTATTTCTAACATCATCCTCATCACCAACTAATATAAGTTTATGCTTTGGAAAAACCTTTTCAATTTTTATTGTGTCTAACCCATCAATAATATATTCTCTCGAAGTTGAAAATCTTATTAATGTTTTATGACCAATAGTTTCAATATTAATTGGCAATTTTTTTACTGTTTTTTTATATAAATAAGAATTTGGACTTTTATGCTCTTCCATCGCTTTCAGACGTCCATTATCATTTAGCAGAAGAAGATATTCAATATCATAAACCTTATTCTCTACTCTAAATCCAAAATCCATATAGTTTTTGAAATTGAATTCATGAGCTTTAGTTGAATCCACAATAGTTGTTTTACTTAAGTTATGACCGAAAACAATAAATTTAGCATCTATTTTTGATGTCGGTGGAATTTGCACTTCCGGCTTACATCCTGAAAATAAAATTGCGAGTAAAATTATTGTGAATGTCTTTTTCATAAGGGGTTCAAAAATAGCTTATATGGTTGTGGTAGTATAGAGGGGTTTGTTTTATTTAAAATATGTAATTTCTCGAGTAGAAATTTCCGTTCGTTTTTATTCCTTTTTTATTGGTGTTGAGTGGAGGGTTTCGAGTTTCCATCCGTTCTCTGTTAAAATTGCTGTTGCACTTTCGAGCCAATGTGCTTTTCTAACAATTGTAGTTTCTATGGTGAATATCGCCCGGTTATGGTATGCTACCCATGCCCTATTGTTTGCGATTTTAATTTCAATGATTTCTATTGTATTGATTCGTGTTGGATTTGGTTTGCGAAGTATGGCTTTATTTAAATAATTTGCAATTGAATCGTTATTCCAAATTTCGCCGTTTTCTAAAAGCATGAAGTCTTTTGTGTAGTATTTGTGCATGTTTTCAGGACTTAATTTTGACCATATTTCGTCAAAAGATTCCAATAGCAGCTTTTTAATTTGTGTTTTGTCGGTTTCGTTTGCTACTTGCCCGAATGATATCGTTGTGAAAAAGAGCATCAATAGTATGGCGTTATGTTTTTTCATAATTTTTGTTAGGGGTTGAGGGTTGTGATGTGACGGATTTTTAGTTCTAAACCTGCCGTTGTTAGAAGTTGGTGTTAGTTGCCTTGTTATTTTTCTTCTTTACTTAATTTGTTTAGTTTTATTGAGTATTCATCCAATAAATCATAAATTTCTTTTTGGCTTTTACCAGAATTTTTATCATCCCAATCTGTATTTATGATGAAATATCTTCCCGTTTTGGTGTTTTTATCAAACCATATAACGGAAAACATTCCCGGATCGCCACCAGTATGTCCAAAATTTCCTGTTGAACCAAATCCCATTAAAATTCCTATGTTATACTCATCACTGTATTCGCTTGCACTTCTGTCTATAAAATTTTCAGCTTTAAGTTGCTGAGTGAATAATTCTTTGTAACTATTCTTACTCAATAGTGTTCCATTGCCGGTATAACCTTTCATTAGTTCACCAATGTATTTACTCATATCCTTGGTTGATGTAATGACACTTCCGTCGGGATAAGTTATACAACTATAGAAAGGATAGGCTGTTTTTTTATTTATGTAAAGCCTTGAATGTTTTTTCATGTCTACAGAACGCAGAGTCCAACCAGTACTTTCCATTTTCAGTGGTTGGAATATATACTTTGCAGTAAACTCATCAAATTTTTCACCTGTTGCTTTTTCCAAGATCAAGGCAGCCAAAGTTGTTCCCATATTTGAGTATTCAAATATTAGTCCGGGTTTGTGATCATTAAAAGTAGTTGGTTTAAACCATTTACCTTTTTCAGTTAGTACATTTATCAAAAAATCTTCCATTGAAACTGCTGTTGATGGTGCACTGAACTTGCACACTCCAATGTCAATTTTTAAATTCTTTTCTAAATTTACAGTATCCTCTAAAACCCAAGCTCTATGAAGATACTCTTCATTGTCGCGTATTGAAGAAGTGTGCGTAACAAGTTGTCTTATTGTAATGGGGGTTTGTCTAAATTTTGGATTTTCAATTTTGTAAGGCAGGTACTTACTAATTGGGTCGTCAAGTTTTAGTTTTCCTAACTCTTGGGCTTTCAGCATTGCAATACCAACAAATGTTTTTGAAACTGATGCAATATTTTGAATTGTATTTTCAGTATATTTTTCTCCTTTTTCTAGGTTTGCCAGTCCGAATCCATTTTGATATAAAACTTCTTTGTCGTTTGTTAAAGCTACACCAAATCCATTAAAAGCACTTTGTGTACTAATTTTTGTGAGTTTTTCGGTTAATTCATTTTGGGTTTTAATAAATTCTTCGGAATGTTCTTTTTTCTTTGTCTGGCAAGATAAAATTTGTATTACCAATATTGCCAATACTATTTTTTTTGTCATTTTTTGATATCAGTTATTGGTTTAGATTTGAAAAAGCATTGCGGCAAATGGTTAGTTGCTAGAGCGGGTATTTAAATAATGATGAAGTAAATATATTGGTTTTTGAGAATATTACTTCTTTATGATTTTTTTATAAATTATTCCGTTATCCGTAAAAATTTGCAGTGTGTAAATTCCATTTTGTAAATTGCCTATGTACATCTTATTTTCATGGTTTAAAATGTGGTTAGCTTGTATATATCTTCCATTCATATCAATTATGTTTATTTTTGATATTGTTCTATTATTTAACTCTAAATGGATTATGGAAGTGGCGGGATTTGGGTATACGGTGATTTGATTTTCTATTTGATAACTATCTATATTTAAATTATTAGTGATTTTTCGAATTCGACTATTCCCGGATTCTCCGATGAAAACAGTTCCATCCGTTGCTACTGAAATGCCTAATGGATAATAAAATTTTGCTGCGGTTCCTATGCCGTCAAGATAACCTTGAGAACTTCCCGCAAATGTTGATACCATACCGGCGGAAGTGATTTTTCGTATACGGTTATTTGCCGCATCTGTTACAAAAACATTTCCCGTTGCATCTAAAGCCAGGCAAAAAGGAGATGAAAATTGAGCTGTAGTTCCCATGCCATCAGTAGAACCTGATGTTCCGTTGCCAGCAAATGTTGTTACTGCTCCCGCTTGAGTTATTTTTCGGATTCTATTATTTTGCTTTTCAGCTACGAAAATCATTCCTGATGCATCAACAGCTATGCCTGATGGACTCCAAAACTTTGCCAGAACTCCTACTCCATCTGCGTAACCAAAAGCATCACTTCCTGCCAAAGTAGTTACTACTCCCGTTGAAGTGATTTTTCGAATTCGTGAATTCCCTGTGTCTGTTACAAAAACATTTCCTGCATTATCGACTGCCACACCTTCGGGATAATTAAATTTTGCTGTCGTTCCTGTACCATCTGCAAAACCAGAAACATTACCGGCTATAGTGGTTACTTCACCCGTTTGAGTTATTTTTCTAATTTTATGATTATTGGAATCAGCAACAATTATATTTCCTGATTGATCAAAGGCTAGATTCATTGGATAATTAAATTGTGCTGCGGTTCCGATACCATCAGAAAAGCCAGCAACACCATTTCCGGCGAAGGTTGTAACGACACCTGAAGGTGAAATTTTGCGGATGCGATGATTGATTCTGTCTGCTACAAATAGGCTTCCGTCTGCTGAAACTACCACCCCTGCCGGACCATTAAATTGAGAGGATGTTCCAACTCCATCTAAATATCCGGGACTGCTTCCGGCTACTGTTGTTACCGTTTGTGAATTTGTGTTTAGAAAATAAAAACAGCAATAAATAACTGTAATTATAGTAATGTTATTTTTTTTTATGGCGGTTTTCATCATTTATAGTTATTGTTTGTTTTGAAGGAAATTGGGGGTGAGGGTTCTCAACATTCATTCAGTGTTTACTTTTAGCACTGACCAAACAAATATAACTAAAATTTTATTTCACTAGCTTACTTAACTGATTTGAAGAAGTCTTGCCATTATTGAAAAACTAATGTTTGCGAGTGGTGTTTATTCCTTGACGATAGACTTCCTTATTAAATTCTATAACGTTTACAAAGTTTTTGTCCCAGATTTTAAAATCAATTTTACCATATAAATTTATAAATTCTTCCATGAAATTTGATTTATGGATTTCGTTTGATTTTTCTCTATTAATGACAAGGAAGAGATTTTCTGTCGTAATGAATTCGTTAATTATTTTAAAAATAATTTGTTGATCAAGATTTTCTGAATTTAAATATTTCCATTCGCTGTCAGAAGTATGCTCTTTGAGCCATTCAACATTTAGCTGATATGTTTTATCTGATTCGAAAATAAGTCTTGATTCCATAATATTCTTGCACGCTTGTCGCTAACGTAAGACTTTGAAAAAACCTCCACAATCTCATTAACAAATATACTTAAAAACATGTAAGATGACAGAAAAGAGGTGTATTTAACCATGTAACCTTGAGAAGCTTCGGGACAAGGAATTTCAGGCCATGAGTTTTGTAGGTGTAGTTTTTGAAAGTAGAGAATGTTTTGTTTTTTTGTTCTTTTAATTTTTTAGTTCTTTGGTTTATAAGATTACTACGAAGTCAGGAGACTTTGGAGAGCGAGGAAGTGGTTTGGGGATAAGTTTGGTTGTTATCAACTCGTTTAAAAAATAATTGCGGAGTAAGTTTTAGGCCTTTAAAGTTTTTTACCTTTACCGCTTGAAACATCCAACATGCTCAAAACTGCTTTTTTAAGGTATATCAATAATTTTCGTGGCTTTACGAGAGAGGTTTGGATTTTAGCTATTATCACTTTTATCAATCGGGCAGGAACGATGGTTTTGCCGTTTTTGTCTAAATATTTAAAAGAGGATTTAGCATTCAGTTATCGCGAAGTGGGTTGGATTATGGTTTGTTTTGGAGCGGGTTCGATGCTGGGTTCGTGGATTGGAGGGAAACTGGCGGACAAAATCGGGTTTTATAAGGTGATGATTTTTAGTTTGATGTCGACCGGATTTTTGTTGTTTATATTTCCTTACATCACGGAGTTTTATACACTTTGTATTGCTTGGTTTTTTGTGATGATTATTGCCGATATGTTTCGCCCTGCAATGTTTGTTTCGCTAGGTGCCTATGCAAAACCGGAAAACAGAACCCGTGCCTTAACGTTGGTACGACTAGCTGTTAATCTAGGATTTGCTGCAGGGCCTGCCTTGGGGGGATTGATTATTATGAACATGGGGTATTCCGGGTTGTTTTGGGTGGATGGTGCTACTTGTATCTTGGCTATCTCTATCTTTTGGATACTGGTGAAAGAGAAGAAAAAAACAACGGCAGACGCACACGATGCTTTTGAAATGCCGAAACGTTCGGTTTATCAGGACAAACCTTTTTGGGTTTTCTTATTTGTGAGTTTTGTTACGGCGATGATTTTCTTTCAGTTGTTTACTACCCTTCCGTTGTATCACAAGGAAATGTATGGTTTGACTGAATTTCAAACCGGTTTGTTGATGACGTTGAACGGATTTTTAATCTTTTTATTAGAAATGCCTATTGTGGGATTTTTTGAACGCAAGCAAATTAATCGGTTAAAGATTGTTCTTTTTGGTTCGTTTTGTATGGCCTTGGGATTCTTTTCGTTGTTGATTAATGTGTGGGCAGGAATTTTGGTCATTAATATTCTGTTTTTGACTTTTGGGGAGATGTTTGCATTTCCGTTTTCAAACTCTTTTGCCTTGAGCAGAGCCCCCCGCGGTCAGGAAGGACGGTACATGGCATTGTATACGATGAGTTTTAGTTTGGCTCACATTATGAGTTCAAAAATGGGTATGGAACTTATAGCTGCATTTGGGTATCAGATGAATTGGCTGGTGATGGCTTGTTTTGGTTTACTCGCAGCCGGTTGTGCCCTTTGGGTGATGAAAATGGTTAGAGAAGAAAGCTAATTTTTTAATAATTAAAAATCTATGTTTAAGTATTTAGCACAACTAAACAAAATCATTTTACCTAGTTTTACAAAACAAGGTTTGGACTTAGCCAAAGCTAAAAAATGGCAAATGGCAATTATCGGTTGGCGATATTATGTAACAACAAGAGCTTTAGACGAAAAATAACTAATAGGTTATTGCTGCAAAAATTGGGTATTCTTTAATTTTTTCTCTTCCGTTTAAAAAAGTTAATTCCATTAGAAAATTGACTTGAACAATTTCTCCACCTAATCGTTCTACTAATTCGCAAACGGCTTTTGCGGTGCCTCCGGTGGCTAAAACATCATCGTGGATGAGGACGCGGTCGCCTTTTTGAATGGCATCGGTGTGGATTTCCAAGGCATCTGTTCCGTATTCTAAATCGTATGAGGCGGAAATGGTATCGAAAGGCAATTTGTTCGGTTTTCTAACCGGAATGAAGCCGACATTCAGTTCGTTTGCCAATAATATTCCGAAGAAAAAGCCACGACTTTCGACACCGATTACTTTGTCGATTTTTAACTCTTTTACGTTTTCCAATAGAATAGACAAACACTCCTGACGAGCGGCCGGTGTGATTAATAGTGGTGTAATATCTTTAAAGATGATTCCCGGTTTTGGGAAATCTTGTACGATGCGGATGTACTTTTCAAGGTTCATAAAAAAGCAGTATTATTTAAATTTGGTTTGCAAGTTACACAAATATTCCTATATTTGCACCCGCATTGAGGCCTCGTGGCGCAACTGAATAGCGCATCTGATTACGGCTCAGAAGGTTACTGGTTTGAATCCAGTCGAGGTCACAAAAACTAAAAGCTTCTCCCCTTCGAGAAGCTTTTTTTATAACTTTTTATATCCTTTTGCAATGGCTTCTGATTATATATTTAACGAAGAAATAGAACATATTGTTTTTGAAGAAAGTGGTATTCGGTATAAAGAATATGAAAATTGCATTTTTAAAAAATGTGATTTTTCAGCTTGTGATTTTTCGGGAGTTGTATTTGTAGAATGTACTTTTTATGAATGCAATTTTAAGGAAACCAAAATCAATTATGTTTCGTTACGCGATGTTCAGTTTATAGGTTGCAATTTTACGGCTGTCAATTTTGCTATGACAGATCAGGTTATTTATAGTTTTAATTTTACCGATTGTTTATTGGATTATGCACAGTTTTACTCCTTAAAACTTAAAAAAATGCAATTTATTAATTGCAGCATGGTTTCGGTTGATTTTATGGGAAGCGATTTGACCGAAGTTTTATTTGACAACTGTAATTTAAGAAGAGCCGTATTTATTGATACCAATTTAGAGAAAGCAGATTTTTACAGTAGTTATGACTTTGTTTTAGATCCTGAAAAAAATAAACTTAAAAAAGCAATCTTTTCAACCGAAGGTTTAAAAGGATTGCTTTCTAAATATGATTTAGTTATCAAGTAATTTATTTCAGTACAATAAATTCTACTCTACGGTTGATTGAATGTTCGACTTCAGAACAGTTATCACCACAATTAATTAAAGGAACTCGTTCACCAAAACCTTTTGAACGCATTCTGTTTCTTTCGATTCCATTTTCTACCAGGTATTCTAAGGTTGAATTAGCTCTGTTGTGAGACAAGCGTAAATTATAGGCATCCGATGCTCGGGTATCGGTGTGGGCACCCAACTCAATTTCCATTCGTGGGTATTTTTTCATAATGGCCACTAAAACATCCAACGTGTTTGCTGCTTCCGGTTTTATATCCCATTTATCTAAATCAAAATAAATGTTTTCTAATTGAATATAAACCAACCCATCTTCTTTCGTTACAATTATATCTTCCGCATCATCATAGGATTCAATTTCCAACTCGATTGTGAATCGAACCCGACCATCATCCGTTGTTTCAAAAATTTCAGTTTTGGAAGCATAGAAATCTCGATCGGCCACAATTTTATATTTTGTATTGGGTTCAGAATTGAATACATAATCTGCATTTTCACCTACTACTAGCTGACCGATTAACTTATCGTCCATGTCAAATAACGTAACGGTAGTTCCCGGTAAAAGTTCTTTCGTATTAATATCCCGAACATCCCCTTCAACTATAAATCTACGTTCATTTTCCTCGCGAACAAAAGAATATAAATTATCAGTTCCTTTACGATTTGAAGCAAAATATCCAATGTTTTCATTGTTTTTCAATACATAGGCAAAATCATCCATGCCTGTATTAATGGTTTCCCCTAAATTGATTGGTTTTCCATAAACTTCATCATACGTTCGAGCCATAAAAATATCTAATCCTCCCAAGCCTTGAAGCCCATCAGAGGCAAAATAAAGTGTCTCATCTTCGGCAATAAAAGGAAATTGTTCACGATGAATGGTGTTGATATTGTCACCCAAATTTTGAGGTTCTCCATAACCTCCGTCTTCAAAAATGTCAACAAAATAAATATCAAACGAGCCTATAGAACCGGGACGATCACTTGAGAAATATAACTTCTTTTCATCTGGGCTTAACATCGGATGCTGTGTTGAAAACTGATCGCTTGAAAAAGGCAATTCGGTTACATTTGTCCAAGCATTATTTTCGAATACGGCTTTGAAGAGTTTTACAGAAGCAAATTTTTCTTCCCCAACTTGAACTTGTACATCATTGGTACGATTAAAATACATCGTCTTGCCATCTTTGGAAAAGGTTGCTGAACTTTCGTGTGTTTTAGTATTGATGATTTCAGAAAATGGCTTTATGTTTTCTAATATTCCATCTTTAGAAACGGTTGCTTCATATAAATCGAGATATGGTCTGTCGTTCCATTTATAAAGTGGACTTTCTGTGTTTCTGAGTGAAGCAAAAACGACTTTTTCACCAAAAAAAGAAATTCCAAAATCACCGGTACTATTGCTTCGCGACATTTGTCGTACGGTGTAATTAAAAGGTACGATATTATTTAAATGCTCTTTAAATTTCTTGGTATCAACAGAATATTTTAAATATTCGCCCATAATCACATCTCCTTTTTCATAATCATCAATTCCTTTCAACGCGTTGGCATATCTAAAATAATATTCCGATTTCACACTGTCTTTGTAAGTAAAAAATAAAGTTCCGTAATGCGTTGATGCAAACTTCATTTGAGCATTGAAGTAATAAGAATCTGCTAAATTTTGTAAAACTTTTTTATCTTGTTTGAGCTGTTCATACATTTTTGCAGCTTCGACATAAGCTTTGTTAGCAAAAAGTTCATTTGCTTTTTTGATTGAAGGTTTCTGAGCCAGAATCAATTGGCAAACCAACAAAAAGAATAGTATATAAAAGTTGTTTCTCATCTTTATTATTTTAGAAAAATCGTGGAGATTTGTCGTAACCATTTGTTTTCCCTTTTTTATTTAAATCAAATAATAACATAATTTCATGGCTTCCGGTATTGAATTTTCCTAAATTGGAAAGGGTATAATCATAAGCATATCCAATTCGTAACGAAGGTGTAATTTTGAAATTTACTAAACCACTCACAGAGTCATCCCAACGATAACCGGCACCTAGTTCAAAAACATTATTGATTAAAAAATTGGCCGTGAGATCTAACGACATTGGAGCACCTGCAACCGCTTTTGTCATAAAAGCCGGTTTAAATTTTAAATTATCATTTAAATTAAATACATAACCACCAGTGAAAAAATAATGTATTTCCTCAACTCCTGTTGCAATAACACCATCCTGCTTTTCAAGATGTTTAGACTTTAAAAGATTTGGGCTTGACAATCCTAAATAATAATTCTCACCAAAATAAAATGCTCCAACTCCGATATTTGGAAAAGTTTTACTCAAATTTTCAGCAAATGCAGGATCCGGTAATTCATCTGAATATATAAAACCATTAAAGTTCGTGCTGTAAAAAGTTGCTCCTCCTTTAATTCCAAAAGAAAGTTTATTAGATTCATTCAAGTTTAAAACATAAGCAAAATCAACAAATACATTACTTTCTTTTACCACATCGCCTATTTCATCATGCACTACAGAAATTCCCATTTCTACTTTTTTAGCGATGGGTGAATGAGCAAAAAAAGTTCCGGTAGTTGGGCCTCCTTCTGAACCTACCCATTGAGCTCTATATAAGGCACCAAAATTAATGACCTCTGAATCATCTGTTGCATAACCCGGATTAATAACACTCATATTATACATATACTGAGTATATTGAGGGTCTTGTTGGGCATTTGAAACCAAGGTCACCAATAAGATGATTAAATGGATTTTATATTTTATATGTTTTCCTATCATAACGTTATAATCTTTTATCTGCTTAAATAAACTCTACCTTGTAATGGTTTTCTACTACCATCGTTGAAGTTTATAATAAAGAAATATACTCCCACAGGAAGTTTATTCCCACCTATTTGAATTCCTTTATCAGAAGTTCCATCCCAATCGAGCGAATTTGCATTACCTTTATAAAGTATGTTTCCATAACGATTGAATATTTCGAGTGTGAAATTAGGATACAATGTTCTAATATTTTTAATCTCAAATACTTCATTGATTCCATCCCCGTTCGGAGAAAATCCATCAGGAATTACAATTTCAGTACAGTCTTTAATCACTACGATTACCTGAAGTCTTACTGCACTTTCACATCCTGTGCTTGACTGAATTGAAGCATAATAAGTTATCCCATCTACCAATAAATCTGAGTTACTGTAAGCATTACCGCTTGATGGAGCATCATACCAAATTATAGTTTCGCTTCCAATTATACCATTTGTTAAATCGGCAATTGTAGCATTATCATCTTCACAAAACAAATTTCCTCCCTCAATTAATTGTGGAGTTTCAATTTCTTCAATAGCAATGGTTACTGTATTAAAAGTATGCCCGGAAAAACCACATTCATTGCCTGTATTTGAATTTATAGGATTTATTGAAATTGTAACATTTCCAAAATTATTTATTACTGAAGACGGCACAATAAAACTTGCTCCCCCATTCGTGAAAACAACCGGTATTGTTTCATTATAAATTATTGCTCCGGAAATTTGATAGGTTAACTGATAGGTTCCATCTGATAAATTATTTGCATTTGAAATTAAAACTGTTCCTTCAGTGTTAACGCATATTCCAGCCATTGAAACTAATGCTTCCGTGATTATTGGTTGAGCTAATATTTCAAATGTAACTGCGACATTTGGATTTAAATTTATACAATTTGTTGCTAAATTTGAAATTGAAATTAGTGACATCGTATAAACACCTGCTAATGGAAAAACTGTTGCAGGTATAGTAAATTGTCCATTTCCGCTCACTATTGAAATAATGCCTGAATTTCCGGTTATTGGATTTGCATTAGGAATAGAATATACAAATTGGTAATTTCCATCAGTTAAATTGGTTGCTCCTAAAATTTGAACAACTATTTCATTCCCGTAACAGACATTTGCAATTTGAATTGTAGCAGTAGAAATAGTTGGTATTGGTAAAATTTCAATAGTAAAAGACAGTCCAGACAATGTTGTTGTACAAGTAGAATCAGAATTAGTAATAGAATTTAAAATTAAAGTAGTAATTCCTGAATTTACTAATTGTGTTGAATCTATTGTGAAACTTCCTTCACCATCTGAAGCAGTTAATAAAACTGTTTGATTTGCTAAAATATTACTACCTGTTAATGAATAATTTATTGAATAATTACCATTAGCCAAATTGAATACTGTAATAGTAGTACTTTCTCCTTGACAAATTGGGGTTAATACAATAACGTCATCTATGGTAATTGTTGGTGCTTGAATAATAGTTAATTGAACTACTTCAGAATCTGAATTACAAGTAGTTGTAACAGTATACACAAAAGTATAGGTCCCTGCAATTAAATCAGTAACTGATATAATATTAGTAATTGTGTCCCCTTGACCGTTTATCCAAACTCCACCAGCTTGTTGGGTTCCATCTAATAATGTATTTAAATCAAAATTTCCAGTTGAGTTACAAATTGTTTGAATTCCTGTAAAAGTACCTGCATTAGCCGCTAATTCAATTGTGACCGCTACTGTA